>JANMYL010000116.1:0-6190 GCA_031382045.1 Akkermansiaceae bacterium | reverse complement strand
CCAGCGAGGAGGTTTTCTGACTGGCCGGTGATCCAGCATCCGCCACGTAGGACGCCTAGCAGGCTTTTCCCGAGCTTGGAGTAATCGTCTTCCACCCATTCTTGGACGTTTCCGCTGAGATCGAAGAGACCGAGAGAATTGGCCGGGAATGAGCCGACGGGGGCGGTGAAAGCAAATCCATCGTCGTAGCCAGAGATGATCCGGTCGCTTGGCACACTGCCAGCGGTGTCGGCGGCCATGTCCGCGAAGTTTCCGACCTTGCCGACAGGCGGCCAGATGCTGCCCCACGGATAGGATCGCGGTTTACGGCCGTCGCGCCAGCCGGGGCTTATTCCTTCTTCTTCGCGGAGTCCGATCATCATGCTCCATTCCAAGTCGGTGGGCAGGCGATAGTGGTGAGTAAGGGCGATTCGCTCGTCCTTACGCTCACGCTCGGTGAGCCATTCACAGAAAGCCTGCGCGTCTTTGCGGGAGACATTGACGACGGGATGGTCCGGTTCTTGGCGGAAATATGCAGTACGAAGCGCTGGCCGATTGGAGTTTTTGCTAAATTGTTCGTAATCTCGAATCCGCGTTTCCCAAATGGAGACGAGTAAATCTTGATCGACTGGGGCGAAGCGCATGCCGATGCCGTTTTCCCATGGTTTCCCGAATACAGCACCCTTGCTTTTCTCCAAGGTGAGGCTCCGAGAGACTTTTTCACCTTCGCCGACATTGAGATCCAGGGTCAGTGGTTTGTAGCCCTCGCGGACGAGATAGAGTTGCCATGCTCCTGGTTTGACTTTGGGAATGACCAAGGGGCCATCCGTCGAGCCCGCAGACCCGCGGTTGGTCGGGTCAGTGGTGGGATTGATGTAAACTTCCACGCCCGGCGGCTCGGTGGTGATGGTGATCTCGCCATAGTTGATGGGGCTGACTTGCAGGCGGAAGGGTCTCAATCCGTCGCGGCGGGCGGTCTCGCTCAAGCCAGTTTTTTCAAATGAGTTTTCCCAAAGTGGCAGCACTTCGTTGTCCTCCGAGAGGAAGCCCGCCTTGAATGCGCCTTCTTGGAACCACTCACAAAACGCTTGGGCCTCGCTGAGTGAGAAAAGGGCGATCTCCTCGGGGCGGTTGTTTTGGGGGATTTCGATGAATTCGCCCCCTTTTCCCGGCCTTGCAGTGGCTTCGGCGAACAGCATCCACAGCGAGCGTTTCACCATGCCGGTGCCCACATGCTTACTCTCGACAGGCTGGTAAGAGTTCCCGAGGTGATCACTCCATTTTTCACCCATCTGCGGCGGCGAGAAATTTTCCAAACTCGCGAAAAGCACCAGCGGCTCGGAAACGACCGTCGCAGGCACCTTTCCCTGAAGCGTTAGCGCACGGTAGCCGCTGCGTTTCATGGTGAAAAAATACGTCTCCCCGACCGTGACGGGAATGAGGCCAGTGTTGGTGGTGCCTATCCATTCGCCTTTAGCATCTCGCACTTCGGCACCTTCTGGCGCGCTCACCACGCGCAGCATGCCCGTCTGCGGCGGCACCGGTAAGGGCGCAGGATTTATCCGCCTCACCCACTCACTATCCTTAACCATTTGCCAACTGAGCAAGCCGACGAAGCCCACGAGCACCAACGTGGTCATCCAGACGGCGAGGCCGCTCAAGCGCCTCCGTTTGCCGCGTTGCAGGCGGCGCAGGGCATCCGCGAGATTCGCAGCAGTGGAGATTTTCCTCTTAGAAATTCGCGGCTCGCAGATGTCGCAGATGATCCGGTTAAGCTCGAGCCAGCGCTTACGGTCTGCCCCGGAAGGCATCTCGTCCGGCAATTCGGGAAATGCCAAGCGGTCCTTACCTGTGGCGATTTCATACAAAACTTTCCCCAAGCTATAGACATCCGCTTGCGCCGAGCCCGGTCCCTCCGGCGGCACGAATCCCTCCGTCCCGACAAACGTCCGCTGGCCGCGCACCGCCACCAGCCCGATATCCGCAAGCTTCGCCCGGCCATTCACGAAGATCACGTTAGACGGCTTCACATCGCGATGCGCCAGCCCACGTTCATGCAAGTGATCCAGTGCCTCAGCCAGGCGCAAGCCCACGTCGATGCACTCGTTAGTGTCCCATTGCGAGCCCAAGTGATTATCCGCCCGCAGTGTGCGCGGCTCGTATTCGATGGGATTGATGTCTTGGCCGGACGTCATGTCGTCGCCGATTTCCATCACATAATAGTAGAAGGAAACTCCATCCGGACTGCGGCCCACGTGGAGAATATTAACCAATGCTGGATGATTCCGGGAAATCGGCTCGAATTTCAAAATCCCCTCAAATTCCCGCTCGAAAGTCCGCTCATCCTCGAAATCCTCGCGCCACACCACCTTCACCGCACGCAGCGCGCCCGTCACCCCGCGGGCCAGCCAGACCTCGCCATACGCGCCGCCACCGATTTTACGGAGAACCTCGTGATCGGGAATCGGAGGATTCGGACGGATCTTAATCGCCATCAGCTTCGTCTTCGAGTTTGGCCAATTCCTTTTTGAGCACGCTGCCCACCCGGTGTTTTGCCAAATAAACCTGTGCCATGCTCACGTGGAGCTGGTCCTGCACTCGCTTGGCGTCCCATTCCTTGATCACGTAACAATCGAAAATTTGATACTGCTTCGGCGAGACCTGCGCCTTCACCCGAGAGAGTGCCGCATCCGCGATGTTTTTCTTCCACTCGATATTCCACAGCCGCGACAGCACATCGCCATTGGGGTCCTCCACGCGGTCGATAACCGCCGTCTTGCGCTCGTTGTCCCACTCCCCCACCACCATCGCCGTGTCCTTCTTGCGCTTGCGGAATTGATCATTAATCCGCCAACGCGTCATATTCATCAACCACGTTTTGAACGAACCCTGCTCTGGATCGTAAAGCTTCTTCTTGCTCTGCTTAGCGATGGATAAAATCGTTTCCTGCACACAGTCGAACGCCTCATCCTGCCGAAGCCCCGCCTTCACAGCCACTGCGTAAATCAATCTCCAGTAAGTTTGGTAAAACTCGTCCCACGTCTTCTGATCCTCCCAATTATCCAACCGGGCGATCAAACTCTTGCGGGTTTTCGCATAGCCCTGCACTAAAATCGCATCGCGCTCGTCCACTTTTTTCTCGTCACCCTCAACCATTGCAAACGGTCTACTTCATTCCTTGCCCGCTGTCTTTCACCGATTCATTTTTTCTCTGTTTGTCCGTTTAAAAAATCCCCTTACCGAAAATGATTTATGCCACTGATCCGATCAGGTAGGCATCACCAAAGCAGTAATTCCCTTGTTCGTAGCGCCGATTTAGCAATCACATCATGCTGTCTATTGGAGTATTTCGAGGAATTCACCCCGGGCACACCCCATTGCGATTTGACGAATCACTTCCTGTCACTCAGAGTCCGCCGCGATGTCTGATCTGAAGCATGTGCTCTTTGTTTGCACCGGAAATACCTGTCGCAGCCCCATGGCAGAAGGCCTTTTCCGCAAAGCCGTCGCCGCGCGCCATGATTATGTAGTGAGCTCTGCTGGAGTCTCTGCCTCAAAAAATACGCCGTGCAGCCAAGAAACCGCCCAGTTACTAAAAAAGCGTGCGGCGATGCTGGACGGATTCGCCAGTCGTCCAGTCTCGGACGCCATACTCACCGCCGCCACACACGTCTTTGCGATGACACACAGTCACTTGCAAATACTTGAGGCCCGGTTCCCCAAGCACGCGGACAAATTTTACCTTGTCTGCGAATTCGCCGATGTCCCGAGCGGCGGAGTCGGCAGCGACGTGCCCGACCCGATCGGCATGGGACGCCACGCCTACGAAGATGTCGCCAACGTGCTTGATGTCGCGATCCCCTCAATCATCGCCTACATCGACCAGACGTGGAAACCGTCTGCAAGCTGATCAGATCATCCCCAGCTTCATTTTCCCCTCCTCGGAAATCATTTCCTGATTCCAAGCTGGATCCCAAACGAGCTCGACCCGTGCGTCGTCGATGCCATCGATGGTCATGATTTTCGCCTGGGCATCCGCGGCGATCACTGGACCCATTCCGCAGCCTGGAGCCGTGAGCGTCATCTTCACGGCGACGATTTTCTTACCGTCGGATTCCTCAATGCAGCAGTCGTAAACTAAACCGAGGTTGACGATGTCCACCGGGATTTCCGGGTCATAGACGCCCTTGAGCTGGCTCCAAACCTGTTCTTCTAGCGGAGCATCCTTGAGGCGGACCACTTCGGCCTGCTTTTTGAGTTCTTCAGCAGGATCTACGCCGAGAGCATCAGCATCTTGCGAGGAAATCCGCGCAAGTCCTTGAGAAGTTGCAACTGTGTAAGTGCCGCCAAGGCGCTGGGTGATAAAGACGGCGGTGCCGGCGGGCAGTGAGAGCGAGTCGCCACTGGGGATTTGAATGGCGGCGACTTCGCGGGTGAGCTTAATTTCCTCGTGCATGCGCAGAGTTAAATCCAGCCAGCCGCTGACGGCAAGGGATGAGTTTGCCAGCCTGAATGCCCTCTACGTGGCGCAGGCATTCTTGCCTGTTATACTCCGACAGCTCTGGTGTGAAAAACAAGTCTGAAGCAGGAAAGACCCAGATCGCTGCTATTGACCGCTCTGAGGGCGGACTTGCCGAGTTAAGCGCTGTCAGGACAGCGGATCAGCGGCTTTGAGAGCGGCTGATTTGATATGGCCACCTCAGGGAACGGTGGCGAATTTGTCATTCATCGCCATCACGCTATCCAATGAGGGTAACCAAGGGCTTCCCGTGCCACGCGACAGCACTCTGCTGCAAGCTTGCTAGCGGCCGGAAGATCGCTTCAAGTCCGGTTATGCGATTTTATATTTTTATCTGTGGCCTGGCAATTTTGGGGATGGGCGTGGCCGCACTCTCGGTGCTGGATAGAGCCCAAGCCCCCGGCTTCCTTCAAGGTGCGCTCACGCTGGGCGGCGGCATCGTGATTTGTGCGATTTTCTCGATCAAAATGCATTGGCACGGGATCATCGGCGCAGGTGTGCTGGCTCTACTCGGGGCAGCCCGAGGCGTAGGAAACCTACCCGATTTAGCGAAATTCATGGCCGGCGAGCGGCCGCGGGGACCGGCTCCGCTACTGGAAACGGGGGTGACGTTGATCTGTCTGCTGCTTCTGGTGAAGGTCATTCAGGCGCTATCGCGGGAGCGGTTACGTCGGATGTTGGAGACGGAGGAGTGAGCGGAGGAGCCGGAACTGGGGGCGTCGGTTTCGGCAGAGTGTCCTGCCATGGGTGGAGCGCGTAACCCTCGCCAAGTCCGCCTATTTCGGAAAGCAGTTCATGGCAGCGTTGACGCCATTTTTCGAGATCAGGCGGCCCGCGCTCGGCCCCGCGACTGCCCGGGAAGACGAGGTAGCTGACCTTCAAATCAGAAACCGGGCGGCTGTATGATGAGGCTTTCGGGTTTAGCTCGCGGGCGAGCCGCAGCGAGCCTTCCCCGACTTTGAAGGTAGGGCCACCGTCGCCGACGATGCATGGATAAATCTTACCCCCATGAATCACGACCGCGTAATCGCCCACATTGGGCGCAAATGTGTCATTGGAAGTTAGAATATCCACAGGGATAACGATGAATGGGTCGTAGTCCGCGATGAGGAAGCTGCGGGCTTTTAGATCGTCGATGCCGCGCTGAAGAAACTTGATCCGTTCGCGCAGCCAAATTTTGCGGGCGGCGGGGGTCGCAGGCGCGGCAAGTTCTTTCTGGGCGAGGCCGATCCGCCGCTCCCAACCGGCGACCATTGGATTTGGAACTTGGGTTTTCTTGGGCCAGCCGTAGCTGGTAAAAGGCTGATAGTTAGGGGAATCTACGATTTCGGCAGGCATTTCCGGCAGGCGATCGCCGTCCGAGCCATCCGACACCACGTCCATCTCCGCCTGCATGAAGAAGACCTTGCGGCCGCTTGCGGACTTGAAGTGGAGGATGGTCTCGCAGTCGTAAATATTGTGCTTAGTCAGCAGCTCATTGAGCAAATTGGCATCGCGGCGGAGACGTCCGACCTTGTTTTCATAAAGCTTGCCGAACCAGTTCGAGACCTCCGCCTTCTCGATGAGCGTTGAAATTCCCGGGAGTATTTTAGAAAGCTGCGGGCTGGATTTTTCGAGCTCGGCCATGGTTTTTGCCGGAGTCGGTAAGCGCAGTGAGAGTTCGTATGTGGCGGTGTAGCTCGCGTCGTCCAT
>JANMYL010000062.1:0-2864 GCA_031382045.1 Akkermansiaceae bacterium | reverse complement strand
ATATAAATATAAACACCTTGCCTAACACTGCCACTCCGCCCACCGCGCCGCGTTTCCAATTAAGGTGAGTTTGGCGACGTTCAATGCGAACACGTGCTATACCGAGAATATTCCCATCCGTTGAATGCATGACATCTTAATGTCAGCAACAAAGCTTGGTTCAGAATCTCGGCGGCTTGGATAGCAACGTCAATTCCTCCACAACATGAATGAGCCTTGGCGGATCTCCCTCAAGTATCACCCGTGCGGAGTGATCCCCGAATACTCGGTCTAGCTGTTGGCTTTGATCAGTTGAGTATTGGTCTGCAGATTGAAGCATCGTCGCTAATCACAGCCTGCCGTTCCCGAAACGGCGCTCCAGCTCTTTCATGCTGAATTCTGTGAGTGTCGGCCGTCCGTCCGCAGCGCAATATGGCAACTCACAGGTAAAAAGCTCTGCAAGCAGTGGCACGGTCTCGCCTAGCTTAGGGATCACCAAGGAAGCCGCTTTTTTTGCCAGCACTCTCGCCAATCTGTCGAGGGCGAATCTGGCGCCCGGTGCCGAATCGTGAAGCAGTTCGTCCATCAGTGCGCCGAGAAAGGACCGCGGATCTGCTACTGGCAGGCAGGCGGGTATGCTACAGATTTGCAGTGTGTTTCCACCGAAGGCCTCGACTTCGATCCCAGCATCTTGCAAGGCCATCCGCTCGCGCAGTACGAGATCCAAATCTCGTGGATCAAGTTCCAGTAAGACTGGCACAAGCAATCCCTGCGTTTCCAGCACTCCGTCGCCGTGGTGCATGATTTTTTCAAAATAAATCCGCTCCTTTGCGGCCTTGGGATCGAAAAGCACTAAGCCATCCTCGCTCTCTAGCAGTATGAAACGTTGATGCAGCATCCCGACCAGCCGGAAAATGGGAGCACCCCCGGCTGCTGGTAAGGGAGTCACTTCCTCGACCAGCTCCGGTAAATTTGTCTGTGGCGCGTGAAACTTAACAACCGCAGGCAAAATTTCCACCGTCACTGCCCGCTCGGTTCGCGTCAACACCGGCACCGCTGGCCGTAAGCCGACAGCCACGGCTTCTAGAATCGTGTCCCGCACATCCACGGGCCGGTGGAACCGCACTTCACGCTTCGCCGGATGGACATTCACATCCACCAACGTCGGCTCCAAATCGATCCACAACCACGCTGCCGGATACATTCCATCCGAAATCGCGCCGCGAAATCCTTCCGCCAACGCCCGTGAGATCACGGCGTCTTCAACTGGGCGGCCGTTGAGAAAAACGAACTGATGGCGTCTGCCCTTCCGCGCGTGGCTGGCGGGCAGCACGTAGCCTTGGACCGAAATCCCGCTCCCATGCGTGAGCGGGAGTGCGAGTAATTCTCGCGACAAATCGGTGCCCAGCAACTGCCGCACTCGGTCCACGGCCTTGGCTGCGGGTGGCAAATCGAACACCTCGCGATCATCCCGGCGCAGCCGAAATCGGACATTCGGAGCGGCCAAGGCGTGCAGCCGCAACTGATGCTCGACGTGCGCCGCCTCAGTCGTTTCTGCCCGCAAAAATTTCCGCCGCGCCGGCATGTTGTAAAAAAGTGCCTTCGCCTCGACCACAGTGCCTGGGGCGCATCCCGCGTCCCGCACATCACGAATTTTCCCGCCATCCACTGCGATTTCCGTGCCCACGACCGCGTTTGTTTCCCGCGTCACAAGGCGGAATCGCGACACACTGGCGATGCTCGGCACCGCTTCTCCGCGGAATCCCAGCGTCATAATCGAGGCCAAATCTCCAGCCGTCCGGAGCTTGCTAGTCGCGTGGCGTTCCAGCGATAGCAATGCGTCCTCACGCGACATCCCGCAGCCGTCGTCGCTCACTCGGATCAATGCCGAGCCGCCGCGGTCGATGTCCACGCGGATTTCTCGCGCCCCGGCGTCGATGCTATTTTCCACCAGCTCTTTCACCACCGAAGCCGGGCGCTCGACCACTTCACCCGCCGCGACTTGGCTGGCGAGAATATCGGAGAGCACGCGGATCTTGGGCACGCCGGAGAGTTCAGACTTCAGAGTCTAGAAACAAGACGGAAGAAGCTCTGCGAAGCATCTTCTCTGAATTCTGGATTCTTGCCTCTGGACTCTCGCGTCTGGCATCTTCAATCTCCCGGCGCATGGCTGGCTTTTTCAAATCCCTATTTAACAAAATCACCAATCGCGCGGAAATCGATTGGGACGACCTTGAGGCCGATCTCATCAGCTCCGATCTCGGAGTCCGCATGAGCACCTCGATCATCGACGAGCTCCGCAACCTCGGCCGCGAGGTCTCCGCCGATGATGTCGTAGAAACCACCCGCGACCAAATTTCTAAGCGGCTGCCGGAAAATTTTCTCCCACCCGTGCCGCGAATCGATGGCAAACCCTTTGTGATCCTTGTCGTCGGCGTGAATGGGACTGGCAAAACAACTTCCTCCGCCAAGCTCGGCTTATGGCTTCACCAGCGTGGCCATTCTGTGATTCTCGCTGCGGCCGACACCTTCCGTGCAGCTGCCGTTGAGCAACTCCAGCGCTGGGGCGAGCGGCTGCATTTGCCAGTCGTGAAGGGAAGTCCCAATGCCGATCCGTCATCCGTCTGCTTTCACGCCCACCAAAAAGCCATCGCTGACAAGACGCAATTTCTCATCTGCGACACCGCCGGGCGCATCCACACCCGGCATAATAAAATGGAAGAGCTCGGGAAAATCCGCCGCACGCTCGCCAAGCAGGACGAGACAGCGCCGCATCTCACCTTGCTCGTCGTTGACGCCACCACCGGCTCGAATGCGCTCAATCAAGCGAAAGAATTTCATAAAGCCAGCCCGCTCGACGGACTGATTGTCACCAAGCTCGACGG
>JANMYL010000059.1:0-3071 GCA_031382045.1 Akkermansiaceae bacterium | reverse complement strand
TTCGTCAGTGAGATCAAAGTGCGGCCACGCGCCCGGAGCTTTGCTCATGCAACCCCGGCTGGCGTCTAACTTGGCCATGGCCATGCTGAGTTTAGCCGGAATTTTCAAATCATCGTGGCAGCTTGCGCAGCCGAGTGTGGCGAATTGTTCTCGCCCGCGCGCCGCGAGTCCGGCATCCACCTTGAGCGGCTCGAAGGCTGGAATGATCTCATTGGAAACCGACAACATCGACGAGGGAATAGCCCCCCGAGGGAACTCCGGCCCGTCCATCTCGAAGGAAAACTTCGGTTCATACCCAGTGTGAAAATAGGTGAGTTCAACTTTCCTCCAGCCAGCGGCGAGTTCTGCACTGCCTTCCAGTTGCTTCACTTTCCGGCGGTTGCTGGGTTCTTCTTGGACGATGGATTTACCATCGATGACGAGCGAACCACCATTCATTTCAAGGAAAAATTTGTAAGCCCCCGCTTTTGCGAGGTTCACCCAGCCAGAGTATTTCACCGCGATCTGATGGTGGACTCCCTCCATACTCGCTAGCTCGAAATCCTTCACACGCCCGGCAGTGTGCGGCTTAATGTTTTCACTGTTCAGTCCTTCAAAGACAGCGCCTTCATACAATATGTAATCAAGATGCCCCGGCACGCGTGTGTCTTGCAGCAGGAAATGAGAAATCTGTTCGATCTCTTTCTGCGGCAACTGCATATTTGGCATCCGCCCAGAGGGACGGCTCGCGTGGGGATCTCTTAAAAATCCAGTCAAGCTCTTGAAGCTGTATTTCTTATCCAACACCCCCAGCGGTACGGAATTCTTGGAGGGCAACTCCATACCTTTATCATCCCGTGGCGAGTGACAGGCGACGCAGCCGCGGGAATGGAACAATTGCTTTCCCTGCTTCGCGGCCACCGCGTCCGGTGCCTGTGGCGAAAAGGTATTTTCCTTTAAGGATAACAAAAAGTGAGTGAGCGCGACTGACGCATCCTTCTTCTCCGCGTCGCTTAATTGACCTAGCACATTCGGCATGGTCGTGCCGGGCTTGATTCCATGGGGATCATGGATGAACGCCTCAACATAAGCCGGGTTCACCCGCGAGCCTACGTCCCCGAGCCGCGGTGCCTTCTTGGAGCGCGCCGATAACGATGCTTCGCCGCTATGGCACGACGCGCAGTTTAACTCCTCAATCAGAACCTGCCCCTTAAGCTCTGGTTCCAGTTGGCTGGTGGCCAGACCAGGGAAAATCGGCTCCGCAAACAGAACTGGAGCTGCGAAGAGTAGCAGCAGCGGACTCAGGCGGATGGGTTGAGGAGATTGAAACATAGCTGAAGACTGAAAATTAGGAAATTCAGGTGGGAAGTCACCACCCGTTAGGTGAATGCACGGATTTAGCGATAAATATTTTCATCCGAATTGACAGTATTTGAGAGTAATTCCGAAATCCATTCATTCTTTCACAACTTTTTCATTTGATGACATTGCAGTGGAATAACTTTTGAGGGATCTTGGATTTTAGCTCAAATTTTTTTACGAAGAATCTATCGCCCTTGATTTTGCGGGCCTGCGTCTCCACTCCCCCATGCCACACCTGGAACATCACTGCGCCCAGCGTAGGGTTCGTGGCCGGGGCGACTGGCTAGGGTTTCACTGTAAGACTCTTTCGTTCTCGATTTCAAGCCGGTTTATCCCGGCGCTTTCATTGACACCACCTACGTGGCCACGAAAGAAAGCTGGCTTTACCTAGCCGCCGTGATGGATCTGCACAGCAAGAAAATCAAAGGCTACTGGATTCAAGAAACCATGCACACTGAGCTAATAGGCAACGCTTTAGATAAATCCATGAAGCGTTATCCATATCTCCAACAACTCGCCGAATGAGGCCTTCAGTCCTCCATGAGCGCAAAAGGCAACGCTATGACAACGAAGGCTATTATCCTACGCAGAGAATGCACTCATCCCTCAATCACCTCACCCATTTAGCTGCCGAAATGGCAGCCCAATAAGCCGTCTGAAAACCTAATGAAAACCAATTAGAAAACACTCCGCAAAATGGTGGGAAGCTTCCATTCATGGCTGTTGGCCCTTTGGTGTGTTTTCCATCCACGGAGGAAAATCGGTGTATATTTTCACGGTGGGCTGTTTGAACTGAGTATCTACCAAGGTGACCACGACCTCGCGCCGCCGCTCGGTGGCTTTCCAACTGACTGACTGGCCTTTGACCCATTCCCCCGTCGCACTTTTAAACTCAACCACGACGGGATACATGTTGTAGTCATTGACCTGCTTCGAATGGGGAAACTGGGCGTATTTTCCGGGTAGAATTTCGGGCATGGTCGCTCCGGAAATAACGTATCGCACCGGCACTGGGGCCAGATTGATCGCGCGGATGAAGCCCATGCCGAAGGTGCTGGTGTCATCGTCGAAGCTCCGCACCTGATAGGCCGGTTTGCCTTCGCCCTTTTCGCCCGGCAGGAAGAGAAAAAGTTGCCGGTCAGACTTCCCGATGGGAGCCTTACCCACTAGCTCCATGATGGGTTTCCCATCCGGCCCGGCCTTCTCGATGTAAAAGGCGGCCTCGTTGGTTTTGAAACTCGCTTTCACCACCGGCGAAATATCCGTATAGAGCGGAATTTCTGGGCTCTTCCCAACATCTCCATTGGGGATGAAGACTTTTTCGATGCCGCTGATTTGTTCAAGACACAACGTGCGGAATTCGATTTTGCGTTCCTCTCCGGCGTGCAAAAGAGCCGCGAATGAGAAAATAGCCGGTATGACAAAAATTGCTTTTTTCAATGAGTGTAGGTTTGGGAATGAGGGAAGTAATTTCATATCTCTGATGGATTCAGCCAGCGGAACGAGACGATCTTGAACTGGCGGCCGAAGAGGAGGTTGGTCGGCACCAGCGGAATTGCATCCGCGCTGTCCAAGGGATCAAGATAATCGGGAACGCGCTGGACGATGGCCTCGCAGTGGGTGCGTGCCGTGATCTTGCCTGAGGCGTCGCGGGCATCGCCATAGCTGCGGATGCGGAAGGTGTCGGACCGAACGCTGACGAACGAGCCGATGGCGGACAGCACGTCGCC
>JANMYL010000289.1:0-17546 GCA_031382045.1 Akkermansiaceae bacterium | reverse complement strand
AAAGTCCGCGGAGAAGCGCTTTTCTCCGTGGCTTGGAAATCGAAAAAAGCGATCTCGTCGGCATCATTCATCAGCCGTGAAACTAAATTGTGGCCGATTGAAAACCAAGCGAAATGAAATGCCCGGCGGACGCTTAAAAGGAGCTGCTTACTAACAATAATGCCCAGGAGAGCAATATGAAACGCAGATCGGCCTCCAAATTATTATAAACCAAAGAGTGCCGCCGGCCGGACTCGAACCGGCACGCCATTGCTGACAACAGATTTTAAGTCTGGGGTGTCTACCATTCCACCACGGCGGCAAAGTCTAATTTTATAAAGATTCTTGCGAATCCGAATTACCCAATGACTGCCTCTTTTTACTACCTGTGTTGCAATTCAGTGACGCTTGGATTGGCAAAAATCTAAGCGCTTGGACGAAGGCAGGCGAAAAATCGGTGAGTTATGAAGGCGAGACGGTCTATCTCCGGCGAAGGTGCATGGCAAGCGGATTCGAGCCTGACAATCGATTCATGCAGTGCGCTCAGCAACCAAGGGTACGCGGCGGGGTTCGGTCAAATCACCGGATTGATTTGGTGCGAGACTGCTCGCTCATCCATGTGTAGAGCATGACCCACAAGGATAGCGCAAGGCCGGATAACGGGATTTGTAGCATGGAGGGCAGTGAGTAGAGAATCGACATCACCAGAATCCATACGCCCCAGGTAGCAAATAAAGTTGGAATTACGTAATCCTGATAATATCTGCCGGTAAAGAAGACACGCGCCCCTTGGAGGCGGAAGCCGCGCAATTTCCAATCGTAAAGCCAAGTAGTCACCGGACAGGCAAACAACGGATTGTAGAGAAACTGGTCCACCAACACTTTTTTCGCCACTACGAAAACCGTCGCCTCACTGCCGAACCAGCCGTCTTGGCATCGATAGAAGTAATCCACGACGAGTCCCATCATGCACCAGAACGGCGCGGTAAAGAGTAAGTTCGAGAAGTTAGACCGAAGGAATTTCCCCCGCTGGAAAAAGAAAATCCGCAGCAGTTCGGGAATGACCGCGCCTGCGGCGACTGAGTTGATGGCAGAGTAACCGTAGCCCCACCGCGCCTTGAGTGCTGCCAGTCCGTCCAGCCAAGCGTGTGTCGGCGGATAGAAATAATACGCCAATAGGATGGAGAGCATCAGCCCCTGCACGATCAAGCCCGGCACCACATTGGCGCGAGCGGCGCGTAACCCCGCAGTCCATGGATGGTCGCGTGGGATACTCTGCGGGATGGAAGGTTCTGACTGCACGGCGGCGGCACGGTGGCTGAAGTGGGCTACATTTTCGAGCGGAGATATCTAACGAATAGAAGTGCGGAGCAGCACGCTGATTTTACTCGATGTCCGGGGCGCCTCGCTCGCGGAATATCCGCGCATCCTTCCAGATGGGATGCGGAGCGTGATGCCGTGAGGGCTGGCAAATTCACGCTGAACTTGCCGGATCCTATGATTGCCAACAATTTTCTCTCCACTTTTCATCAATGGCTGCTCGCCGAGCCGACCGGGCCAGTGCCAGCGAGGACCATCATCCTCCACGGAGACTTCTCAGTTTTTAGCGACCGATTGATAGATGAAATCGCCACTTACCTGAATGAATACGACGACGACGGTGCCGGGCGCTGGCTTTCGGCCACTTCTGAATTGGTGAGACAAATCTCAGCAAATCCGAACCTACGGCAGCTACTAGGATTGGGCAAGAGCAGTCCGAATTTCTCGCCCGAGGGCCCGTGCGATCTCCGGAAAGCCCTAACCGCCTTGGGGCAGCGCGGCCATGTGATTTTTCGTTCCGTCTCGCCACCTATCAAGGCTCTCGATTTGCCGGAGGCATTTCACGCGGGCATCGGCAACGGGCTCGGCCCTACCCGAAAGTGCCATCTGGTCTTCAACCCGGACCTGATGGACACCGGTAGCATCGGCCACATCATCGGCGATGTGTTTCTCGAGTGGCTTCACCGGGATCACCTCCGCATATCAGGGGCGCAAAAGACCGCATAAAATATGCGCGACTTTACGCAAAGCAGGCTCAGACCAGCATGCGTGTGCCTGCTTGCATAATACATTCTTATCACAATGAACGTCCTTGCTCTCACGATTCTAATTTCCTCCTGCCTAGCAGGTGTGTTCATCGCTTGTTTTGCAGCGGAGATCCGCCGTGCCCGGCGGACTAGCCTTGAGCGCGATTCCCTCCTTCCGCTCGATTCGGAAGCGCGCCGAACTGAGAAACTTCCTCTCTAATCGCATTTGCCTATGACGACATCCATCACCTACGACGACAAATCCGTCCGCCGCTTCATGATCGCCTCCCTCGTCTGGGGCATTGTTGGAATGCTCGTCGGCGTCATCGCTGCCACTCAACTTTCTTGGTGGCAGATGAATGGGAAATTTCTCGAAATCATCAGCTTTGGCATGATCAAGGCGGAGGGGATTTCCTTTCTCACCTTTGGTAGGCTTCGTCCGCTTCACACCAACGCCGTCATATTTGCCTTCGTCGGTAATATGATGTTTGCCGGGATTTACTACTCCACCCAGCGACTTTGCAAAGTAAGGACCGCTTCGGATTTTTTATCCAGCATCCATTTCTGGGGCTGGCAGTTAATCATCGTTTCCGCAGCCATCACTCTTCCTGCCGGATTCACACGCGGCCATGAATATGCCGAACTCATCTGGCCCATCAACATCGCGGTCACGCTAATCTGGGTGGTTTTCGCTATCAATTTCTTCTGGACGCTGGCGAAACGCAATGAACCGAGCCTCTACGTCGCCCTCTGGTTCTACATCGCCACGATCATCACTGTGGCGATGCTCTACATCGTCAATCATCTATCGCTACCCACCTCATTTGTTCACTCCTATCCGATTTTCGGCGGTCTTCAGGGTGGCCTCGTGCAGTGGTGGTATGGTCATAATGCAGTCGCTTTCTTCCTCACCACGCCGATTCTGGGCATCATGTATTACTTTTTGCCGAAGGCGGCAAACCGCCCGGTTTACTCTTACCGGCTTTCCATCATCCACTTCTGGTCGTTGGTTTTTATCTATATCTGGGCTGGGCCGCACCACCTTCTTAACACGTCGTTGCCCAAGTGGCTGCAATTGCTCGGCACGCTTTTCTCCCTGATGTTATGGGCTCCTTCATGGGGTGGTATGCTCAATGGACTGCTCACCCTTCGCGGTGCTTGGGACAAGCTTCGCACGGATCCAGTCATTAAGTTTTTCGCCGCTGGCATCACCTTCTACGGCATGGCCACGTTTGAGGGGCCGTTGCTCTCAATCCGGGCGGTTAATGCGCTTTCCCACTACACCGACTGGGGCATCGGCCACGTCCATTCCGCCGCGCTCGGCTGGAATGGCTTTATGGCAGCTGGCATGTTTTACTGGCTTGCTCCGCGCCTTTGGAAAACCGAACTCTGGTCCAAGGCGCTTGCTAACATGCACTTCTGGGTAGGCACGGTGGGCATCCTGATTTACGTGGCCGCGATGTGGGCCGCCGGCATCATGCAGGGACTCATGCTAGGGCAAATGGAAGCGGGTGGTACCACTTTGAAATACGAGTTCATGGAGACTCTGGAAAGCATCCAAATTTTCTATATCCTCCGCTCATTCGGCGGCACTCTCTATCTGATCGGCTTTTTACTTTGCGCTTACAATATCTGGCGAACCGCTCGTTCTGGAAAAGCCCATGATGAGACGGTCCAAGTGGCCATGCTCGAGCGGCCGAAGAAAGATAACATGTCTTGGGGCGAGGCGTTTTTCAGCGATCCACTCGCTTACATCTTCCTCGGCATGGCCTTCGTCATTCTCTGGTTCTTCCTCCCGCCTCATGCCGATAAGGCCGCGCTGGTGGTGGCCATCACACTCGGGGTCAAAGCATTCGCCGCATTCAAAGTTTCCAAAGAAAAATGGACGAACTGGCACGAACGCATCGTGGAAAATTATCTGCCTTTCTCTCTGCTCGTCTTCATCGCCATCGCCATCGGTGGGTCGGTACAAATCATCCCTTCGCTCATCGTCAACCGGGAGAAAAACATCGAAGGACGCCTCCAAGAACTTTACACCCCGCTTGAACTTGTTGGCCGCGACTTGTATGTCTCAGAGGGCTGTTATAACTGCCACTCACAGATGATTCGCACGCTCGTGCCCGACGTCATGCGCTATGGCCGCTCTGGAAAATCGGATGATTACTCTCATCTTGGCGAGTCGCTTTTCGACCACCCTTATCAGTGGGGCTCCAAGCGCACCGGTCCCGACCTCGCTCGCGAAGGCGGTCCGCTTGCCACCGGCTCCAAACACATGCGCGTCGGAAAGCGCGGCAACGACTGGCACTTTAACCACTTCCTAAATCCGCGCCAGACCTCGCCCGGCTCAAACATGCCTCCCTATCCTTGGCTGTTTGAAAAGACTGCCGATGTGAAATCCCTGCCTGCGAAAATCGCCGCTCAAGTCCGCCTCGGAGTCCCGTGGCCTGCACTTAGCCAGCATGAAATCCGTGATCTCGCCGAAAGCCAGTCGCAGGAAATCGCCGCCTCACTCGTCGCCGCTAAAGTCTATCTGCCAGACAAGCCTGATCTCCAAGGCGCTGCCCTGCGCAATCACCTCGCTAAAACAGAGGTCGTCGCACTTATCGCATATATCCAGAAACTCGGGTCCTATCGCGAAATCATCAAAGCTGAGCCCGCCAAACCGTCGAATCTCAATCCGGATAGCCATCGGAAAACTCCCTAATCAATCAGCGCCATGTTTCAACGTATCCTCCTCGAAGAATGGGCCACTTACGTGCCGATCATATCATTCTTCCTTATCGCTGGAGTCTTCACGGTCGTGACCATCCGCGCGCTGAGAATCGAGAAAAGCGAGCGCACCCGCCTCGCTGCGCTGCCACTTGGAGAAAACTCGGAATCTCTAAAATCCTCATGAGTTCTGAACCTAAACGCGGCCACTTCGCCAAGGAAAAAGACGAAATTATACTTCGTGAACATGAATTCGATGGTATTCAGGAATACGACCAGAAACTCCCGAATTGGTGGCTTTTTACATTCTACGGCGCAGTTGTCTGGTTCGTCCTTATTTGGTCGATCTACTATTATACTAGTATTTTGAAGAACGATCAACAGCTCGTCCGCGAAAAAATCGACGCTATCCAAGCCGCGAAAATGATAGGACTCGAAAAAACTCTAGCCACTCTCAATGACTCGAAGCTTGTTCACCAGTGGGCCGCCGACGCGGCGCTCGTCAACGCAGGCGAGGCGACCTACCTCACTAACTGCTCCGCCTGTCACGCCACCGATTTCAGTGGCACCATGACCGTCGGTGCCAGTAAAATCCCGCTCCCAGGCCTTGCGCTTGATGACCATCAGTGGAAATTTGGCGGTAAACCGATGGAAATCTTTAAGCTCATCAATGAAGGTTCGCCGCCGGAAAGTACCGGCCACAACGGCGCGAAGATGCAAGTCTGGGGTCAGACGCTCAATCCTAAGCAGATCGCCGAAGTCACCGCTTATTTAATTGCGAAGCTTCCTGAGGATTTTAAAGACATCCCCTCGAACTGATCTTCACCCGTGGCGGATATTTCTAACTGCACAGTCCTGAGTTCGCACTGGATAAGAGGCACCGATCTATTAATAATCGTTGAGATTTCTACTTTGCTTTGAAGTGCCGCCCGCGTCCGCTTTCCCAAGCATTGCATACGCTTGAGTATAGTGAGTTAAGCTCTTTCTCCGAAAGGATACGAAATTCAATCGTTCGAGCGTGGCTGGTTTCTGGGTATTTTTTGATGACCATATTCTGGGCGTCGATGCCGATGCGATCGGCTACTTTTTCGACCAAATCGCGTCCGTGTTTTGCGATTTCGCCCACTGTGTCACCTGGCGCGGTGTCCGTTATCGGGCTGATAAAATAGAAGCGGGCAAGCGCTTGGCCCTGCGCGTCCACCGTGACTTCGTTCACAATCAAAGCTCCGTCTAGCAGGTATGTGTGCCGGCTGACTGCGGTAATACGGTCCAACGCCACCATGTAGTGACCGCCGGTGAGCGTCGCCTGCCAGAAGCGGTTCGGTCCCGGCGAATCTCCGGCTTGGTCAGCAGGCTTGTCCGTGTTGGGAGGTTCTTGGGCGTTCAGTTGGACCGAGCTAGCGATGAGTCCGGTGAGCAATAGGATGAGAGTTTTGCGGAACATGCAGAACAGTGGCATGCTCATTTCTATTTGGCTAGCATCAGGCCACGCCGAAGGCAAAAAAATCGGGCGGCCTGTGGTGGCTTGCTGCCGCTCTTGAGATTACACTGCACTCATCGTCATTTGAGCGGATTGAATCCCCTTCATGCGGATGAGCTGCGATTTCACCAACATGCTTGAGATGTCATCGGTTAAAGGCTTGGCCGCTCTGCTGCTGGAAGCGGACAGCAGACACTGTTGTGATCTATCAAAAAAACTGATCGCTTTGCTAAGTCCCGACGAGTCCCATCTTCGGATAGTTCGCGCCAAGGATGGGTTTAAGATTAGGGGCCTTGAGCCAGTCGCTGAGCAAGGTGCCGTAAACGCTGCGGAAATCCACGGTGTGTTTGATGTCACCTTCCGATAGATCGGTGAGGCTGGGATGGCTGCCGTGGAGGCCGCCCTTGATGCCGGGGCCTGCTAGGAAGAGGCAGGAGGCCTTGCCGTGGTCGGTGCCAGCGCTGGCGTTTTCAGAAACGCGGCGGCCGAACTCGGAGAAGGTCATGAGCACGACGCGCTTGTCATTTCCCTGTTGCTTAAGATCGGCGAAGAAGGATTTTAGTCCGCTATCGAGCTGACCTAGCAGGCGGTCGTGGGAATTGATTTGCTGGTTGTGGGTGTCGAAGCCGCCGTGGCTGACGTAGTAAACGCGGGTGGGCATACCGCCGGCGATCATGCGGGCGACGAGGTTGAGATTCCGGGCGAGCGGAGTGCCATCGTAGCGGACATTGGTTTTGTGTTTTGCGGCAAGTTCGAGGATGGTCTTCGAACTGACGCGGGCATCGAGGGCGACGCGCTCGAGGAAGGCGAGGTTGCCCTCGCCGGTGATGCCGCCCACTTTGCCGCCTGCGGCCATGGCGATGGATCCGCCGTCGGAGGGCTCGTCTTCGTCGTGATTCAGATCGATGTTAGGTTTGTTGAGGTCGGCAAAAAATTGTTCTGCTTGGTCCTTGTCGCCGCCGCCATGAATCCAGCGGTAGAGTTCGGGTGAGTTGAGGCAGACGCCTGGGTTTTGCAAGGCGCCGAAGCTCTCAGGCTGGGTCTTGTTGAAGCTGATGCCGACGGTGGGATCGGCTCCGGGGCAGGCGTTGTCGAAGTAGCGGCCGAGCCAACCGGTGTTGGAATGGTTGGTGGTATCAGCGGTCTCCCAGATTGAAGTGGAGACGAAGTGCGAGCGGTTTGGATTCGGATAGCCTACGCCTTGGACAATGCCGAGGTCGCCTTCCTTAAATAAGGAGCTGAGAAAGGGCATTGCGGCGTTCAGGCCGACGTGGTCGCTGAGCTTGATGATTTCCTTTTCCTTCTTGGCGAGGCGTGGGCGGGCTTTGTGATAGGCGTCATCTGCAAAGGGTATGAGCGTGTTGAGTCCGTCATTGCCGCCGGCGAGTTGGAGGACAATCAAAATGGTGTCATCCTTGCCAGTGACCGGCTGGACGGCGAGGTCGCGGGCACTTTCGTGAAGTTGGCCGAAGGTGCGCTCAATGAACATCGGGACTGTCCAAGTGGCAGATGCGCCAAGGACGGTGGAGCGGAGGAAATCACGGCGGGTTTTCATGGATTCAAGTAAGTTGATAGTGTGGAGTGCTGAGCATCAGGTGGCAGAGTTCTGCGGTTTCCTTGTCGGTGAAAATCGCGCCCTTCTTATTGATCGCATATTCGATGAACGACTTGCGGGCTTTGTCGGGAAGCGGGCATTGGAAGAAGCGGAATACGAGTGAATCGACCAGATTGGTGGGATTTTCCCGCAGCGCGCGTGGGGCGATTTTTTCGTAGTCGGGCCCCTTCCATCCGCGGCCCATCTGCTTGGGGCCGGGGGCTTTCCCTTTCTCGCTTATCATTGAGTTCTCTTCCTGGCCCGTGCCTTTGGTGAGAAATCCAGCGAGGTTGTAACGAGTTAGCAGCGTGTTAGTGTTTATCCACGCTTGTCCCCAGTCCCAGCCGGCAACGTTGGGCGGCATAAAAAGCACTTGGCCTAACTGCTGTTGTGCTGTGACTGGAAATCCAGTGGGTGGCTCGGAGATTTCTAGCTGTTTGAGAAGCTCGATGAGGTATTGAATAGGCGACTTAATCTGCGAGCGGATGGAGGCCTCGGCGTAGAATTCCTTGGAGAGAAAAATTTCGCGGAGCAGCGGGCCGATTTGGAAATTCGCCTTATGGAAGCCTACCGTCAGGGCGTCGAGCGCGCTTGCTGAAGGTTTTTCATAAACAAAGAACTCCCAGAGTTTTTTAGCCATGAAGCGGGCTGTCTCCTTGTTCGCGAAGATGAGATCGATGACGTCCTTGCCAGTGAAGGGGCCAGTTTTCCCGAAAATGGTTTTATCCGCCGAGTCCCATTGGCGCTTGTTATGGCTCACTTTACCCTCGCCTTGATTCAGATAGTAGCCAGTGAATGCGCGGGCGGCTTCGCGGATGTCCTGCTCGGTGTAGTTGCCCTCGCCAAGGGTGAAAAGCTCCATCACCTCGCGGGCGAAGTTCTCGTTAGGCATATCCTTCTTCGAGCTTTGCGTGTCGAGGTAGAGCGTCATCGCTGGGTCCATCAAAATCGCGTGGGTGAGATCCTTAAAACTGCTGAATGCGCTCCGGCGGAACAACTCGTTCTGGCGAATCATGAACACCGGTTGCTTTACTTTCTGGATGGAGGTGGCGAAGTGGTCGTGCCAGAAAAGCGTCATTTTTTCGCGTAGGGGGGCCTGCGTTTTGAGCATTCGGCGGAACCACCAGCCTTGGCCTTCGAGGGCTTGTTGACGGTTTTCCTGTTGGATTTTTTTTAAAGCATCACGCTTCGCCATCTCAGCTTGTTCGGGAGGGAGTTCGTTGGTGGCTTTCCGTATTGCGCGAAGCTGATTACGGCGTTCCCGCATATCGGCAAGTGCTTGGTCGCCCACGCTCCACGAAGGAAGCGGAAATGCATCTAGCGGCTCGGTGGGTGATATCAAAGATTCCACGGCCTTGGCCCGCCCGAGCGCATGGAACAATTTAATCTCCTCCGGGTTTCCGCCGAAACCCGCGCGATTCAGAAGGTGCGCGGCCTCAAAGATGGTCCAAGTTTCTTCAGCATGTGGCAGCATGATCCGTAAAACACTGTGGCAAATTGAAAGTTGCGCACTGAGCACAATGTTTCGCGGGAGGACACCCTAAACAGCTGATATAATTTCATCAATCCGAACGCAGTTTCGCTCGCTATCATCTTCTCCAGCCCAGCGGATAAACTACGCCAGAAGGCATATCAGCAGACTCTTCGTGATATACGAAAGTGGAAACATCGAGCACATCGATGTGCGTCAGTTTCGACTTCGAAACCCTGAGGTAAAAGTCGAGTTCTTCAATGTGCGAGGCCTATCGTGTGGATGAAGGGTGCCGCGTCAGGAACGGGCGGCTTCAGCGAGCGAGTGCGACGAGGACGGCTTTTTGCGCGTGGAGCCGGTTTTCTGCCTGTTGGAAGATCGTGTCGGCGTGGAGTTCTAGCACTTCCTCACTGATTTCCTTGCCGCGGTAGGCGGGTAGGCAGTGGAGGACGATGTGGCCGGAAGCGGCGGCGGTCAGAAGTGCCGAATTCACCTGGAATCCAGCGAATTCTTGCTCCTTTTCTTTCTGGTCTTCTTGGCCCATGGAAAGCCATACATCAGTGTTGATCACGTGTGCGCCCTCAGAGGCGATCGCCGGGGCGGTGGTGATGCTGACGTTGGGCGCGTCCAGTTTTGCAAGGAATTCCACAGGCGGCTGGCAGGAGAGCGGTGAAGCCACGACGAGCTCAAATCCGAGACGCTTGGCCGCCCACATCCAGGAAATTGTCATATTGGAAAACCCGTCGCCGATGAACGCGACTTTCTTACCCTCCCAAGTGCCGAGCTTTTCTTGCACCGTCAGTAAATCGGCTAGAATCTGGCAGGGATGCTCGTCGTCAGTGAGCGCGTTGATGGTCGGGATGCCGGAGAACTCCGCGAAATCAACCACATCTTGCTGCGCGAAGGTGCGGATGACTGCGCCATGCACCATCCGCCCTAGCACTCGTGCGGTGTCCTTAATAGGCTCGCCGCGGCCAAGCTGGATATCGTTGCCGGAGAGAAACATGGGAAACCCGCCGAGCTCGCGGATGCCGACCTCGAAAGAGACCCGGGTGCGGGTGGACGATTTGGTGAAAATGAGTGCCCAGGTCTGCCCGGCCAGCGGCTGGCCTTCGCGGCCGCGCTGCAATTTTAAATGGGCGGAGGAGTCCAGTAGATGCTGGATTTCCTTGGCGCTGAGTTGCTCGATGGAGAGGAGATGTTTCACGGATGGTAAAAAGTTAGAACTCGGCAAGCACCGAGTGGATGGTGACTAGCGCCTCATCCACCTCTGCGTCGGTGACGTTGAGCGGCGGCAGCAGGCGGAAGGTATTCGGGCCGGCGGGCGGGACGATCAGACCACGTTCCATCAGTTTTGCGACGACAACGAGCGCCGGGGTTTTGCCTTCCGGAATTGGTATGCGTGCGGGATCGAGGGCGATGCCTAGCAGCAGGCCTTGGCCGCGGACTTCAGTGACGACGGGGAGTTTCCACGAGCGTATAGTTTCCCGAATCCGAACTTCTTGGAGAATCGCGTTCATCGGCAGTTCTTTTTCGCGGATTTCTTGGAGTACGGCGAGTGAGGCAGCGCAGACAAGCGGGTTACCGCCATAAGTGGAGCCGTGTGAACCGGGGCCCAGAAGCGAGGAAACTGCGGTGCCGTCGTGGTCGGTCACGCGGTCGCTGAGCCAGAACGCGCCGATGGGTACGCCGCCGCCCATGCCTTTGGCCCATGAAATGCCGTCGGGTTCGATTTCCGGCGCGATCATCCGCCAGGCCATTGCGTCGCCGCAGCGGCCGAAGCCGGCTTGGACTTCGTCGAAAAATAACAGCAGATTATGTTTCTCACACACCTCAGCCACAGCGCGGAGAAATTCCGGCGTTGCGCAATTCACGCCGCCTTCGCCTTGGATCGGTTCCAACAGAATGGCTGCTGTTTCAGGGCGAATCGAGGCTTCTAGGCTAGCGATGTCGTTGAACGGCAGATGTCGGAAGCCAGGCAACAGTGGATCGAAGCCTTCTTGGATTTTCGCTTGGCCGGTGGCGGCCATCGCACCGAGGGTGCGGCCGTGGAAGGATTGTAAAAATGTAAGCACTTCATAGCGCTGCGAGCCATCGGGCTGTGGGCACTTCAGGCCGAAGCGGCGGGCGGCTTTGATCAAGCCGTCGTTCGCCTCGGCGCCGGAGTTTGAGAAGAAGACTTTACCGGGAAGGCGGACGTGGTGCAGGTTGATTTCCTCAGCTAACTCGGCTTGGAGCGGGTGTTGGTAGAGATTGGAAACATGCATCAGTTCGCCCGCTTGGTGGCGGATCGCCGCGACGAGTTTGGGATGGCAGTGGCCGAGTGAGCAGACGGCGATGCCCATGCAGAAATCCAGGTAGCTCTTCCCGGCATCATCCCACAGCCTGCAGCCGAAGCCGCGCACGGGGACCAGCGGAAACCGCCCGTAAGTGGGCAACACGTTTTTCGCGTAGAGATCGGGAGTGGTCATTGAATCGCTGGAAAAGCATCAATGTATCGCGGTTCCGCGAAATGGCAAAGCGGTAAATTCAATGGTCAGTGGCTCAGTGACGGTGCCTGAGAGCAGGCCTTAAAACGGCTCAACACTCAGCGCGCCGGTGGTGATAGTCCAAGCGTCGATGGCAGGCATGCGCTTAAGTTCGTGGCCTGCTCCCCAGGAGTCGGAAAAGAGAATTTCGCCGGTTTTGGTGTTGTAGCCGATGATCAAGCGCATGTGACCACCAGCGTTTTGGGGGATATTGGGTTCGGGCACTTTGCCGAGCATCACTGTCCATAATAGGGGAGTTCCTTGGTCGATGTGGATCTGAACGGTGCGTTGGAAGCGGGTCAGATCGGATTTATTTTTGGTTCGCACTTCGCGAAGGACATCCACATCCATTGCCCGATAGACCTCGCCCACGTCGATCGTGTTGCCTTGCTCGGGAATGGGCGCGGCGTCTGCGCGTTTGGCGGCTCGATTGTAATCGCTGATAAGACTGAGGATTTGGTCGACATCGGCTTTTTCGACTTCACGCACGCGCACCTTGAAGCGGGTGCTGAGTTTTTTAAGAACACCGAGCATCGCGCCGCTACTTGTGCCGCTTTGCGCTGAGCTATTAGCCGATTGCGCGAGTTCCTGCTGGTCCACGGAAATCCCGTAGTAGCGCATGACTCGCTCGGTGGTGGCGACGACGCAGTAGCCTTTTTGTCCTTGATCTACCATTGGGACATCGCCGAGCCAGACATCGCCGCTGGTGGTGTCCCGCTCGATGTGTGCGGTGCCGTTAAATTTCGAGGATGAAGTGCTTTTCACCGAGGCGAGTCGGCCTTTGGTCATGTCTGGCGGCGTGATTTCTAACCTGATAAATTCTGCGCGAAATGGAATGTCGCGGCTCTTTATTTCTTTGGTGAAACTGAACTCTAGGAGATACTGCGCTTGGTTCGTTTGCCAGATTAAGCCATCGGCTTTCACCGCGTTTGTTGGATCCTTTCCCCGCGGGGTGAATTTAGTGTTGGTGAGCTTATTCAGCGTCTCGGCAGAGGTGCGGACGAGGGCGTCGAACTTTTCCTTTGTGAGGTCTCCTGCATCGCCGCGGGCATATAGCATGACGGTGATTTCGGTGAGTTTTCCGTCCTTGAAGCGGGCGATGCTCTCAACGGCGGGGAGGCCATAGGCGGTGAGTTCCTTGCCGGCCACCCGCAGGGAGTCGTGGCTTGCTGAAGTCCATTCATAGTCGAGTTTGGCGGCGGCGGCAAAAAATTCGTCGGGTCCTTGTGTCCATAGATGTTCGCCGGAAAGCAGCGAGTCGATGGGTTTGGCAAGAACGGAGGGGATGAACGCGAGCCCACAGAGGGCAGATAGAAGACGAATCATTGCAGATAGTGGCGAGCGTAGCTTTCTAGTTGAGCCTGCCAAGGGATTAGTTGGCGGCAATTTTTGATGGCGGCGCGGTCGGTTGATGGCGGTGAGAGTCCGATTTCTCACTCGGCGAGGCGGATGATCAGGCGGCCTCGCTCGACTTTGAACTCCTCGATGCCAGCGACTCTGCGGTGTTTTTGGCCGGCGATAGCTTCACCTAGCAAGTCGCGGCCCTTGAGCCCGGCGAGCCAGTCGTTGGGCAACGAAATTCCCCAGACCGTCAAGTCGTCGAGGACAAGACTCGGGTGGCCGGGATCTCCCCCGACGAGGAATCGCGCGCGAGCTTTTAGGCGCTTGCCGCCGATGAATGGCAAGTCTGGGTCCAAGTCGGTCTCGACGCGGGCGTGAATGGCGTTGGTCACGAGTTGGAGGCTGATGGATTTACCGAAGTCGGTATTCTCGTTGAGCAGGCCGTTGAGCTCGCGCTCGGTGAGGATGATTTCCTTGGCACCTTTTTCGTAATTCGGCTCGGCGGGTTTCTGGATAGCCTCGACCTTGGCCTCAACGGCGGCTTTCTCTTGCGCGCTCAGCTGTACGGGCAGGATAGGGCGATTATACCACCACCAAAATCCGCCGAGGGTGATGGCGAGAATGGTGACGGCGGCGAGGGCTTTGCCCCGCCAGGACCAGCGGTGGGTAGGGGTGGATTCTAATTCCATAAACTTAATTAAAGAGCTCAGGAGCGCTGGCGTCTAGTGAGGGTTTCGAGAAGAGCTGCGGGAAATCGATGGCAATTCCAGTTTGATTTTTTTCGCGCAGCGTTCACAAGCTTGTGGCATGGCGAAGGCAAAAGACGAAAACCGGGTGGTGGTTAAGGTGTTTCTCTACGGAATCCAGCCGCAAATCTGGCGTCGATTTTCGATTTCCTCGGACATCACTTTTATCGAGTTCAGCGATGCGATCCAGTCGGTGTTAGGCTGGGATAACAAGAGCCCGCACGAGTTTCGCCATGGCAAGGGCAAGCGTCTTGTCGATGTGATCGGGCCCATCGGCCTTGAGGACCAGACGGCGGGAGAGTTCCAGGACGAGGCGGTGCTGACAGTGGCCGAGTTTCTGGGTCGTCGGAAATTACCGATCCGGATTCTTTATCGCTACGATTTCGCGGACGAGTGGATTCATGAAATCATTTTTGAAAAAAAGATCGCAGGCGATGGCGGGCCGGAAGTGCTCGAAGGCGCGCGCGCTTGCCCACCAGAGGACTTCGGCGGCACTTTTCAATACATGCAGGCGCTGCACGGCGAGATCGAGTGGGCGCATCCGGGCTACGATCCCGAGGCGTTCGACCCAAAGTTGGTGAGCTTTGATCAGAAAAAAGCGGTTAAAAAGCGGAAGTGATCTGCGGGTGCCGCGCGGTGATCAGCACCAGGCTGCGCTTGTTTGATTCATGAAATTGCTGGGAAATTTAATGGACGCATGGGCCCGACTCACCCGGCGGGGAAATTCTGATTTTCTGTGAAGCGCTTGTTGCCATTTTTTGGGAATGCGGGTAGCGGTTTTTCCGATGAACCGAAGCACTCCGCAGCTTGAATTCCGCTGGACCTCGTGGTTCCGCGTTTTGAAGACTCCGGAAGCCCCGAAGGCGACGACCAAGCAAGATGACGGCGAGCTAACGGCATGGTGCGCTGAGGCCTCTGGGGCGCTTTTTTTGAACGAGCTCGCGCGCAAGGTCCGCGTCTTCTGGAATCCACGGATGCAAACCACAGCCGGCCGTGCGTGGTGGCCGGATCGCGCGATCGAGCTTAATCCGAAGCTCAAGGACTGCGAGCCGGAGGAACTTTGGCGCACGCTCAAACACGAGCTTGCGCACCTCGTTGCTTACGAACGTTACGGCCGCCGTCGGATCGATCCGCACGGGCCGGAATGGCAGGCTGCTTGCGTGGATTTGGGGATTCCGGGCGAACGGCCCTGTCACAACTTACCTTTCAAGCGTCGCAAAATGAAGCGCAACCATGCTTACATCTGCCCCCATTGCTCAGTCGTCGTTCACCGGGTGAAGCCAATCAAGCGGGCGGTCGCCTGTTATGACTGCTGCCAGAAATTTAGCGACGGCGTATATCACGACCGTTTTAGGCTGCTCAAGCACGTGCCGTGATCACTCGCGGTCCGCGACGAAGAGCGTGTGGGTGAAGCGTTTCGCCTTCGGATAAGCCTTGGCGCTGATGCACTCGACGTGCTTGAAAGTGCCTTGCAACGACTTGGCAAAGGACTTGTCCGGGTGCGCGGACCAGAAGATCACACGACCTTCTGGCTCTAGCGCGTTCTTGATGCGGGTGATGCCTTTCGGGGCATAAAGTCGCTCATTTCCCTTCTGCACGAACGGGTCTGGGCCGTTGTCCACGTCTAGCAAGATCGCGTGGTAGCGGTCGTTGCCGCAGCGGTCGATGAGGTCGTAAACATCGCAGACGTGAATACGCACGCGCGGGTCGTCGAGCAGTTTGCCATTCACCTCGTGGAGAAATTCACGGTTCCAGGCCACGACCTCCGGCAGGAGTTCCGCGACATCGACGACGGCGTCTGGACCAGTGAGGGCGAGCACTCGCTTGAGCGTGAAGCCAAAGCCGAGCCCGCCGATGAGGATGCGGGGCCGGGCCGGAAGATGCTCGCAGGAGAGTTCCGCCATTTGCTCCTCGGAGGACGAGGCAGTGGTGCTCATCAGCTGAAGACCGGCGACTTTCAGGAAATGATGGCCGTCGTGCTCGTGAAGTGTGAGCTGAGCTCCGTCGGGTGTTTTGCAGGTCGCGAGGGTGCGGGTGATTTTCATGGGAAAAATAGAAGCGGCGCCGCGGAGTTTCATCCGTTATTTTCGCCGGAGCAAATCATTCACGCCGTGTGCTTGTCGAAAGTGAAATTGATTTTCCCCCGCCACTACTGGCAACTCTTTGATTTAGAACGAAATGAGCAAGATCATCATGAGGCTTGCGTGCTCGCTCGTCACCCGCCAAGCTCACACACTAATTATGAGCGAACGACGCGTTGTCATCACCGGCATTGGCTGTATCACCCCACTTGGCAACGACCTGACCACCACTTGGGATGGTCTCAAGGAGGGGCGCAGTGGCATCGGCACCATCACTCAGTTCGATCCGTCACCGTTTGATTGTAAAATCGCGGGCGAGGTCAAAAATTTCAATGCCGACGATTATTTCAATGTCCCCAAGGACGCTCGCCGTTCGGACCGCTACGTCCAGCTGGCCGTAGCCGCCTCGAAGATGGCGATGGAGGATTGCGGAATTGATGTTTCTACTATTGATTCACGGCGCTTCGGCGTGATGGTCGGCAGCGGCATCGGCGGTCTGGCCACGCTGGAACGTGAGCACTCGACGTATCTGAACAAGGGAGCCAAGCGTGTCTCGCCGTTCACAATCCCGATGATGATTTCCAACATCGCCAGCGGCATCATCTCGATGGAATACGGCCTGCGCGGGCCTAACATGGTCATCGTCACCGCTTGTGCGACCTCCAATCACAACATCGGCGAAGCCTGGCGTATTATCAAATTCGGCGATGCGGATGCTTTCGTCTGCGGCGGCGCGGAAGCGGCGATCCTGCCGATGGGGCTGGCTGGATTTGCGAGTATGAAAGCGCTCAGCACCCGCAACGACGAGCCCGGGCGCGCGTCTCGGCCGTTTGACAAGAACCGCGACGGCTTCGTGATGGGCGAAGGTGCCGGGGTGATCGTCATTGAGGAGCTCGAACACGCCCGCAAGCGCGGGGCAAAAATTTACGCCGAGCTCATCGGCTACGGCGTGAGCGCGGATGCTTATCACCTCAGCGCACCTTCTCCGGATGGCAGCGGCCCCGCCTACGCCATCGGCATGGCGCTCAAGCACGGTAAAAAGAATCCCGAGGACGTCGATTATCTCAATGCCCACGCCACTTCCACCGGCCTCGGTGACGTGGCGGAAACAAAGGCGATCAAGCTCGCCTTCGGCAATTACGCCACAAACGGGCTGGTGGTTAGCTCCACCAAGTCGATGACCGGCCACATGCTCGGCGCGGCCGGCGGCGTGGAGCTCATCGCGAGTGTCATGGCCATCAAGGACGGTGTCATTCCTCCCACGATCAACGTCGAGGAACTGGACCCCGAGTGCGATCTAGACGTCTGCCCAAACGTCGCTCGCGAGGTGCCCGTCACAGTCGCTCTCAGCAACAGCTTCGGCTTCGGCGGTCACAACGCGTCGGTGCTCGTCAGTAAGTTTGAGTGAGTTTAGCTATGGAAAATCCGGTGCATCGGCAGGTGGGAGAGATTGCATTCGGCGATACAGACGCCAGTGGCTGGATGCACTTTCCGAATGTTTTTAAATACGTTGAAGCAGCGGAGCACGTGTTTTTACGATCGCGGGGCGTG
>JANMYL010000267.1:0-5023 GCA_031382045.1 Akkermansiaceae bacterium | reverse complement strand
AGTTCCAGGATTCTGGCTTGGAGATGCTCTTAGAGGGAGCGGAGTTCCATGAGGGTGTGAAAACGCAGGGCACCGAACAAGCGCGAGGGCACCGAGTCCACCTTGGATTTCTCCACCCCGTCATCCAGCTCCAGATCCGCGTGGCGGCTGCGGGCGGCCTCGATGAGTCGTTGGTAATGCTCCAGCCCCGGATGCCGGAAAATCACCAGTCCGCCGCCTGTTCAATTCCAGCGTTTCAGTTTTTCAGTTTTTCAGCGTTTCAGCTTTTACTCTGTAGTGGCACATTGACAGAATTTCCGATTTTTGAGGACTTGAATCAGCATCCGGCATCACCTATTCTCCACCCATGTCCATGAAGGAATTGGCAATGGAAACCATCAAGGGGCTTCCCGAAGACGCCACTTGGAGGGAGATCGAGGCCCGCATCCGCCTCTTTGCCGAAGTCAATATGGGCTGCGAAGAACTCCAGCGAGGCGAAGGAACGCCCGTCACCAGTCAAAGCGAATTTCTAAAACTGGCCAGAGGCATGCGATGAATCTCATCCTCTCGCCCTCGGCAATTCGAGATCTGCAGGTGATTTCCGACTACACGGTTCAGACTTGGGGGGCGGAACAGGAAAATCGCTATTTGAAAGGTCTTTGGGGGAAACTCGCCGAAATCCAGTCCAACCCGGATTCCTGCCCACTGCGCGATGACCTGGCAAAAGGCTGCCGCTCTGCCCGCCACGAAAAGCATGTCATCTTCTTCTCTATCAATGGGCAAACTCTCCAGGTCATTCGAATCCTCCACGGCGCGATGGATTTCAACCGTCACCTGACAGATGAGGATTTGCCGGACTGAAAGGTGGCGCGCTACCGCCGGGAGCGCATGCCAATGAATCGCGAAAGATTAGCCCGAGAGACGGCCTTTCGACTTCTCTTGGAATCCAGCTTTCTCCCCCCATTGTCCTGCGGCCTGCGTCGAGGCCACGCTACCCATTTCAAAACGGCACCTCTCCCGCCAATTCCCGCGCCTCCTCCGCCACCCGCTCGGCCTCCGCTTTCAATTCCGCAATCTCTTGCTCCAGCTCCTCCCGCTGCGCGGACGTGATCCGCTCGATCACCTCCTCGTCCTTTTCCACCTCCCGGAAAATCTCAAACTCAGCGCTCGCCCGTAACTCGTCCAACGTCTCGATCATTTCCAAGATCCGCGTCTGAAGGTGCTCGTAGAGCGACCGCAGTTCCATCAGCCCGTGCTCCGGATCGAGGGAAACGCTGGCCCAGCCCTGCTGCCGGATAAATGCCTGCGGATCTTTTGCGATGCGTTCCAGCAACTCGATGTCTCCCCGGTCTTTCGCTCCGTTGATCGCTTGAGTCAAAAGCTCGTAAGTCTTGCGCTTTTCCGGGTCTTGCTCGTGGAGATCCGGGTGGAACATCCGCACCAGCTTCTTCCAAAGCTGCTTGAGCCGGTCCGTCTCCTCCGCGTTGAGTTCCCGTTTCTCTTCGAGCGCCGACGCCGTGGAATCGTATTCACGATCCTTCTCCGCCGCCTCGCGTTGATAGTCGCCCGCCGTCGCTTCCGCAGATTCCTCGCCTTCCGCCAGCAGGCGCTCGATGAAGGCCTTGCGGAATTGCACCAACAGCCGCAGACGGTCGCGCTCCTGATAAAACGGCCGCAACGCCGCGAAGAGTCTGGAGCGAACGGAATCCACCTTCGACTTCTCGATTCCGTAATCCAGCTCCAGCTCTGCCAGACGGTTCCGCGACGCCTCCACCAGCCGTTGATAGAGCTCCATTTCCGGGTGTTGGAACACCACCAGCCCGGCAGCGGCGGATGTTTCGACTGCGGCCTCTTGAAACTGTAGATCGAGAAACGCCGCGTCCTCCAGCCCGCAGCCGTTATGCAGTTGCCGGAGATACCAGCGGCCCATCGCCGAACTCCGTCCGTTCGTCGACTCCGCCAGCCACTCCAGCCACGCCTCCAACTCCGCATCCTCCCGCGCCTCTTGATAGAGCCTCCCCTTGAATTTGCCGAACGCCAGCCGCGAAGGATACCAATCGTCACCCGCGAAACCCACGACCTTCTCCCAGGTATCCAGCCCCCGCTTCTCCGCCAACGGCCGAAGCACTTGCTGCATCAAATCGATCACCGTCAGCACGTCGCCCAGCGCCGTGTGCGCCCCGTTCTCCGGTAGCCGGTAGTACTGCCGCAACGTCTGGAGCTTGCAGTTTCCCGCAGGCACCGGATCGAGCAAACGCTGCGCCAGCTTCAAGGCACAGAAGCCCGGAACGCCGATCGGGGAAATACCCATTCGTTTCCACTCCGGCAGCAGCACCCGGTTCCAATCGTATTCCAAATTATAAGCCACCACCGGCAGACCTCCTGCATACGCCGCGAACTCCTCATAAACCTCTGCAGGCACGCCCCCGTCCCGTTCCAGAATCTCGCGCGTATAGCCATGCACCCGCGACGCCTCGTCGGAAATTTTGCACCCGTGATTGAGCATCCGCCGGAACGGCTCGCCATCTTTTTCCCAGCCGCACATTTTCTGGGCTGCAATATCCACCGCAAAGACGGGTCTCGCGAAACCAGTCGTTTCCGTATCGAGAAGTATCCAGGTTAGGTCGTCTGTCATTTGAAGTTTTGGTCAGGACGCTGGACGAGGCGGGTTTTTTTCTCGTCATGGCTCAAGGTCTTAAGATTCCAAAGATTGCGGATGTTCAGCTCGGTCAGTTGATTGCCATCGCAATGAAGGTCACGAAGATTGATGACTTGGGAAAGGTCTAGTTCGGTGAGTTGATTGTCGTTGCAACATAGATCCGTGAGATTTGGGACTTGAGATAGATCTAGCTCGGTCAGTTGATTGCCACCGCAATCAAGGTCACGAAGATTGATGACTTGGGAAAGGTCCAGTTCGGTGAGTTGATTGTCGTTGCAATGTAGAACGGTGAGATTTGGGACTTGAGATAGATCTACCTCGGTCAGTTGATTGTCACTACATTGCATCCACATGAGATTCCGAAGATTGTGGATGTTCAGCTCGCTTAGTTGATTCTCCACGCACTCAAGCCCCGTGAGATTGGGGATTTTGGAAAGGTCTAGCTCGGTCAGTTGATTACCATAGCACATAAGCAACGTGAGATTTGGGACCCCGGACAGATCCAGCTCGGTGAGATGAACGTCCTGACAATAAAGCTCCATCAGATTGGGGACTCTGGAGAGATCCAGCTTGGTCAGTGGATTCATATTGCAAGAGAACACTGTGAGATTGGGAATCTGGGAAAGGTCCAGATCGGTCAGTTGGTTGTCACTGCAATCAAGCCTCGTGAGATGGGGGAACATTGAAAAATCAATACAAGTGGGAGCTTCCTTCAAACCCCTCCAGTGAAGACTCTCTACAACAAGACCCGCGATGGAAGGAATGGAAGAAACCGGCAGGGTATCCTCATCAATTCGTAGTACCTTGAACCGACCGTCCTCAATCTTGGTGTTCCAAAGCGCCTCTCCTCTCTCAACCACCAACAGCAACCTCCTGAGCACCTCTTCTGGCGTCAGCCGCAAGTCCTCGGCGAACGCGCATACGAGCCCATAATCCGGTCCAAACAGTTCCTGCTCTCCGACCCGGTGGCGCATTCCCAAAGCCTTGCTCGTCTGGATGTGAACCATTGACCGGGTCATAATCTCCCCCAAGGCAGGCGAGTCGTCGTTAGGATGGTTCACAAGTCCGGTCGAAGAACGGATGATGATCCCGTGTTTATCAGATGCTTTGGATTCTTCTGGAGGCATTTATTCGCAATTATTATGACTAGGCTTCGAACGTGGTGATCTCAGCGATCTTAAATTCTCATTGTCTAAGTGGACGGCTATCTGGTTTCGCTCTCATCAGGCATGTCGCGCAAGGCGACATGCGCGGAAATTTTTACACCTATTGCCTCGATTTCACCGCAGTCGGTCGATCGTCGCTTCAATCGAGAACTTTTTTCTGGAAAATACACGTTGTAGAATTCTATTTTCGGATGACGGTTGGCGAGCAACTTAACCAAACTTGTTTGGACAGACGGATCGCATCGGAGGCCGAAATATACTCCAGAAATCTGAAAGGGAGATTGCAGCGGCCCCTTTGCTCCATTCATTTGGTAAATGTCCCGCCATTCTTCTTCATATCCCCACTGAGGCGCCTTTGCGAAGAAGTAGGTATCCAAAACTGACCGCTTGGCCGCTTCCACATTATGGATTTTCCAATCGATCAGGTTCGATACATTGATGCTTCTATTCGATTTGTAGGTCACGGGCTTGAGGTCCAAGCACGCATGGTTGCCTAAGTCGTATTCAATACAGAAACCTTCATGTTTTTCAGCATAGTGACTCCACATTAACACACTATCCCATCGGGACGCCAAGGAAAGCACTCCCCATCCAGTCATTTCAGCATCAAGATGTCTTTTAATTTGCGAACGAAGTCGTTGGACATAGTAATTTCCGGCTTTTTTGTCTGTTCTATAATTTCCGTATTCGGTCGACATATATTTTTCATGTTCCATTTCCTTGCGTGCCTTTTCAGGACCATGCACGTCGGACAGAATCTTGGAACACAGTCTCTCAAGGGAGACTAAGTCTGTGTCAGTCCGAATGGAGGGATCGCAGTCAAGAGGGTCGTTGAAGCTTCGTGGGTTAGCGTAAAATATTTCAGCCTCGCTCAAGAGGCGTAGGCTATTGACTCCGAATGAACGGTATTTGTAGAGATTCTTGGGAGATTTTTCCATTTTCGTCATTCGACTCAGGTTTTTCATTTCAACAGTTGTCGCCTATCGCATTCAATCCAGCCTCTCGACCGACACGACTATAGGGCAGTCCTTTTGTCGCTTCGTCCCAAATAATGAGCAAATAATCTTTTTCCTCGTCCGCGTATGAGCCATGCGACATTAAATTTAATTTATAGTTGTGGTGTCGGCTCGGGAGCTACCGCCCTGATTTTTTAATCAGGCAACGACCGTTGGATAGCTTCGATGAATTCTGTTGCCGCCCAAAGCGCCCCCTGAGTTCG
>JANMYL010000247.1:0-2653 GCA_031382045.1 Akkermansiaceae bacterium | reverse complement strand
TATGGGAGTTGGAGATGACGGATCGGGTGTCCCATGAATATGGGACATGGGAATTCAAGATGAACATCGAACGCGCGATGTGGAATTTTGAAGGGATGCAAATGAAGAACATGAAGAAGGGTTCTCCTTGGAGGAAGGTGGATGATAAGAGTGATTCGGTTATTTGCTTTGAGCCGCAGATGAGAAACAGGCAGGAATGCCTGTATCACGGGAGAAGACTGAAACGACCGGCGTGTCCCACATTTTAGTGACATGACAAACGAGGCCGAAAAGGTGAGTATTTTTTGTCGAGGGGAGAGGTCCCCGGTTTCACTTGTGAGGAGAGGTTCTCGCAATTCATGACAAAACTTTGGAGGTCGTACGTGAGTGCGACCTCTTTTGTTTGTTGGGGCGAGAAAGAAGTGACTGATAAAGCCGCTCTTGTCTGTTTTATGAACCGTGTCGTGCGGTCATTATTTTAACGCATGCCAGCTTGCTCCTTGATTTGGTGATTTGAATTCGGAAGGCTGAATTTCCAATGCGCTATCTCATTCCTCTCCTAATCGCCCCGCTCGCGTTCGCCCATCCGGAGGGCAGCACTCCGCCGGGAAATGATCCCCACAGTGCGGTGCGCACGGGCAATGGTGCGTGGTCATTCGAGGCGGTGCCGCACTGGGGTGCACTGGCGGACGGGAAAATCATCGGGCCAACTCACGGCGGGGTGGTGGTGGATGACGAAAGCGGGCTGATTTATGTCTCCACGGATTCGGAATTATCGGTGCTGGTGTATCAGCCGGATGGGAAATTGGTAAAAACCATCGCGCCAGAGTGCCAGGGATTTCATGCGATGGCGATTCGCAAAGAGGCGGGAAAGACGATAATTTACGGAGCTCAGCTCAATGGGAACAAGCCGCCGCAGCGGGTTTGCAAGATTGATACGGATGGGAAAATCTTGCTGGAAATCCCCAATGCCACCACTGGCGAGGTGCCCGGTGGATGGGGCGGGCTCACGGCAGTGACGGTGGCTCCGGATGGCAGCATTTTCGCGGCCACGGGCTACGGCGCGAATATTGTGCACAAATTCGATGCCGCCGGCAAGTTGCTCAAATCTTTCGGCAGCAAAGGGGCCGATGAAAAACAATTCAATACGCCTCATGGGTTGGCGATCGACATGCGATTCGGCGAACCGCGTTTGCTGGTGGCAGATCGCGAAAAGCGCCGACTCGTCCACTTCGATCTGGAAGGAAATTGGATCGGAGTGCATGCGGTGAATCTGCGTCGGCCGTGCGCAGTGAGTATTTTAGGAGAGACCGCGGCCGTCGCGGAGCTCGAATCCCGCGTCACCGTTCTGGATAAGACCGGCACCCCGGTGGCGTTCCTCGGGGACAATCCGAACAAGGCGGAGTGGGCAAATTTCGAGGTGAGTCCGCAAGATCAGCAGCTCGGGATTTTCACTGCGCCGCACGGCCTGAGTTTCGACAAGGCAGGAAATCTCTACGTCCAGGATTGGAACAAAACTGGCCGAATCACCAAGTTGATGAAACGGTAGTCTTTTCCGGCACCAACGCTTACCGGACCCAGCGCTTCACCAAGCAAGGTGAAGTCGTGAAAATCAGGATCATCGCCACCACAGTGCTCGACGCAGTCGGCAAGCGTGTGCGGTTTCGGCCACCTAGCGGATAGCGATATTGTAAAAACCCCACTTATATGCCCGGTAAAATCCAGCCCCTCGCAGACAAGGATGATCCTGCAAACGCCGCGGAGACGCTGCGCCGCCGGGCCGAAGCCGTGGCTGGGGAACGGGCGGAGCGCGCGCCGAGAGGGCTCGTCGGCTTGTCTCTGGAGGAGATGGAAAGGGCCTTGCATGCGCTCCGAGTCCATCAGATCGAGCTAGAGAGGCAGAATGAAGAACTGCGGCGCATGCACGCAGAAATGGATGCTTCGCGGGAACGCTATTTCGACCTCTACGATTTAGCGCCGGTCGGCTACATTACTATCGGTGAAACGGGCCTGATTCTTGAGGCGAACCTCGCTGTTGCCGATATGCTTGGTATGCCCCGGCAGGAGTTGGTCACCCGGCCGTTCACGAGCTTCATCACCACGGCGGACCAAGACATTTTCCACTTTCAGCACAAGCAGCTCCAGGAAACAGGTGCGGTGCAAGCGTTTGAATTGCGAATGCTCGGCCGTGATCGCAAGCCATTTTGGGCGTATTTGGTGGCCAGCCTCGCGACAGTAGCCGGTGCGCCGGAGTTTTGTATCGTGCTTAACGACGTCGACGCGCGCAAGCAGGCGGAAGTGGAATTGCGCGAGAGTGAAGCCCATAACAAAGCTTTACTCCGCGCGATCCCCGACCTGATTTTCGTCAACCGCCGAGATGGCGAGTTTCTCGACTTTTACGCATCCGATCCCAGCCTACTTTATGTCTCGCCGAAGTCCCCTCCCTTCTTGCACCAGAAAGTCGGAAACGTGCTGCCCACGTCTGTGGCGGATCAGTTCATGCGCGCCTTTGCCGCCGCCTCGACTTCCGGTGTGGTGCAGGAGGTGAGCTACGCATTAACCATCGGCAGTGAGGACAAATACTTCGAAGCACGGGTGGCGCCCTCCGCTGGTGACACGGTCATCACCGTGGCCCGTGACATCACAAGCCGCAAGCAGGCAGAAGAAGCGCTGC
>JANMYL010000245.1:0-17923 GCA_031382045.1 Akkermansiaceae bacterium | reverse complement strand
GGTAGGAAGACGGGTTCGGCGCGGGGCGGGAGGACTCCCGGACCTGTGTCGAAACTCGTGTCGAGCCGCTTTTCACTGACTGGCATGGGGCGGAAGGACTCGGAGTGGGTGTCCACGCGGAATTCGAGTTTCATCACGTCGCGGTTGGTTTCTGCCATTTGGTCGAGCAGATCTTGGTTCTGGTTCTGGAGTTTTTCCATTTTGGAGACGAGGGCTTCATAGAATTTTTTCTCGGCTTCGTCGGTGGCTGGCGCTGGATTTTTTGGGGCTTGAACGAGGAGCTCAGGTGCGGCGGGTGCCAGGCTGGCAGGTTTCGTCGGTGCTATGACGGGGAGACTGATATGAATCGCGGCGGCGAATTGCTGTAAGGACCACCAGTGGCTCAAACCGGCGGCGGACATGACGGTGAGGGCTAGGCAGCAGATGGTGGGAATGCTGGTTGTTTTCATCGTTTACGGTTGATGACGGGTTTGGACTCGAGTTGGTGTTCCGGCTGGGGTTCTGGCTGGAGTTCAGGTTTGGGCAGGGAAATGAGGAGTTGTTGGAGGCTGTCGATGGCGGTGCCGAGTCGTTTGGATTCCTCGTCGAGCTGGCGGATGGAGTTAGAGAGGATGGCCCCGACGGTGGCGGTCTGCTGATAGCCAAGGGCGTTTTCGTAGCCGGGTTCTGAAATGGTGAATACTTCTGAGCCGTCGGCATCTGGGATGAGGAGGTGTGGGCGGATGGTTAGGGTGATCTTGGAGCCGGGGGAAATTTCCACCTCGCGGGTGAAGGGTGGCGCGGTGTCGGAGGCATCGAGACGCCAGCCGGCCGGTGCTTGGGCGAGCGGCTTGGCGGGGAAAGGGGCGTGCAATTTCACTTGGGCTGGGTCTAGGACGCCTTTTCCGGTGTGGAGTTTTTCTACCCGCACGGCGAGTTCATTTTCAAGCTTGATGGGCTCTGGCTCCGTCGTGAGGACATCGGGCGGCGCTTGTTCTGGGGCCTTGACGATGGTGGTTTCCTCCGGAGTTTTTCCGATGACGAGGAGGGGTTTGAATTCTTCTTCGGCCGGGGCAAGCGTTTCCTTAGGAGGGTCGAGGGTGACGGAGATTTCGTTGGCTTTCTGTTGGTCGCGGTTTTGGAATTTCTGGATAGCGTCGAGAACGGGGTCCGTTTTGGCTTCTTCCGTGACGTCTTGGGCAACGGAGAAAAGGCAGCCGAGAATACTGAGAGTGGCGATGAAGAGGCGGGTTTTCATTTTCCGGCGGGTTGGATTTTGATCAATTCCGTGGTGTTGAGGCCGGCAGGACGGGCGGTATCAGCGGCGTCTTGTTGGTTGGTGGGAAGCGTCGGGCTGTCGGCTCGTAGATCGCCGGCGGGGATGGAGCGTTCGACTAGGCGATTCCATGAATCGAGAAGTTCGGCGCCTTCCGCACGCAGGGATTGAGATTTCTCCTGATAGTCTGCGAGGCGGATGAGGAGTGCACGGGCGTCTGCGACTTCGGCAGCGGTCCAGCGCAGGTTGCGGCTGCGATAGAGGACGGGCACGTCGATGTCGATTTTGGCGAGATGGCCGCCGGGTGCTTCGGCGGTGAGGATGTGCTGGACGCGGAGGTTGGTTTGCTCAAAGGCGGCGACTGTGGAAGAGGAAGATGCGGAGGAGATAGAGTCGGGCGGGATGATTTTTTCGCCGGGAAAATTGTTTTTGGCGGGTGTCAGCGCGACGTTAGCTGGGATGGTTTTGATGTGGTCGAGTGGTAACGAGTGATTTAAAATGGGGGTTTGGGAGGCGTGGATGAAGGGTTTGGTGATGTAAAGCACGCAGAATAAGGCAGCGACAGCGGTGCTTAGGAAAAGGAGCCAAGGATAGACGTGTTGTGTCGGGCAGGTAGGCGCGCGGCGATTGGAGGACGAGTAGGGTGAAGCGGCGCTTTCTGTCGCGTGGATCACGTTGGTGGTTTGGGCGGGGAGCGGCGTCATGGTTTCGGTGTAAGTTTCTCCTCGTTGCGGGTATTTTCGGATTTTGGCTCAGCGGCGACGGAGTGGCTGACGATGGTCTGGTCCGAGACACCTGGAAAGGTAGTGATGGTCATCGATTCGCGCGAGAGGCGCAAGTGGCGTAGGGTCCCACCCGAGGTGCTCATGGCTTGGAGGCCAGGGATGACTTCGAGTGCACCGGCAGCTTGGCGTTGGCGACCGATGCCGTCTGAGCGATAGATTTCAAAAGTGCTGTGGGATTCTTCGTCACCTTCTGCTGAGACTCGGATGCGGATTCCGTCAGTGGAGACACGGAAGGCAATGGGCTTCATCGGGATGGGCGTCACCTGTTGGCCGGTGAGTTTAAAATGGGCTTGGAGCAGAAAGTCGCCGACGTGTTTGAATTCGTTGGCGTGGGCGGCTGTTGCAAACGCCAGAAGCGCCGGGGCTACGAGGTAATGATTCATTCGCCGACGTCCCAGAGGGAATCCTTGTTGCTGCCAGAGGGGTCGTAGGTGAGGCCGTTTTGGAGGAGGGTTGGAGGGCTTTGGATGATGCTAAAACTCAGGCTGCCTCCGCTGATGGGTTTGACGGTATTTAGGGCGGTGACCAAGGTGGTCGCCGGGGGCACTTGAATCTTGAGATTGGGAATATATGGGATAAGCATAGTGTCCGTGAGTTTTGTGATATCGGCGGTGGGATTATCCGCAAGATACATCCGTTGGGCGGAGTAAACGGAGCGGAGCGTTTCGGAGGCTGCGCGGCCTAGTTTCCACTCGTCCATCTTGCCGGAGGTGAAGAACCCTATTTTGATGAGGGCGAGGAGCATCATGATGACGATGGTCATCTCCAAAAGTGTGAAGGCTTTTGGCGATTGGCGAGATGAATTCGGCGTTTTCATAACAGGAGTTCTTAATGGATTGAAGCGCTCTTGAAAAGCTAGAAATCTGAAGGGCTCAGCTTTTGAAGAGTTCGACGGCTTCCATGAAGTTTTTGCGGAATTGGGGATCGTCCATCAGGCTCTTGAGATAGATCAGCGCGATAAATAACGAGATGCAAATAATCACTGCGGAGAATAGCCACCAAGTGACAGATTTGTCCTTGGGGGCGATGAAGGGCACAAACCAAGTTTTACGGTCCACAATCTGTGTGGTGTACATTTGGCTGTTTTCCTTGAGCTGCGCGATGAATTGATCTGCGAGTTTGCTGCTGTTGGCGACGAACAGGTGCTTGTAGCGCTTGCCGGGGACGTCGGGGATTTCCACGGTGCGGATGCCGTCTGGTAAAGATTCCGGAGGGCGCAGCGTGTGGATGTGCGTTTCATACACATATTTCTCACGAAGCCAGCGGTCGAAACGAGTGAGTTGCATTTTAAGAAAGGCACTTAAATTATTTTTTTAGATTCCGCTTTGCATCATTTTCGGGCCCATCAGGAAGATGGGTAGGAAGGTGCCAATGAATACAGCCGCAATCAGGGCGACGGCAATCAGCAGGACGATGAAGCTGATGGCGGCGGCGAAGGTATCCATGTGATTTTGCAAATCTTCTTCATACATCTCTGATAGCATTCCAAGCTGTGCATCGAGCGAAGCGGATTTCTCACCGATCGCGAGCATGTGGGTGACTTGGGCATCGACGGAGGTGTATTTGGCAAAGGCGGTGGAGAGCGGGACGCCGGAGTGCTCGTATTTGTCGGCAGCGGTGCGCAGTTCTTCGTAAAAGGGAGTGTTCCGGACGCTGTTGGCGGAGACGCGGATGGATTTGGCGAGGTTAATGCCGTTGGAGTGCAGCAGTTGGATGGTGGAGATGAATGTGACTTGGCGCAGGCTCATGATGAGCAGGCGCAGCAGCCGCCACTTGGACATGGCGAAGCCGAGGATGAGGTTCCGCACATGCGCGGAGCGGGTGATGGTGATGGCGATTCCGATGACGCTGGCGACGAAGACCGGCCACGTTTTTTGGGTGAAATGGCTGACTTGAAAGGAGATGGCCGTCATGCCGTCAGGCTTAGCGCCCACGCCGCTCAGCATTTCCTCGACTTGCGGGACGATTTTAACTTGAGAGATGATGAACGCGCCCACCAGAACGCAGATGATGACGCCGGGGGTGATGGTGGCTTTTTTGATCTGTTTTTGGAAAAATAATTCGCTCTTCAATCGAGCTGCAAGCGACTGGAATGCGTGGTGAAGTTGCCCGGCGTCCGAACCTGCTTGGATGAGTCCTATGATGGTCTCGCTGAAGCGTTGGGTGCGGCGGAAGGCTTCGTGGACGTTCATCCCCTTGTTGATATCCTCGCGGATGTGAACAAGAGCGTCGGCGATGGCTTTGTTCGGCAGGCCGTGGCCATAGTATTTGAGGGCGTCGGCGGTGTTGATCTGGGCGCGCAGCATTGAGCCGAGTCCGCGGAAGAGGTCTACGAGGTCCTTTTTGCTAAATTCTTTGATTTTCCCGGGCTTATTGAGCGCTGCGAGAATTCCTTTTGGGGCAGGCGCGGTGGCGACTTTACCCGGGGCGGTGGTGGTGGGGCTAGTCATCGGTGTAGGTCATGTCGATGACCTTGCTGACGGCAACAAGGTCGGTTTTTCCGTCGCGGAGCAGCCGCAGGCCGCTGCGGCGGAGATTGGGCAGGACGCCTTCCTCGGCGACTTTCATTTCTAACTCGTAGGGTGTCATTTCGCCCTTAGCGAGCAGATCGGAGATCTTCGGGGTGATCGGGATAATTTCGAGGATGGCGGTGCGGCCGCTGTAGCCGGTGTTACGGCATTCTTGGCAACCGCCAGACTTGGCGATGAAAACTGGGATATTCGCCCATGAGTCATCGAGGCTGAAGGTTTTCCGGTCGAGTTCCTCGATGCCTGAGGTGGGCTCTTTGCAGTACGGGCAGAGAAGTTTGACCAAGCGCTGGGCGCAGGCTGCCTTGAGGGTCTGGGCGATTTTCCAGCGTTCTAGACCGAGCTGTTCGAAGCGCTCAATGATCTGCGAGGCGCGGGCGGTGTGAATGGTGGTGAGAACTTTATGGCCGGTGACGGCGGCTTCGATGGCGAGTTCTGCGGACTCGATGTCGCGGACTTCTCCCATCAGAATAATGTCTGGGTCGGAGCGCATGAAGGAGGCGATCATGGGCTTGAATTCTTTGGGGCTTTTTAAGTCGCAGTGGGTGATGCCGGGGACTTCGTCTTCGACTGGGTTTTCGAGTGTGAGGATGTTTACGTCCGGGCGGTTGAGCTCGCGCAGGATGGCGTTGAGCGTGGTGGATTTACCGGAGCCGGTGGGGCCGGACATGACGATGATGCCGGCGGGGATTTTCATCACTTTATTGAGGGCGAACATCGTCTCGTCGTCGAAGGCGAGGGTGCCTTTGCCGAGGGTGACGTTGATGTTGCTCTTGTCTAGCAGACGCATGGTGACGTGATAGCCGCGGTAGGTGCGGTGGCGCTCGTAGCGAATGTCGATAGGGCGGTGGAAATAGGAAATAGTGAAACGTCCGGAGATACCTGGTGCGGTGTTCCGAATCTCGGTGGGTAGCCGCATGAGGTTGAGCAGGAAGGCGTCGAGCCGGTCCTTGAGCTTCATGGGGATCTCCACTTTTGCGCCGATGTCGCCGTCCACCCGGAAGGCGTAGTAAAATGATTCTTTTTCCACCTTGAAGTGGACGTCGGAGGTGCGAGTTCTCACTGCGTCCGACATGATCGAGGCGATGAGTTGTGCCATCGGCTCGGTGTAGTCGGTGGTGACGTCGAAGTCATGGATGCCGTCGTCCATGTCTTCCACGTCGATGGCTTCGAGGTCTGACTTGCTCGGGCCGTTGTTGGTGGCGATCGATTCGATGGCGCGGCTGATTTCAGTGGCGAGCGTGACGATCTTGACGATCTCGAGATGGGGAAAGCGCGGGGCGAGATATTCTTCTGGCAACGGGCTCCATGGATTGGCGATGGCGACGATGAGCTTGTCAGTGCCGGAGAGGCAGAGCGGAGCGAAGAAGCCGCGGGTCATGACGGTGGAGTCACAGGTGGCGTGGAGAGTGCCGTCGCAGAATTCAGCAACTTTAGGAAAGAAGGCAAGACCGTTAAGCTTGGCAATGGCGGCCATGAAGCTGTAACGGGTGACTCGGTTCGGCACTTGGTCTTGAGCGAGTTCCGCATAGCTGGGATCGTGCCCGGCCAGCTCGCCCATGATTCGGCGGCTGATGAGTTCGTTGAAGGAGATGCCGTCGAATTCGATCAAAATTCAAAGTGTTTGCGAGTTAGGAAGGTCCAGCTCTCGTAGTCGAGGCGGGCGACGGTGACGAAGGGGCGAATGCCAAAACGTTTGGAAACAGTGGCGCGAATTTCGTCCGCTAGGATGGCGGCGGCGACGGGATTGGCGGAGGCGGTGCCGATGCTGTCTGTGTCTTCGGCATAGATTATGGGGGATAGGAGGACTCGTGCGATTTTGTAAATTTGATCGAAGGATTCATAGAATGCGGAGGGCGCTATCAGCTTACCGCCAAAGGGAATCAAGGGAGCGGAGGGATTCAGGGTTGCGGCAATTTTGTTGCCTAGATCTAGGATGACGGGGCTGAGGTGTTCTTCGTCGTGGCCGAGGATGCGTGCCATGACTTCGAGGAGGTCGGAAGGGATTTCTTTGGCGTGATTTTCGCGAGTGGCGGCGATGGCTTGTGAGATATCTGCGGGTGTTCCGGCGCGGGCTTCGTGGAGGGCTTCGGCGGTTTGTAGGAGGCAAGTTTCTGCGAAGTCCCAGATGTCCGAGCCCTTGGAGCGGGGCAAGGGTTCTTGAGCTGCTAGAAATGGTGAGGCTTCAGGCATCAGTGTTTGGATGCTCTACTGAAGTTGGCTTTGGTGCGGGCGGGAGCAGGGGCGGGGGCGGGATTCATTTCCTCGGCGCGCGGATAATATGGTGCTTGTGCGGGCTGTAGGCCGCGGACGGTACGCTTCATATTCGGCTCGTGGGCGGGGCCGGGGTTGTCTTGGTCCACCCAGTCGTGGTCGCAACCGATGGTGGTGGAGGCGCGGAGTCGGCTGCTGGCGCTGTTGTTTGAGCCGCCTTTTGCCGGATCGTAGGATTTTGGAGTGACGACGAAGACGAGGCTGCTTTGTTCTTTAATCGATTCTTTGCTCTTGAAGAAGAAGTTGAGCACTGGAAGATCACCGAGGAGTGGGATTTTTGTGCCGCCTTTGCTTTTGGCTTCGCCATAGAATCCGCCGACGACCAGAGAGTAGCCGTCGGGGACGCGGGCGAGGGTCTCGACCATGGATTCGGTTACGCGGGGATATTCATTACCAGAAGCGCTTTTGATATATTCGGCGATTTGAGCGGAGCGGGGACGCAGCTTCATGCGAACGGTGCCATCAGGAAGTAGTGTGGGCGTGACAACCAGCGAGATGCCGATTTCCCGGTGCTTGTCCGGGTCGGTGTCGATGCTCTTGTCACTCGCATCAATTTTATAACGAATCTCTTCGGTTGCGATGGCAGTGTTGCCGGTGCCGCTTTGGGTGGAGGTGATGATGGGCACTCGGTCGATGATTGAAATGGTGGCTTGCTCGTTGTCCTCAGTGATGAGTGTGGGGTTGGAGACTTGGCTGGCGAGGTTCGCTTCGGCGAGTGCACGAAGGACGCCGGTGAGTTGGACAGGACTGAGGACAAGATTACTGCCGCCGACGTTGCCTGGGACAATCGTGTCACCAGAATCTAACACTGAATCAGGACTTTCCGAGAAGTTTGGGTTAATTCCCAAAATGGAGTTGAGACTGGTATTTACATTTACGGAGGTGCCGTTTTTGCCAAGTGAGCTGGACCAGTTGACACCGGTGCGCTGCGCTGCGCCGCTGTTGACGCGGAGGATTTTGGTTTCGACGATGATTTGGCCTTTCGCTTTGTCGATGCCGTGGAGGAGTTCGCGGGCTTGCTCGATGCGATGGGCTGAGTCGATAATGATGATGGTGTTGGTCTTAGGCTCAAAGTTGACGATGCCGCTGCCAGGGCTGAGCATGGGTTTGATCAACTCCTTGATTTGATCCATGTCGGTGGGACGGAGGTAGCGGAGTTGGTAGTGAAACTCAGCGCTGGGGAGTTGGGAGAGCTGGGCTTGGGTGAGGGCGTAGATGGTGTTGCCTTTGGTATGGAGCGAGAGGCCATACATGAAGGCGAGTTCCTCCATTTGTTGAATCGGGTTACCATCATTGAGATGGCCGGTGACGAGGAACTCGGGGCCAGCGATTTTGGCGTTGTGAAAGTACTGGCGGCCTGCGGATTTGGCGAGGAATTGAAATATGACATTGAGGGCGGAGTCCTTCATGATGTAGCCCTCTTCGGTTTTTTGCATTTCCTGTTTTTGTTGATCGATCGGGCCGAAGGGGGCGTCTGCGGCGGGCTCTCCGGGAGCTGGAGACGGGGTAGGCGCGGGGAGCTCGGTGGGCTCGATCTCTGGTAGGGTGTCGCCGGCGTTTGGGATTTCAGGAATTTGGGCTCCGGTGGCGGCCACGGCTTCGATAGCGGAATCGTCCGTGGGTTGGGCATGGAGCATTCCGGCGGCAAGGATGGCGGCGGAGAGGGTGAAGAGATTCGCGGCTTTCATGATGATTGGGTTAGAGCGTTTCGGAAAATTTAGGGTGCGGTGCTGGCGGCTTCGAGTTCGATCGGAGTGTCCAGGCGGTCTGGAGTCATACCGGGAGCGGTGACGCGGTGATTTCCAGGAGTCATGCCGGCGGGGAGCAAGTCGAGCTTGCGGAAGGCCGTCTCGCCGCTTTCGAGGTTGCGGAAGCCAATTTGGCGGGATGAGACTTCGGTGATTTGGACGCGGATGGGTTTGCCGCGGAAAGTGAGTGGGAGTTGGTCGCCTTGCTTGACTGAGCGGGTGCCGATGAGGAATCGCTTTTCGCGGGGCATGATGGTGGTGACCACGATCATTCTGACGATGTCGGCGAAAGGGGTGGCTTGGATGGGAGCGGAGCGCTTCACGGCTCCGGGGACTGGGGCCTTGATGACGGGCTTTGCGTCCGGGTCTTGAAGCTGGCCAAAGGGATCTGCGGCGCGTTCTCGCATGAGGAGCAAAGTGGAAAAATATTCTATGTAGGGCGTGAGCTCTTCGGCTCTGACTTGGCGGGATGGCAGGGTTTTGAGGGAGGCTGCGTCCTTATTCTGATGAGCGTCCTTGGAAGCGTCCGTGGTGGGGGTCTTGGAAACTTTCTTGGGAGGGAGCTTTGTTTGCTTGGGAGCAGAGGACTCGGGCGTGAGGGCCTGGGTGTCGAAGTTGGCGGCGGATTGGGCGAGGGCGAAGGGCGTGATGAGTATTCCGGATAGTAATCCCAGGAGCAGGGGCGCTAGCCGGTTTTGAAGACGTGTGGGCGTGGCGGCGAATACACTAACTCTGAAATTTTTGAACCACAGATGAACGCAGATAGACGCAGATGAAAAAATCAAATTTCTCCCAAATGATGGTAAGATCCTGACCGCGTTGAGCGTGAGGTTCGCGCTCACTGAGATCTGGCGCGTGGACAAGGCTCCCACGTTCCTTGATGTTAGTTTTCCCATGCGTTGTAGGTGACTTGAAAGTTGAGAAGCGAGGATTGCGTGCTGCTGGGATCGATTTTGAGATCTTGGAGCTGGAGTTGGGGCATGCGGGTTTCTAGTGCGAGGAAGGCTCGTTGCATCGTGCGGTATGTGCCGCGGAAGGCGATTCGAATCTGCGAAGAGTTTTGGGCGGAAATAGTTCCAAATCCGCCGCTGCCGCTTGGTCGTTCGAAGGCAGTCTGTTGGATTTCCTTGGCCGGGAGCTGCTCAGAAATTTCGCGCAGGTTGGTGGTGACGGCACTGGCCGTTTCTTGGGAAAGCTGGGATTTCCAGCGGTCGAGGTGGTGGCGCTGGCGGCCGACTTGGGCCTCTATGGCAAGTCCGGCAAGTTTGCCTGCTTGAGATGCCTTGTAACTCTTCTGCTTGATCTCGGCGGAGGCGACCATGTTGGATTTGATCATCGAGAAAATCCCAATCAACGCTGCGGTGGCGAGGATGGGAAGGACTGCCCCAAACAGGATGATGGGTTGGCGGTAAAGATGCATTGGCTTAAGGAGCTTTAGCGACGTTGATGGCCATGGGATCGGTGGCTTCGAAGCGCTGAGTGATGGTGAGGTCGTAAGTGAACGGATAGGTTGATTGATCCGCATTGTCTATTTCCTCAGGCGGAATATTTTTGTAACTGCCGTTTTCTTGTGTGCGGAGGTTGACGACGAGGTTGCGGGTGCCGACGGAGGGATCGAAGGCGGTGTTGCCGGTGATGCGCGCCATTTCGCTAAAGTGGGCTGAAATACCTTCGCGGGTGTTGAGGGTGTTGAGGTATTCTAGGGCTTCGTCTCGGGCGAAACCGGTGATTTTCCATTCCTTGATGAGGCCTACTTTAGCCTTGCCGGGCGTGCTTTCAGGCTTGGCGGCGTGACTGTAGGTTTTCACCAACATACCGCCGTTTTCGGGAAACATGCGGGAAAGGGATTCCATGTTGGTCCATGCCTTGGAGCGGTCTTCGAGTAGATTATTCCAGTGCTCGACTTTTTGTCGCTCGGTGGTGAGTGCAGCGAGCCTTCCTTTGGTCAATTCTGCCTGCGTGGGATCGAAGGTCCATTCTGGGCGGAGGATCAAATCCACTATGCCGAAGCCGAAGTAAGCAATGCAGAGCACGGCCATGGCGAAAAGGGCGATCCGCGAGAGGCGCAGCATTTGTAGCAGGCGCATTTCAGAGCGGCTGGGGTAGATCTCGACAATGTCCCGGGGTGGGGGCAGGAAGTCTTGGATGGCCCATTTTTCCTCCCTGAGGATAGTGAAGGTGTGGCTGGTACCGGGCTGGGATGCGGCGGTTGGCTGGGAGGAGATTGCGGGTTCAGGGCACCAAGTGGGGATGCCATCGATGCGGGTTTCTATGACCGTTTCTACGCGGCTGGTGGCGAAGGTGATTTTCAGATCCTCGCTCAGCGTGGTGTCCACGTTCTCACCGAGCGGGAGAAGGAAGAGGTCGGGATCGACGAATTCTAGAGAGGCGTTAGAGGTGGCAAGGGCGTTGCGAAACTTGGTGGGGCGTCGCAGCCCGTGGTGCTGGAGTGTGCGAATGAGCCGGAGATCGGCGTGTTCGTTGAAGAATGCTAGGACAGTGAACCAAGGGTATTGGAGGATGCCAACGAAGGGCTTTCCAGGCGTGAGGGGGACGGACTGGCTCAGGCCCATGATGGCCACCAGCGGCGCGCTCAAGGCGTGAGTAATAATGGGGAAATTCTCGGTGTTGCCGGTTTCCCACAGTTTGGCCAGAAGGGATGCGTATTGCTTGGAAAGCGTGATAGTGGTGCCGATGACTTCGCTGCCCGCTGCCGGATAGGGAAGCACGCGCCACGAGGCTTGCTCGGGAAGAATGGAGGCGTCTTCTAGAATCGAGCCGGGGTTGGTGACGGCGGTATCTCGGAGATCGGCAAGCGCGGCGGGGTTGTCCAGCTCTGGCTTAAGCTCGGTGGTAGCAAATTCATCGGCGATGTGCAGGATAACGCCCAAGGATGTGGCTCCGTGCGAGCGGGCGGCGCGGAGAGCTTCGGCGACGAAGGCGTCCAGCCGGGCGGGATCTTGCAGAATTCCCTCGGAAAGGGCCGGGCCGCTACTCCACTCGGCTTTCTTGCAGTCGTGATAAAAAGTGGTAATTCCGGCACCATCGGTGCGGAGGTGGAGCTGGAAGTTCAGCTCAAGGGCGTCTTGATACCATGCGCGATTGCTGGCGCGGGTGGTGTGACGCAGCATCAAGCAGGCTTGGCTGAATTGCTTGAATGCATTGAGAGATGCCGGATGTTGGAACGTTGCCAAGGGACTGGGTAGTAAAGGACTGCATGGCGGACGGGGGAGTAATCCGGTAAAAAAATAATTTCAGGCGAAGTAAACGGCCCGCCCACCGTGGGTAGGCGGACCGTGGGATTTGGGGTCTTCTCAGTGGGAGTCCAAACAGAGTTTACCAGCCAACAACGTCACTGGGGATATGCTCTGCCCGAGTGGCAACCGTTCCAGCGCAGGCGGCATACAAAATGCCTTCCAGTGGATAAGTTCCGGCTGCTGCATAGGTATAAACTGCATTATTGCTGGGGCAAACAGGAACTTTGGTAATGTATCCTGTAGTGCCGATGATATTGGCGGCGACCAAGGTAGCGGCACCAGGAACCTCGTTTTTCATATTCTGCTCTCCACGAACCGCTTGTTGAATATTGCGGAGGTTGAGGATGCAGCCAGCACGGTCGGAACCCTTCTTCCAAGCGCGAGCTCCGATGAAGAGAATAGAGATGAGAGAGAGCAAGACTAGAATGACGACTGTCAATTCTAGCAGGGTCATACCGGACTTGGATTTCATTTTTTGGGTATTGGTCAGTTTCATAGTTTTTTTAGTTATTTATTAGGGTGTTTTTTGTCGGATCGATAAGACACAGCGGTTAGAAGATTTCTGAGTTCTTCAAATTCGTTGGGTATTCTCGGAAAATCATGTGTGAGCTATTACTCTAGTTAGCTGAATCCCGTTATTGTTGTAGATGTAGCAAGACAAAGGGAATTCTGTTTAAAGCAGATTACCAGCCGGCAACGTCAGCAGGGACATGCTCTGCCCGAATGCCAGCAGTTCCAGCGCAGGCGGCATACAAAACGCCTTCCAGTGGATAAATTGTGTCTGCTGCATAGGTGTAAACTGCATTATTACTGGGGCAAACAGGAACTTTGGTGATGTAACCTGTGGTGCCTATGATGTTGGCGGCGACCAAGGTAGCGGCACCAGGAACCTCGTTTTTCATATTCTGCTCTCCACGAACCGCTTGTTGAATGTTGCGGAGGTTGAGGATGCAGCCTGCACGGTCGGAACCTTTCTTCCAAGCGCGAGCACCGATGAAGAGGATGGAGATGAGGGAGAGCAAGACCAAGATAACTACTGTCAATTCGAGCAGAGTCATACCGGACTTGGACTTCATATTCAGGTTATTGGTCAGTTTCATGGTGTTTTATTTTCTGGTTTTTTATTTGGTGTATTTATTATTTTTTCGGATAAAGAGCGCTTTTGGGATTTGAAGGTTTATGAGTTCTTCGTGTGTCAAGCGGGTCTCTGAAAGTAGTAGAAACAACTAGTAGTTATACAAAAGGAATCGGCGATCAGTGGCAAGAAATAAGTTAACAGAAACAGAGTTTTTTTATAACCGGTATTTTCTAATTACGGATCATTGATCACTCGGTAATGATGACTCACATTTCATCATCGTTCTTGTTCATTTTTGAGTTCTGAAAAGTTTCTTGAGTGATGACGCCTTGGTTGAGGAGGCGGCGGAGATTGGTGTCCCACTCGATGTTACCGGCCCGGCGGATGACGTCTTCGAGTGAGCGGGCGCCACCGTCGTAGTTGGCGATAGCACTGGAGACGGCGTCGTCGTTATTTTGGAGGAATTCGTATGTGAGAACGCGTTTGTTAACGCCATTGAGGAGGCCTTGGGAATGGATGAAGATAAGGATTTCCGCGAGGCGACTCAGGACGGAGGTGTGGTTGTCTTTCGGGTAGAGTTCGAGAATCCGACCGATAGTTTTGACTGCACCTGTGGTGTGAAGGGTGGATAGGACGAGGTGACCAGTCTGGGCGGCTTCCATGCAAGTTTCCATGGCTTCGCGGTCACGGATTTCTCCGAGAAGAATGATGTGGGGCGCTTTCCGCAGGACGTCTTTGAGACCTTGGCGGTAGGAATGGACGTCGCGGCCGACTTCTTGCTGGGTAACGATGCTGGGGCCGGGAATCCGGTGGCCAGGGTATTCTGGATCGTCCATGTCATCGGGGTATTGATACTCAATTGGATCTTCGACGGTGACAATGTGCTTAGGGTGATTCCGGCGTGCCCAGTCGATGAGTGAGGCGAGGGTGGTGGATTTCCCGGAGCCGGTGGGGCCGGTGACGAGGCAGAGTCCAGCGCGCTTAAGTACGCCGTGGCGCAGGGTGTCGGTGGTGTCGGGATCGATGCCGAGGGATTCGAGTTCTGGGATGAAGTCGTTAAGAATCCGGCAGGTGACGCCGAGGCCTGAGGAGCTGAGGTGGGCTTGGATACGGAGGCGGCCAGAGCGTTCGCCGCTGTCGCCCATGGGGATGCCGTCGCAGGAGAAATCAGCAACACGGGTCTCGGAGAAGCTGGCGATGGCGAGGCGGATTTTTTCATCGACACGCATTTCGAGACCATTGTCTTGGCCGAATCCATGGCTACCGCTTTCGCGATTTGAGATGAGTTCCTTGAGGATTTCATCCATGTTTCCAGCGTTGAGGATGCCAAGGAAGTCGAGTTTCTCCATGCCCTTGTTGGTATGGATGTAAACTGGTCGGTCGGCGCGCATCTGAATGTCTGAGACACGCAGCTCGCGGCAGACGCGGAAGATGATGCCAAGAAGGTGTGTCCCTTTCATGCCTTCCGCGAAACGCACTGGCGCGGAGGTCAGAGTGTGACCCGGGAGCGGTGGGGGTTCGAAAACGGCGGTGAAGACGGACATATTTGCTGGAAAGGCTGAAGTTCTGAAGGGCTATAAGAATGCTGTTATTTCGTGGCTTGCGGCTGGAGTTTGCTCTCGAGACGAATAATGGTCTTTTCTGAAGCATCTCGGATTTTGCAGATGAAGAGGAACCGCTCGTCGCACTCTGCGATACGTTGGGGCGAGAGTAGTGCCCAGTTTTTCGTTAGGTCCCAGTGCTTGGCGATGGTGTCGTAGCGGGCGAGGCTATGGTCGAGAACGCTGAGAATTTGGCGCATCTGGGCAGTGCTGAATTTGGGTGCTGGTGTTTTTTGGTCCTCGAACATCAGTTGTAGCATGTTGGTGGCGGCAGCGGCGGCAGTGAGCGCGGGGCGGGGATCGGATTCCTGCTTAAGGCAGTATTGAATGGTGTCTTGGGCCAGCTTAGCGGCGGAGGGGGTGAGCTGGGGGCGGGTGCCTACACTCGGTTCGGTGAGGAAAAAGTGGAGGGTGTTGTAATTCCCGTAGTGGGCGGGATCGAGCTGATATGCGAAGCGGAGTTTGTCCTCGGCTTGGCGACGTAAGTGACGCTTGAGCGCCTCGCTTGCGGCATAGGGATTGGTGCGGGCGTGAGCGGCGACTTGCAATGAGGTCAGGAATTTCTCGAAACTTGGCTCGGCGGCAGGAGCAGGTTTGGCGTCTGCGTCATGATGTTGCGCTTCGCAGGTTTCTCCGTCGGCATGGTCGTGGTTGTGGTCGTCGCAGGTTTCTCCGTCTGGATGGTCGTGGCCTTGGCCGTGCAATCCCATTTCGGTGTAGGTATTGATAGGGCCTTGCATGGCCATGGCGAATACCTCGCCGTAAGGACTGCCATTGATGCCCAGTGGGTTGAGAGGGACATCTAAATCAGGATTGGTGATTAGCGGGCGTCCGGCAAGCGTCCAAGCGAGCATACCTGTGCCGATGAGGCAAAGGGAGATGGCATGGGTGGAGATGCGAGACATGGTGGGAAGAAGATTTGAGATTTTAAATTTCAGGTAACTCAGGCAGAGAGTTTGGTGCGGAAGGTAAGGCGGGAGAGGCCGACATAGACGGCGAGGATGCCGAGAAAATAGAGGGCCATATTCCAGAAGGTGGCGCTGGGTAGGGCACCGGATTTGAATAACAGGCGCTGGGTGAGATCTGCGAAGCTGTAGTGCGGGGAGAAAATCCAGACACCGTGTAAAATCGGGTTGGCCTCGACTTTGAGCATGCTTTCGAGGTAGCCGACGCCGTAGAGGCCGTAAATGGCGATGAATAGGGTGACGGTGAAGCCCGTGATGCCACCAAAACGAGAGGCGAGCGCGGTGGCAAGAGCGAGCAAGGGCGCGATGACAAGGAGGAAAAGAGCGGCGTATTGAAGATTGAGGATCCACCACATCGCGTGTTCGCTGGGATTGGCGGGAGTGGCGGCAAATTGGCAGATGAGTGCGGTGATGATGGCCAGGGGCGCGATGAAAGAGAAGACGGCTAGCCAGATTTCCAGGAGCTGGCGAGTGGCGGAAACTCCGGTGGTTTGGAAATATTCGCCGATGCCGGTCTTAGCGTTGCTCTCGCCTTCGCGGGCTGCGGTGAACAAGCCCCAGAGCAGGGTGCAGGTCCAAAGTGTGCCCCAAGCGGCGAGAATGCGGGCGGGCGGGATGAGCAGCGGCTTCTCGGTGGCGCTGGAGATGAGCGGCAGTGCGAAAGGCAGCGCGATCACCGCAAAGGTGCAGATCGCCCAGGCTTTACGCTGAAAAATAGTAGCAAAAGTGAGTCGGAAGAGTCTCATGGCTGGGTCAGTTCATCAAATTCTTGAGGGTGCTCCATGTCTGGCCGTCTTCGTTAAGGTGGTGGGCCCGGTTGCCTTCTATCATGAGTGCGCTGGGCATTTTCATCGAATCGTAGTCGGGATGGCAGCTGACGAGACGCAAGACGTTGCTTGAGGAGTTTCCCCAAATTTCCTCAAAGGCTTGGCGGGCGAAGAAGTCGAGTCCGCTGAACGGCTCGTCGAGAAGTAGAATGTTACCAGTGTCGGGTTTCACTGAAAACTCCGCCATGATCAGACTGGTTTTGCGACGGTTACCGGTGGACAGGCGGCCGTATGGTTTTTTGACGTCGAGCTCGATGCGGCTGGCGAGGTCGAGTGCTTCTTGCCGGCGGGCTTTAGGAAGTAGCATCCGGAAAATCATCGCTGGGGTGATTTCGGAATCGAAGCGGAGATCTTCAGGGAGATACTGAAGAAAGCCCTCGGTGCGAAATTTTCCGGAAACTGGCTTCAATGTGCCGGCGAGAGTGCGGAGGAGAGTGGTCTTGCCGCGGCCGTTGCGGGCCAGCAGAAAATGGGTGCCGCCAGTCAAATTGACATCTAGCGCGAAACTAGCGAGCGGTTTGCCGTAGCCGATTTGTAGACCGGAGTCTAAGTGGATGAAGGCGTGCTTGGTCATTGCTTGCTCATCTTTGTGGATTTTAAGTGTCCGACTTTAATTGTGGAGATGTTGGAAGTCCGGATGTCTAAACTTTTTTAAAAATATATAAAATATTTTCGGTGGCAATCTTTTTCTTCCATGCGCGAAGGTCTTGAGGAGAGATTTTCCAAATAAAAATCCTTATAAATAAACGGATTTTTTGAATCGGGAGAATTATGAAACAAGCAAAGATTTTTTCTTCGTGACGGGGAGAGCTTGGCTGGTAAAAGCCCGCAGCGGATTATGGCGGGCAATTTAACATACCAACAGGCAGGAGTGGACACGCGTAAGGCGGCCGCTCTAGTGGGCGACATCGGCACTCATGTGCGCAGAACTCAGCAGACACGCAAGTTGTGGGGAGCTTTCGGGCTTTTCGCCGCTTGTTATGACCTGAGCAGCTACAAGGAGCCGGTCATGATGACTGGCTGCGATGGCGTGGGGACGAAGTTGGAACTGCTGTTGGAGCACGATTTGCTCGAAACGGCCGGCAAAGATCTCGTCGCGATGAGTGTGAACGACATTCTCACAACCGGCGGCGATCCGTTGCTTTTCCTAGATTACATCGGAATCGCGGCGCTGCATGAGGAGAAGATCACGCGTCTCATTTCGGGAATGGCGGACTACCTTGAGGCTTGTGATTGCATTCTGGCCGGAGGCGAAACCGCAGAGATGCCTGGAATCGTCCCAGCAGACGTGATCGAGCTTTCCGGTTTTTGCATCGGCTGCGCGGAAAAGCCCGATTTAATCGACCCAACCACCGTTGCCGTCGGCGATGTGTTGATCGGCTACGCGTCCGACAGCATCCATGCCAATGGCTGGTCGCTGGTGCGCCGCGTGCTCAAAGAATTCCCAGGCGAAGTCACTGATGATGAACTTCATGCGTGGCTCAAGCCGACACGTCTCTACCACGATGTGACACGCGACTTAAAAAAATCTGGGGTGAAGCCGAAGGCGATGTCTCACATCACCGGCGGTGGCCTGCCGGAAAATCTGGAGCGCCTGTTCCGGGG
>JANMYL010000243.1:0-3932 GCA_031382045.1 Akkermansiaceae bacterium | reverse complement strand
AGAATGCGGAATGCGGCGTCGAGCGCGCGTTGCGGATGCTCGGCGTGATGAAGCGCTTGGCTTAGGATCGCGAGATCGAGGCTGTCATTATCGATGGGGGGCGCCTCGATGTCGCCGATGCGGTATTCCAGATTGGACAGGTTGTTCTGCACCGCGAGATTTTGGCCGAATTCGACCATTCTCGGCGACAAATCCACGGCAATCACCTTTTCCGCACGCTGGGCTAGCAGTTGCGCAAGTGTGCCTTCCCCGGCTCCGAGATCGGCTACGACTTTGTAATTGAGCACCTTGATGAGCGCCTCGGCCAGCGCCTTCCATGAACGACCGGGCACATAATCTTTCCCAAAGCGTCCCGCAAGTTCGTCGAAATAAGCCCGCGAGCTGTCTTTCCTTTTCCGCAGTAAATGCCGAAGTGCTGTTTCATCATCAACGACTTCTGGCACTTCCGCTGCGGCGAGTCGAGCGACTTCCATCAAGTCGGAGTCCGCAGTGCAGGTGTAAATATTGTTTTTTCCGCTACGCTCGTCGCTGACGAGTCGCTCGGTTTTAAGCAGAGAAAGCTGAGTCGAAATTCGGCTCTGACCCATTCCCAGAATTTCCTGCAATTCCGCTACCGACAAGGCTTCGTGCTCCACTAACATCAAAATCCGCAGGCGGGTTGGGTCAGAAAGTAGCTTGAGAGATTTCAGCATTGACGGCATGTGCGAGTTTATACATCAACGCATCGCGATTTGACGATACGAAAATAAAAAAGCATATGAGCACTTACATTTTTTCCTCAGAATCCGTTGGCGAAGGCCATCCTGACAAGGTTGCGGACACGATTTCGGATGCCATTCTTGATGCCTGCCTGGCCATCGATCCCAAAAGTCGGGTGGCATGCGAGACCTTTGTGAAAAGCAATGTGGTCGTCGTCGGCGGTGAAATCACGATCCCTAAAATTGGCAACCAGCCGATTGGCTCGGTGATCAATATTGAAAAAGTCATCCGCGACGCCGTTCGCGGCATTGGCTACGTCAACAATGATGACGTTTTCCACGCAGACTCACTTTTTATTAATAACTACCTCACCACACAATCTCCCGACATCGCTCAAGGCGTTGACGCGAAAAAAGCGAAAGGCAAAAAACACGCCGAGCAAGGCGCTGGCGACCAAGGCATCATGTTTGGCTACGCCTGCAACGAGACGTCTGAGCTGATGCCTGCGCCGATTATGTTCGCCCATCGCCTTGGTCGAGAACTCACCCGCATCCGTAAAATCGGTAAAGTGAAGTGGCTTCGCCCGGATGCGAAGTCGCAGGTCTCCGTTGAATACGTCGATGGTAAACCGACCCGCATCGTCAATGTCGTCATATCAACCCAGCATGCGGCAGACGTAGAACACGCCGAAATCGAAAAATTCTGCATCGAGCAAATCATCAAAAAAGTCCTGCCGAAGGAAATGCTCACTAAAGATACCGAGTATCTCATCAACCCAACTGGAAAATTTGTCATTGGTGGTCCTCAGGGCGACTCCGGTCTCACCGGTCGCAAGATCATCGTAGATACTTATGGCGGCACCGGTCGTCACGGTGGTGGTGCTTTCTCCGGAAAAGATCCGTCCAAGGTGGATCGCTCCGCTGCTTACATGGGCCGCTGGGTTGCAAAAAACGTCGTCGCAGCCGGACTCGCGACCAAGTGCGAGGTTCAGTTCGCCTACGCCATCGGCCATCCGCTACCCGTCAGTGTTCACGTCGATACCTTCGGCACTGGCACGAAGGCGGATGAGAAGATTCTCGCTGCCATCCTCAAGGTTTTCTCCTTCAAGCCAGCAGACATCGTCAAGCAACTCAATCTTCTCCGCCCTATTTATTCCAAATCCACCAACTACGGTCATTTCGGAAAAGACGACAAAGATCTCACATGGGAAGCCACTGACAAAGCAGCGGCTCTCATCAAAGCAATCGGCTAACTTAATTATTTACCTAACCATTATATGAGCTTCACTGACTACAAAGTAAAAGACATCGGCCTCGCCGACTTCGGTCGCAAGGAAATTGAAATTGCTGAGCACGAAATGCCCGGCCTCATGTCCACTCGTGCCAAATACGGCCCAGAGCAACCACTCAAGGGCGTCCGCATCATGGGCTCGCTGCACATGACCATTCAAACGGCGGTTCTCATTGAAACGCTGATCGATCTCGGTGCCGAAGTACGCTGGGTTTCTTGCAATATCTTCTCCACTCAAGATCACGCCGCCGCTGCCATGGCGGCAGTTGGAGTGCCTGTCTTCGCCTGGAAAGGCGAAACGCTGGAGGAATATTGGTGGTGCACTTGGCAGGCGCTGGTCAATCCATCCGGCCTCGGACCTGAGCTCATTGTCGATGATGGTGGCGACGCGACCCTCCTCATTCACAAAGGCTTCGAGCTCGAAAATGGTTCCGACTGGGTCAACACCCCGTCCGGCAATCACGAGGAACAAGTCATCAAGGACCTTCTGAAAGACGTCCACGCCAAGCATCCCGGCATCTTCGCAAAGATCGTGAAGGACTGGAAAGGCGTTTCTGAGGAAACCACCACCGGCGTCCATCGCCTTTACCAAATGGCCAAAGCTGGCACGTTACTTGTTCCTGCGATCAACGTGAACGACTCAGTCACCAAGTCTAAATTCGATAACCTTTACGGTTGCCGCGAGTCGCTGGTGGACGGCATCAAGCGAGCCACTGACGTGATGATCTCCGGTAAAGTCGGCGTCGTCTGCGGCTACGGCGATGTGGGTAAAGGCTCTGCCCAAGCCCTTCGCAGCCAAGGTGCTCAAGTTGTTGTCACCGAAGTCGATCCGATTTGCGCCTTGCAAGCTGCTATGGAAGGCTTCCGCGTTCTCACCCTCGAAGATACCCTCGGCTGGGGCGATATTTACGTCACCACCACCGGTAATTTCGACATCATCCGTCTCGAACACATGGAGAAAATGAAGGATCAAGCCATCGTATGTAACATCGGTCATTTTGATAACGAGATTCAAATCGATAAGCTCAATAACGCTCCCAATGTGATTCGCACAAACATCAAGCCACAGGTAGACAAATATACCTTCCCCGGGGGCAATAGTATTTATATGCTTGCCGAAGGTCGCTTGGTAAATCTCGGTTGCGGCACTGGCCACCCAAGTTTCGTGATGTCCAACAGCTTCACCAACCAGACGCTCGCGCAAATCGACCTATGGAAGAACAGAGACACCAATAAGCCTGGCCAAGTCACCGTGTTGCCGAAGCACCTTGACGAGGAGGTCGCCCGTCTCCACCTCGCCAAGGTCGGAGCTAAGCTTACGACTCTAACGCAGTCGCAAGCGGACTATATCAACGTGCCCGTAGAAGGCCCGTTCAAGGGTGAGCAATATCGTTATTGATTCGCCGTGATACAGGCATTCTTGCCTGTTCTTAAAACAGCCAGCCGCAGCAACGGCTGGCTGTTTTTATTGGGAAAATACTCTAAATCATTCACCACGTCATTTGGGTGTATTCGTCGAATGAATTGCCAATTAATGACCACAATCGTATTCCGTCGGATTCCTTCGTTCTCAGAGAACTGCAGGCCGTTTACATAATTGGGCGTGACTTTAGAACAGATGGGGTGATTTACTCGAAATATCCCGTGTCACGTTTTATTGCCTAAAAACGAATGGGATTTCGGATCTGGCGGAGCTAGCTAAACTGTTTCATTACGCATGATTGTTGGCCCAAACCAATGTGTCTCACAGCGCAGCAGCTCTAATGGAGGGTAATCAAGTTGGGAAATCGCAGATTCACAAATCGGGTGGCGGAGTTTTTAAAAGTGAGCGTTTAGATGCAGCTACTGGCGAAAGTGGCATTAGCACACCAATAGATCAATGACTTCGCATTACGACGAAACGAGTGCGTGCTGGTTAACTGATAGAATGAGTTAAGACTGGC
>JANMYL010000237.1:0-24289 GCA_031382045.1 Akkermansiaceae bacterium | reverse complement strand
CCCGGGGTGGGAAGGCGTATGCGGGCTATCTGGAAGCGCGGGCAAAGGACCGGCAGGGCGTGATCACGGACGCCGCGCTTTCTGAACTGAGGAACGGGTGGTATCTGGGAGAGAAGAGTTTTGGAGAAAAGGTCCTGGACGTGATCAAGATGCCATTGGGCGTGGAGCGGAAAAAGGGCAGCGTGGGAGGGGACGCGGCAAGAGCCCACGATGAAGCGGCGGCAGAGCGGCTGGTGGCTGCGGCGTTGAGCCGGCTTGGATTGCCGGGTGACCCGTCCGAACTGAAGGGCCGGGGAAAGTGGAAGGATGAAACGGAATTGGTGGCGGCATTGGTCCGGAAGAGAACCGCGATGCCTAACCGCTGGGTGGCGAGTCGGCTGGGAATGGGCCATGAAGTGGGTGTCACGCGGGCGGTGCGCCGTTTCCGGGATGACCGGCAGCTGGCCGAACAGCTCAAAGCGCTTGAGAAGAATCTGGAGCCCTGACGAGGTCGAGGGATGAGGGAGATGACAGCACAAATCCGAGGCGTGGAATCCGGGATGCCAGCTTCACGGCTTGAGGCGAATGTCTGTTATTTGGGACTGACCCCGAAGCCGGTTTACCATCAAATGGCTCGTGGGCATGGCGGGAAAGTGGTTTTTGAGAATGACGAGGACCGGAAAGGATTTCTACTCCGCTTTGGCAAAGTGTGCGAATGCCACGGTTGGCGGGTTCACGCGTGGATGTTGATGGATAACCATTTTCACCTGCTGGTGGAAACCCCGTGAGTCGGCTGCTGGTTATCGCAAGTTAGGATGACAAGCATGAACCCCATTTTTGACCTCATTATCGACGGCACTTGGGCCGATACCACCACCTAGTGACTTCAAAGTTTGGCACCGTTGAAGTGGAGAAGAGGTGCAGCACCTTGGTGTTTTCCCTTCCCTCACCGCTTGGGATTCCCTAAACCTTGCCGGACATGAGCCAAATCGTTCTTTTATTCTCCGGACAAGGCGCCCAGAAAGTGGGCATGGGCAAGGACTGGGTAGAAAACTCCGCCACCGCCCGTAGCATGGCTGTGCAAGCCGACCAAGCACTCGGGTTTTCCATCTCGGACATCATGTTCGACGGTCCTGATGACGAATTGACGAAAACCTCGCGCTGCCAGCCCGCTTTATACCTCCATGGCTTGATGGCGCTCGCTCTGATCCGCGAGCGACTGCCGAATCTCGTGCCGGTGGCCGCAGCTGGGCTTTCTCTTGGCGAATTCACCGCCCATGTTGCTGCCGGTACTTTCTCGTTTGAGGACGGACTGCGTCTTGTTGCTCGTCGTGGGGAATTCATGGAAGCCGCCTGTCTTGCCACCGAGGGAGCCATGGCCGCGCTCATCGGTGGCGATGAAGCGCAGGTCCGCGCTCTCGCCGCAGCTACTGATGTGGACGTGGCGAATCTCAATGCGCCTGGGCAAATCGTCATTTCTGGCACTGCCTCCGGGATCGATGCCGCCATCGCTCAAGCCAAGGATTTCGGCATCCGCCGCGCCATCAAGCTCAACGTCGCCGGAGCTTACCACTCGCGCCTGATGCAAAGCGCGCAAGACCAACTCGCAGCCGAGTTAGCCACCGTTTCTTTCCTGCCTCCCGCACTGCCGGTCGTATGCAATTTCGGTGCTTGCTTGGTTTCCGATGCTACTGAGATTCGCAGTATGCTGGAAAATCAGGTCACTGGCTCGGTGCGCTGGACGGAGTCCATCCAGCTGCTCATCGCCCGAGGTCACCGCACCTTTCTGGAACTCGGCCCCGGTAAGGTGATCGCTGGGCTCGTCTCGAAGATCGACAAGGAGGTCACCGTCCATTCCGTAGAGGATTTAGCCTCGCTGGAAGCCGCTGTGGAAGCGCTTTCCTGAGTATTTAAAAGGCTTCTGGAGAAAAATCAGAAAAGCTTAAAAAAGAGATTGCGCAGTCCGAGGGCGGTCAATAGCTTCCCGCACCCGAGCGGGACATGGAGCGGTAGCTCAGTTGGTTAGAGCGCCAGCCTGTCACGTTGGAGGTCGCGGGTTCGAGTCCCGTCCGCTCCGCCATATCCCGTTCGGTAAAATCAACCCCGCCTGCAAAGGCGGGGTTTTTTTATCTGTGTCACACTTCGGGCAGTCATCGCGATTCAGGGCCTGTTTCCATCCAGAGCACATTCCGGAAAAAAACCTCCGACCTTGCCATTGCTTCGTTCTGCCTCTACATCCGTCCGCCATGCCTACTGTTGCCATCGTCGGACGCCCCAATGTCGGGAAGTCAGCTCTCTTTAATCGCCTTGCCGGGCGGAAGATCGCCATTGTCCACGACCAACCCGGCGTCACCCGAGATCGCATCGCTGCGCCATCCAAGGCCACGCAGGTTCCTTGCACTCTCATCGACACTGGTGGTATCGGCGGCAACATCGACGATGGATTTGAAGAGCAAGTCACTATTGAGGCGGACATCGCCATGCAAACTGCGGATTTGATTCTGTTCGTTGTAGATGCGCATTCCGGCCTCACGCCGGTTGATCAGGCACTTGCGCAAAAACTCCGCAAAGCCAAGCCTCCCGTCCTGCTCGTCATCAACAAAGTGGACGACGACAAGCACGAAAATTCGCACTCCGATTTCACCCGCCTTGGCCTTGGCAACAGCGTTTTTGTCTCCGCCGAGCATGGACGAAATTTTGGCCACCTTTGCGATGAAATCGACGCCGTCATCGCTCCGCTCGTTTCAGAAACCGAGGCCGAGGCCGTCGTCGCCGAAGCTGTCGGCATCAAGCTCGCCATCGTCGGCAAGCCCAACGCTGGTAAATCCTCGTTGGTCAACGCGATCTTGAAAGACGAGCGCACCATCGTTTCGGAAATCGCTGGCACCACTCGTGACGCCGTCGATCTGCCCTACTCATTCGAGGGAGAAAACTTTACCCTCATCGACACCGCTGGCCTCCGCCCGCGAGCCAAGCGCGACAATTCAGTCGAAGTCTTCTCTGCCATGCGCACTGAGAAAGCCGTGCGTCGTTCCGACCTTTGTGTGCTCGTCATCGACTTGGCAGCTGGTATTACCTCAATGGATCGCAAGATCGCCCAACTGATCATGGAGGAGAAAAAGCCCTGCCTGATTGTGCTTAATAAGTTCGACCTCTTCCACCCCGGAGCGAATCGCACCGCGAGGTTAGAAGAAGCGACTGAACACGTTCGCAAGGAGTTATTTTTCCTCCACTACGCACCTTTCGTCGCCTGCTCTGCCAAAACTGGTGGTTCGGTGGATCACGTGCTCAGGGAGTCACTTAAAATTAAAAAGAGTGCGCAGAGCATCCCGGGCACCGGCCAACTCAACCGGATCCTGCAAGGTGCTTTCGTTGCCACGCCGCCGCCCATTGATAAGAAGCTCAACAAGCGCCTCAAGCTATACTATGCCACCGCCGCCGTGGAGGAAAAATACAGCGTCATCCCGGTGCCGACTATCGTCCTCTTCGTCAACGACAAGCGGCTCATGGCCACTAGCTACGAGTCTTACATCGTAAACCGTTACCGCGCTGCTCACCCGGCACCCGGCATTCCGGTCATTCTTTCAGTTCGCTCGCGTTCCCGTAAAGAATGGGAGCCGCGTCAAAAACCGCAGGGGCATTGAGCTTGGTTAGTCGATGATCTTCCGCATCGGGATCATGCTGGAATAATCAAACCCTTGTTTTTTGAAAAACTCCTGCGACTCCGCGCTGATTCGGTCCGTCAGCAGGGTGATGCGCTTGAAGTGCTTCTTCTTGGCGAGATCCACCACGTGGTCAACCAGCATCGTGCCATAGCCTTGGCCACGGTGAGCTGGATGGATTACCACGTCCTCCATTAGAATAACGAAGCCGCCGCAGGCCGTGGAAATGGTGAATAGCAAATTCACCATCCCAAAAATTTGATGCTGGTTACGCACCACCAGGATGCGGCCGCGGTTTGGCTGCTCGAGGATCAACTGCAAGCCGCGCTCCTGCACAGCACGGTCTGGAGAAAAGTCATCCGACGAATCAAAAAGATTCATCACCAACTCCGTCAAGGCTGGTAAGTCCTCGATAGTGGCCGGTTCCACCCGTGGGCGATCATTTTCTAAGTTCGGGAATGCTGTATCCGTCATTGTTTTCACGAAAATGAGTTTGGCACGGATTTGTAATCGGAAAACGAAATTTTACGGACACTTCAAATCTCGCCATTCATCGGCCTAGAATTCAATAAATCCGGTCGGTTTGCCTGCGTCCGAGCCAAAGCCTGCGCCTCCTTCCAAGCTAAGATTTTCCCGTGATGGCCCGAGACTAGCACCTCGGGCACCGCCATCCCGCGGAATTCGATCGGCCGCGTGTAAGCCGGTGCTTCCAGTAGATTGGGGTCAGAAAACGACTCGTCCAGCGGTGAGCGCTCGTCGCCTAACGCACCGGGTAGCAAGCGGATCACCGCATCACACAGCACCGCTGCCGCCAGTGCACCGTTGGTCAAAATATAGTCGCCGATGGAAATTTCCTCATCCACCAGCGCCTCGATCACCCGCTGATCCACTCCCTCATAATGCCCGCAAAGGATCAACAAATGCTCCACCGCGGCCAACTCGCGCGCCAATGCCTGCTTGAATGGCTGACCCTGCGGCGTCATCAAAATCACCCGCGTCGCCGGACCACGCAGCGCCTCCACCGCAGCGAACAACGGCTCCGGCTTGAGCAACATCCCTTGTCCACCGCCGCACGGCGAGTCATCCACCCGCCTGTGCTTATCTTCCGACCAATCCCGCAACTGATGCCCCACCACCTCCACAATACCCGCCGCCCTCGCCCGCTGAATGATCGAATCACTCAACGGAGCCAGCGCCACCTCAGGAAATAACGTTACGATATCAATCCGCATGGCGTATCTTACCGAATAGCATGCCTCGGCTCAACTCTCTTGCCGCATGAAATGAAATCGCCTCAGCTGAGAGTCGCTTTTAGAAATTCATTCGCTGCTGCTACGAGCTGCGGATAGCTCAGCTCTTCAAATGAGTGCCCGGCCCCGCTGATTTCTAGCCACTGCTTCTCACAAGTCGCAGCCGCGAAGGCGTCCAGCCCGTCCTGCACCGGCACCAGATCGTCTGCATCGCCGTGGATCAATAACCACGGCTGGGTCACCGCTTCCGCCGCATCCAGTGTGTTATCGATCAATTCTAAATCATCGATAAATGTGCGCGAAAGTGGGAAGTTTTCATCCGCCCAGATAAAACCTGCATCCGGCGTCACACCATGAAATTCACGCTCCGCAAATGCTGCGCTGTGCGTCATCCCTGCCAGCGTAATCAAGGCTCGGATCCGCAGATCCCGAGCCGCCGTTAGCACGCCGACTGCGCCGCCCATGCTGTGCCCCGCGTAGGCGACATTCACGTCGTTAGGCACCATATCGAGCACGGCTTGCAGGTCCCCGATCTCCTTAGAAATACAGCAGTCCTCGAAGCGTCCTTCTGATCCGCCGTTGCCAGAAAACGAAATCCGCAAACAAGGCCAGCCCGCCGCCGCGAGTCCTTCTGCCAGTGCTAAGAGTAACGGCCTATCTTTATTTCCTGTCACTCCGTGGCCTAAAATGACCAATGCATCCGCCCGCGTGCTTGGGTGGAAAGTGTAGTCGATGCTCTCGCCCGACCGATTTCGAATCTCTGTTCCTGTCATCATATTAAAAAATTGTTAACACTCCGTGCGATCTGGGAAAGTAAGTTCTGCGATCCCCGACTTGTCGAGCTCACCCAGTCCGAGGTCGATCATTTTCCGGTATTGCACCTCAGTCGCTCGGGACAAGGGGGCGACCACGCCTGCGCCATCCGCCATCGCGTTCGCTATGCCGCTGTCTTTTGCCGCATGGGCTGCGGAAAAGTAGCATTCGTGCTCTCGCGTGATCATGTCGTCGCCATCGGTTTCTAGCACGCGCGAGTTCGCCCCAGTCTGTGAGAAAACCTCCTTCAGCAACTGCGAATCCAGTCCCAGCGTAGCCCCTAGCCCGAGGCCCTCCGCCAGCCCGGCGGTGTTGATGTTCATGACCATGTTGACCAGCGCCTTAATCTTCGCTGCGTTTCCGACTGGCCCGACGTGGCGCAGCGAGCTAGAAATGTCCTTCAACAGCGGCTCTATTGCCTCAAAAACTGCAACATTTCCGCCGATCATCAGATAGAGCGTCCCTTGCCGTGCTTGAGTGATGCTGGATGCCATGCTCGCAGCCAAGGTTGAGGCACCGACGGCTTCCGCCGCAGCTTCTGCCGCTTCATGGGCCGCCGGGCTAACCGTGGCGCAGTGGATGAAAATCTTGCCCGCCGCGCCCTTGAGCAAGGATTCCTCGCCCTGTAAAATCTCATGCATCGCCGCATCGTCCGTCACCACCGTGAAGATCACATCCGCTGTCGCAGTGACTTCTGGCAGTGTTTTGGCCGCTAAACAACCGAGCTCGACAGCAAGCGATGCGGCAGTCGCCTCATGCTGATCATAAACCGCAGCGACTGGGTATCCTAGATCTGCGAGACGCCTAGCCATGTTCGCACCCATTTTCCCTACTCCTACAAATCCAACGGTCACTTTTTTCATCGAATGCATTTTGAAGGTATCCTGCGCAAAGCGCAACTTCAAGTTTACCAGCGGTGCGCCCTTTCATTTGTGGCCCAGTATCGTGGCCAACCCTGAGAGTATTAGTATTTTTCTAAGAATTCCGCCTTCTGCGGAAACAAAGCGGAGCTGCCAATAGAATTCCAGCCCATGAAGAAATTTCTGGTATTTCGGAAACAGCAAACTGGAACTCATATCCAGAACTCGGGCCAGTTTCATTGATCCAGAAAGCATAATTTCCCGGACCCAGCGTGGCTGCGTAATTATAGGGTGGCCCGGTGGTGATGGAGCGCAGAATATTCCGCTCCACTGCCCAAGCGCCAAAGCCGACGTAACCAATGGAATCTGCGAAATCATTGCTTGGTGGCGAGCTTAGAGTTGTGCCTGGCTGGGACATCATGTAGCTAAGATTATCCGGGTTTTCCGAGTCTGTTGTGTAGTTAAGGAGCTTGAGTGAATCCAGTCGCATACCAGCGGCTACGACTAGCGTGAATAGATCGCGGTCGCCACTAACCACGGTACCTTTCAGTGTGGAAATGCCGAGACCGGGAGTTAGCAAAGTCGGAGCAAGGTAGTCATCACTGAGATCGCCATGCAGCGATTCGTCATGGATGAAAACTGCGCCGGATGCGCAGGGAACAAGAGTTATGGCTAGCAAGGCGGCAATTTGGTTTTTCATCAGGCGAATAGTCCAAGGGGTGGAGCGGTGGAAGCGACATTATAGAAATTACCGATGTTAGGTAAAACCAGTGGCAGCTCGCTCTTCGAAACGCCGAGCCAGAGGAGCAGGTCGGCGTAGTAAGGATCGACTCCGATGGTGGGTAGGAGGCGGCCGTTAGTTCCTAGGTCGAGGCCATCCCCGAGTTTGAGGATGTCTGGATAGTGACCAAGAATTTTACCGCCGTTGAGCGCTCCACCGACGACGAAGGCATTGCCTCCCCACGCATGGTCGGTGCCGCTGCCATTGCTGCGCAGTGTGCGGCCGAAGTCTGATCCGGTGAAAACTGTGACCTTGTCCTGGAGACTTTGCGTGACCATTTCAGCCCAGAATTCCTTGATCGCTAGGTTGACCTCGGTGAATAGAGCTGACTGGGTGGTGACGAGATTTGAATGTCCATCCCAGTTTCCGAAGCCGATGAAGAAGGTCTGGCGCTTGACGTTGAAGGTCTGCCGCAGGGAGATGGTGCGGGCGATGGCTTTGAAGCTGGCGGACAAGCCGCCGCTGAAGGTATTCGTAGTGGTCGTCGTTTGGAAGGAGGTTTGGAAGATGTTAGCGAGATCGGAATACTCATCCATTTTCTGCCGATGGACGCGCTGCATGATGTTTTGATAGACGCGATTTTGTTGCGCTTCGAATTTGGTCTTCATCCACTTGTCCTTGAAGTTTGAATTATCTAGCAGGTCAATTCCAGATGTGCCGATGGCTAAGCCGCCATTATTGGTTCCCTGATTGATGCCTTTGGTGCTGCTGAGCGCGAAGCTCATGGGCAGGGTGGATGCGGGATTTTCTCGAAGGTTGATGATGTCGGCGGTGCGGCCAAGCCAGCCGGTGTTGCTGGTGATGTATTGGGGAAGGCTCGTTTGCCATGCGGTCTGCTGGGTGTTGTGGGCCCCGGTGGAGACAGGCACGCGGTAAGTGCCGGTCTCGAAGGCAGAGACGCTTGGTATCGGCTCGACGAGTGTGCCGATGTTAGCCACGAAGCTGGCATTGCCTTGATTGAAGAGATTTGCGATGTCCGGCATTTTCGGATGCACCGCGAAGGTCCGGCCGGGGGTGTTAGTCGCAGTGAGTGGGAGTGCGGCGTTCGCGTTGTAAGGATCTCCGGGAGCGGACGGGATTTGCAAGCCGACGTTGGAGCGCGTGAGCTCATACCAGCCGAATTCTTCCGGAGTCGTGGGGATGAGCATATTGTAGGAATCGTTGCCGCCATTGAAGAACAGGCAGATGAGAGCCTTGTAGTCATCCGGCACGGCGGGACCGCCTTGGGCGCGGGCTATATTCCCGGCCAATGTCATGTTGAGAATGGCATTGATGGCGGGCATGGAACTCATCATTCCACAGGTGCCGTTTCTCAAAAAGGAGCGTCGGTTCATGGGTTTGGTTTTTTAAATGTTTGAAATGGATAGAATAGCTTACTTTTGCACGGCGCAGGAGGAGTCTGCGAAGAGTTTGAGCACGGCGTATTTGATTCGCTTGTCGGAAGGCTCGTTGGCCCAGTTATTGGCGTAAGTTCCCGTGGCGAAGATGGGTTCTTTATAATCGGTGCGGGCGGCAGCGTCGGCGAGGCCTCCTGTCATAAGGAGGCTCAAGCGGTCCACTAGGGCGTCCCGACTGGCGATGTCCTCCAGCATTTTGATTTCTTTGAGCATGCGGAATTGTACGGCTGGCTCGGAATGAGTAGCGGTCGTGGGATTACTGATAAATTTTGGGGTGTGTAGGTAGCCAGTTAGCTTGTTTCTCACTTGTTCGATGAAGGAGGTGTTGGTGGTAGCTGCTAGAAGTTGAAATTCGGGGGAACGCAATCCTGCGTTTTGGATCTCGCCTGACTCCTGATAGGTGGACTCGAAGAAATTGAAAACGGAGGGTGATTCGAAGAATGCTTGATTGCTGAAGGTCCGGGTATTCGTAAAATGGAGGTTGTCGTTGGTGTAGGGAGTTGGGTCCACTTCGGTGCCGACTTCAAAGGCCCTAACGAGGCTGGCGCTGCGCATCATGGGTTCGCGCAGTTTGCCGTGCATGGGATCTGTCAGAAAGCGCGGTCCGCGGGCCTCGGGATCGACGAGAATGGCCTTGATGACTTGGCCGAGATTGCCGTCGTTGTCGGTGAAGACTTTCGAAATCCGCGCGACATAGGCGGGAGTCGGGTTAGAGGTCACGAGGTTCTGAATCAACCGTGTGGAGACGTAGGGTGCGCAGTTTGGGTGCTTCACCAGCTTTTCACAAACTAGCCGGATTTCGGTTTTCACAGCAGTGTTTGCCGGGATCGTGATGTAGCCATTTAGCAGGGATTTCGCCGTCTGATCATGATCGGACTCCTTCGCAATCATTTCCCTAGAAGTGAAATTCCAGTTCACCGTGTCAGAAGCGGTCGTGCCATTGCTCGTGCCCTTGAGGCCGGTGAAGGTTTTGGCGAGTTCTGCGACATCTTCGAATCCGTAGGTGGGGATGAGGGCTCCGAGCGAGTCGGTCCTGTAGGAGCCGTCCGTGTTCATTTGATAGAGACCGATGGAAAATAACTGCATCACCTCACGGGCATAGTTTTCGTCTGGTAAAGATTGCAGGGCAGGATTTGCCTTCTTGTTGTTGATGAAGGTGAGCCAGTCGCCCATGTGGCCATTGACCGAGACGTTATAGAGTAAATCGGCATAACGACCGAAGCAGTGCTGATGGAAAAGATCCACAAACACTGCGCACGGCTCGCCGTAGTGCTGGGTGTAGCCGGCACCCGAGGCGACGATGATCTGAAGCAGTGCCCACACGGATTTTTGGCGCAGGATATCATCGCCATGGACGATGCCTCGCATGAAGGAGGTGCTCAAATTGCTCTGTGGAAAACCGGAGGACTGGGTTTCGTAAGGGACGTTTTTGTTATCAGGTTCGGCGTTAGGATTGCCGGTTTCAATTTTAATGGCTTTTCTAAGTGCGTCCCATTGGCTTTGGATGCCCTTGAGATAGGTGACATATAGCGAATAACGCGGTAGAGCAAGTTGTGAGTCTATCCAACCGCTATAGCCAAGATCTTGGATCGCGGCAATGTCCGCTTCGCGTGGGCCGATGCCAGCTTGGAATAGGAAACGAGCCGCATTTTCTGGCGAAATACTCGCGGCGTAAGTGGTGTCCGTGAGGGATTCGCTCAGGTTGACTCCGCGGAGCAATTCTTGGAGGTGCTTGGCGTCACCACCGCGAGACGCCGTGCGCATGGAGTCGGGCTTTGTGGAGTCAAACATCAAGGTAAACGACTCCGCAGCGCTGGTCAGGCCATCGCTGTCGCTGTCGGTGCCATTATCGGAAAACTCTGAGATGGCGGAGCCGAGAACTCGCATTCGAAAAAACAGTTTTTGCGGATCGGCGATCCCGAGATTGGCAAACGATCTAGTGACGGTGGCATCTGCGTCCGCCCCGGTCACGGAGTTCTCGAAGGTCACCCAGCCGAGCATATCCGGCGACCACTGGAGTTGATAGCGGACACCACCTTTCCCGAAGAAACCCACCGTCACATCCGTTCCCGTGACTTGGCGCACATCGCAGGCCATGAAACTCATGCTATCCGTTGGATTGGTGCGAGCGATGAATTCGTTGGCGTCCGTCTGTCCGTCGTTGTCGCTATCAAGTGCAGGATTCTGGAGGCTGGCGAAATTCACTCCTGGATTGCTGATTTCTACAAAGTCGTGAAAACCATTACTATTAGTGTCTGGGAAAGCACCTGCCGTTGGCTGCGAAACCACATGGATCGCGCCGGTGGTGAGAATGAAGGCCTCTTGTGTGGCGGTGAGACTGCCATTGCCCACGCGGTATTCTCCCGGCGGTAGGACGGTGTCCGCGATGACCAGCGAGCGGACAAAAATATCATGCTCGCCGATGTTGTTGTAGCGGGCGTTGTTGAGCAGTTTGAGCGAAAAACTTGGGGCGGAGATAGCCTGCGTCAGCTCCAGTATCGCCTTGTCGATCACGGTTAACGTTCCGGTGAAGGCGGAGAAATCCGCGTTGATGAAGCGGAAGGTTTGAAGCGTATCTTCCACCGTGGAAAGAGTGTCGCTCGCCGTCAGGTGTGAAAAAACTAGCTCTCCGCTACCCTTCCAGCGGCCGCCTTCGAACCAAAGATCCCGATTGATTCCGGCGCTCGAATTCACTTTCCCACCGGCCGAGGTGACGGTCACACGGTTGGTGCCGAAGCTGAAGATACTCGGAGTGTTCTGCCCGTAAGTGATCGTGCCGCCGTCAAAGGTGAAATTTTGAAACGTCGGATCATCGCCCGGATCTGCCCCGGATTGCAATATAGCTCCATTTCCCAAGACGAAGATATTTCCGTGAAAAACAGTGGCATTGTAGCTGAGAGTCTTTCCGTTGGAATGCCAAGTGTCCGAATTTCCCGCCACCGGCGAAACAGTGGCCCATGTGGCGGGCGTCTGAATCCCACCTGCCATGGTTGCGGTGATAATCGTCGCGTGACATACCGGCGCTAAGATGGCAGTCAGGCTGACAAGGGAGGCGCGGGTAAGTTTCATAATCTGAAAGTGTGGAAGGGTTTAAAAAAGCAGGAATGACGATGCTCCGGAGTTGAATCTGGCTTGGAGTCTAAATTGCATAGCAATAACCAAAATTCTGTATCATAAGATCTCGATTAGTCAAAAGGCGCTTTCATGCCAATTCCAGATAACTCACGGATAAATTGGCTACGACTGTCCTGCAATTGTTCTTCCCACGCATTTGAAATTGACTGAATTTCCTTGTTTCTAAAGCTCAAAATCGTCTTAGCGATACAATATACATGAAACCGATACTCACTCTTCTATTCCTTGCTACACTTACGTTGCGGCTTTTTTCAGCCGAGACCAAGCCGCTGAATATCATTGTTCTCTACGCCGATGACTGGCGTCACGATACTCTCGGACGTGCGGGGAATCCCGTCGTCAAAACGCCTAATCTCGACCGCCTTGCAGATGATGGCCTGCGCTTCTCCCATGCTTGCGTCACCACTGCGATCTGTGGAGTGAGCCGCGCCTCGCTCTTCACTGGCCAATGGATGTCCCGCCACGGCAACAGTGCATTTAGCATGTTTAAAACTCCGTGGAAAGAAACCTATCCGGGCATTCTCAGGGATAACGGCTATTACGTTGGCCACATCGGCAAATGGCACAACGGCAAATTCCCTGCGGACAACTTCGACTACGGTCGCGCATATAGCGGCAGTCATTGGATCAAAGAGCCCGATGGAACCCAAATCCATGTCACCCAAAAAAATGAAAACGACGCGCTCGAATTCCTCAAAACCCGCCCCGTCGACAAGCCGTTCTGCCTCACTCTCGCCTTCTTTGCCACCCATGCCGAGGACGGCAATCCGCTCCAATACCTCCCGCAACCGCAGAGTATGGAGCTCTACAAAAACGACAAAATCCCGGTGCCCATCAACGCCAACGACGAATCGTTCCGTCGCCTCCCACCATTCATAGCGAATGAAATGAACGAAGGCCGTCACCGCTGGCACTGGCGCTTCGACGGACCGGAAAAATACCAGACTATGATGAAAAACTACTACCGCCTCGCCACTGAGGTGGACAGCACCTGCGGTCGTGTCCTAGCAGAACTCAAGCAACAAGGTCTCCTCGAAAACACGCTTGTTATCTTCACCTGCGACAACGGCTATTATCATGGCGAACATGGCCTGGCAGACAAATGGTATCCACACGAGGAAAGCATCCGTGTCCCGCTCATCCTGCTAGACCCGCGCATGGACAAGACAAAAAAAGGCAGCACCAACGACGCCTATGCCCTCAATGTGGACCTCGCTCCCACTATCCTCGCCGCCGCCGGCTTGCAAGCACCGCCGACCATGCAAGGCAAAGACATCGCCGCGCTTTACCTCACAGCCAGCAGCCCCGTGTGGCGCACCGAGTTCTTCTACGAGCACGCCATCATCAAGGACAAGACCTTCATCCCCGCTTCCGAGGCGCTTATCCGTAAGGATTGGAAATACTTCTTCTGGCCTGATTTTAAAACCGAGCAACTCTTCAATCTCACTTCAGATCCCATCGAGGAAAACGACCTCGTCGCAGATCCCGCGCAGCAAGACCGCTTGGCGGAAATGCGTGCTCGTTTCGCAGATCTCAAAGCTGCTGCTAAGTGAATTTGCTCTTCAATAATTGGCAATGATTCACTCGATTTCTTAGGAATTTAAAAGCCACTCGAAGAACACCCGCCGGGCCGAGACGTTGAAAGATTCGTATCTATCAGTGTTCATTCAGAGCTTCAATTCACTTTCTGATTGGCCACTTGGCAATTATAGAAACCAAAAACCGCAGGCTGGTGAAACCAGCCTGCGGCGTTGGATTAAGTGGATTTACCGCAGATTACTCAACCACAGGCGCAGGCGCTGGCGCTGCTGGTGCTGGTGCTGGTGCTGGTGCTGGTGCTGGTGCTGGTGCTGAACCACCCGGACCGCGCTTGCCGCCTGAGCCAGGACGCATCATTGGAAGCTCCTCGCCGGCATCGCGGGCCGCCTTCATTTCCGCGCGGTCGAGTTTGCCGTTCTTATCTGCGTCGTATTTTTCGAGCAGTGCCTTGTGAATGGCCTCTGTGTCCACCCTCATGGCCTCTTTTTCTGCATCGGAAAGCTGGCCGTCCTTATCCGTGTCATACTTGGCCAGCATCTTCGCTTTGCGCTCTTCCATTTTCGCTTTCATCTGCTCATGCATGGCATTCTTCTCGTCTTCAGAGAGTTTCCCGTTCTGGTCTGCATCGTATTTCTCGCGCACCTCACCAGGAATTTCGTGCTTAGGCCCATCCGGGCGCTTTGGCTTGTCTTGGGCGTGGGCAAATGTGCAAGTCCCGATGAGGGCACCGAGGGTGATGAGTGTGGTAGTTTTCATGGTTATTTTCGGTTGGATTTAGGAGACTCACTGATGGTCTCGTATGTCCATCAAACCACAATCCTGAAAAAAGGTTGCGCCACATTTGATGAATGAGTTGCCAGTTCCGCAGGACCCGTCTTGGATTCCTCTGAAAATGGCAGATCACACGCAGCCTCTCACCCCGTCCAAAGCGCTCGTCTTCGCTCGTCGCAGCGCCAGCACGCTGTTTTTGTGGGGACTCGTCACTGCCATCTTTGTCAGTGCCAGATCTTGGGCCGTGCTCGGACTCATCGGCGTGCTCGCCATGATTGCCACCGTCGAGTATTTTAAAATGCTCCGAGCTGCCGGTGTGATGTGCTTCCCGCGCTTCGGTATCCTGCTCGCCGCAATATATAGTGGCGGCCTCTACTGGCATTTCTGGCAGGGTGGTAAATCTGTTCCGCAGGACATCGACGCCATCGCCGTCTTCATCGCTATCGCCGGTGCTTTCACCCTCCAGCTTCGCTATCCGATCCGCGGCATCGACGCCCTACTCGCAGTAGCCGCAAACCTACTAGGCTTCGTTTATATCGCTTTTCTTTTTAATTTTGCTGCGCGCATCACCTTCATGGATCCGCAGGCCATTGCGCCCCCAGGCTTCGTCAGTAGCTCTGGTGCATTCCTGCTGCTCTGGCTGCTCGCTGTCACTAAATTCACTGACATGGGAGCTTACATCGTCGGCTCGATGATCGGCCGCCACAAAATGATCCCCCACGTCAGCCCAGGAAAAACTTGGGAAGGCTTTGGCGGTGCGCTGCTCTTCTCACAGCTCGCAGCTTGCGGCCTATATTTTTTGTTTCCTGAAAAGCTCGGTATCTTCCACCACATAGGCCACGTCGTGGCCCTTGGATTCATTCTCTCCATCCTCGCTGTCATCGGTGATCTGGCAGAAAGCGTGCTCAAGCGCGCCATTCATGCCAAAGACTCCGGTAGCATGCTTCCCGGTATCGGCGGCTCGCTTGATCTCATTGACAGCATTTGCTTCACTGCACCTGCGCTCTATTTCTACCTGAAATGGGTCCTCCTTCCCGCCACATGAACACCCCGTCCCGCAAACGTCGTGTCGTCCTGCTGGGCTCCACCGGTTCCATCGGTTGCTCCACCCTGAAGGTCGCCCGTGAGCTGCCCGGCGGGGTCGAAATCATCGCCCTCGCTGCATTCCGCAACATCGAAAAGCTTGCCGCTCAAGCCCGCGAAACCGGCGTCCGTCACGTCGCTATCTACGATGCCACCCAGGAATCCGCTCTCCGTGCTCTGCTCCCCACAGATGTGAAAATCCACACCGGTGCGGAAGGGCTGCTGGAGCTTGCCACCCTTGCAGAGGCCGACATCGTGCTCATCGCCATCGTCGGCACCGCCGGACTTCATCCCGCGCTCGCCGCCATCGAGGCAGGCAAAGATCTCGCCATCGCCTCCAAGGAAATTCTCGTCATGGCTGGCGAAATTATCACCGCCGCTGCCACCCAGCGCGGAGTCAAACTCATTCCAGTCGATAGCGAGCACAACGCGATTTTCCAATGCCTCGACGGCCACTGCGGCGGCAAGTCCGAGGTTACCCGGCTCATCCTAACTGCATCCGGCGGTCCCTTCCGGACACTGCCATCAGATCAAATTGCCCACGTTACCCTTACCCAAGCCCTGAAACACCCGACTTGGGAAATGGGTCCAAAAATCACTATCGACTCGGCCACGCTTTTTAACAAAGGCCTCGAAATGATTGAGGCCCGCTGGCTCTTCGGAATCGATATAGAGCGCATCGACGTCGTCGTCCACCCACAGAGCATCATTCACTCGATGGTCGAGTTTGCCGACGGCTCAGTGCTTGCTCAACTCAGCCAGACCGACATGTGTTTCCCAATTCAATACGCGCTCACTTGGCCGCGGCGCGTCAAAGGCGGCCTCAAACCACTCGATTTCCCCGCGTTGGCGAAATTAGAATTTGAAGCTCCGCGCACCGCAGATTTTCCCGCGCTAGATCTTGCCCGCCGCGCCGGCCTCATCGGCGGCACTTTGCCCGCCGTTTATAATGCGGCTAATGAAATCGCCGTTGATGCCTTCCGCTCCGGTAAAATTTCTTTCCCTGGCATTTGGCAATGCGTCGCCGCCGTTATGGACGCGCATACCGTGCAACCTTCCGCCGACCTTGAGTCTGTCGTTGCTGCGGACTGCTGGGCGCGCGAGACTGCCACTGCTTTCGTCACCGGCCTCGTATAATCAGCGCTCAAATTTTAAATCTTAATTCCCATGCACCACTTAATTCGTCTCATCCTTCTGTCCTGCCTGCTGGCATTTCCCCACCTCACCGCCGCCCCGGCCGACGCCCAGCGGATTCAGAAATCCTATCAACTTGCGCTGGAAAAGTGGGCCTCAGAAACGCGCGCCGCCGCGACTCCAACCGAGCAGACTAAAGCGTGGAATAGCCGTCCCGACCCCGTCACCTTCGCCAAACAAATGTGGGCCGCCATCGGCCAGTCTCTCGATCAAGAATGGACGCTTGAGCCTTCCGCCTGGTTCCTTCAGCTCACCCCCAGCCTGCTCGCTAACAACGAAGCCGGCGTCCCCACTGCCATCTTTACCCGGGAAAATGAAGCTATCCGCAAAACCCTAGAAACCCATCATCTCAACAGCCTCAAACTCATCCCTGTCTGCGTCGCGCTCGCCTCCAGCTCCGATCCCCGCTCACTCTCCTTGCTGGAAAAAATCCAGTCCAGCAATCCGGACACCAAAACTCAGGGCGTCGCTGCTCTCGGTGCCGCCATGCAGCTCAAAGCCCTCGGCGATGATGGAGAAATCATGCGCAAGCGCCTCACTCTTCTGCGCAAGGCGATCATCCAAAGCTCCGATGTCGAACTCGGCGGCGTCAGCGTCGCCAAGCTCGCAGGGGACGAGCTCTACATCATTCGCTTCCTCTCGAAAGGCCGCGTAGCGCCCGACCTCGTCGGTAAAGATTCCGCCCTGCGTCCGCTTTCTCTGTCAGAAAACAAGGGTAAAGTTATCATTCTTCTCTTCTGGAACAGTGACCTTGCCGATGCCCGTCGCGTGATTGAAATCACTGCGGCCACGGAAGCAAAATTCAAGGGACGCCCGCTGATCGTCATCGGAGTGAACAACGACCCCGTTGCAAAACTTCGTAGCCTTCAAGCCGACAGCACCGTCACGTGGACAAACTTCTCTGACCCCGAAAACAAGCTAGCAGAGGAATATCGAGTCGGTTCTTGGCCGCTAGCTTACGTCCTCGATGGTGAGCGGAAAATTCATTATGCCGGAGCACCCGGTTCGTTCGTAGAACTCACCGCCGAAGCCTTGCTAGCAGAAGCTAAACCGGCTGCAGAGTAACGTGTGTCAGCAGTCTGAGCCGGTTTTCGCGGCTCTTTGCTATTTCCCGTTTCCCCTGCGGCGATTTGGAAGTGGAACTACGCCGCCTTTTTAAGGGCAAGCTTTCGTCTGATTCGCGCGTGGTTTTTTTACGGTTGTGGCGATGGATTACATAGCAGACCGAATTTGGGGTGGGTGAACTCATCCCACTCGCCATGAATTACGCGGAGTTCACGCACGGCGTAGATAGTCTGGCACTTGGTCGCGCTGCGAGGCTGGTGGCACAGAGGCGCTCGCGAAGGAAATCACTGCTCCGACCCCGGCCGCGTGCGCCCCACCGAGACGAGGTTCGACCTCGAAATCTGGAAACCGATAGCGCGCGCGCAGCCGCCGCCAAAAACCAAACGCAAAGACCGCCGATAGAGTTCCGCCAGCTAGAGCGGCATGAAAAGCAAACTTACCAGCGAGTTCTTGGAGCCAGATGAATTTCACGGATGGGACAGCAGTTTTACTAACAGTATTCACTCTGGCAGATGGATCTATCATACTGGCTACCTGCTCGCCGGCTAACATTCGCTCCATCCAGTAAATACGGATAGACATCTGGACGAGGAATTTCTCGATCTGCTCCGCGGGCTTAATTTTTTCAAATGCCTGCATCACCGAGCTCTCGAGCGCACGGTGTTGCTCGGCCGCGGAGATCGCATCGGTGATGGACGGACTTAGATAAATGATCGAGCGCTGCGGCGCGCCGAGGTAGTAGTAAACGACCACCGCGGGGCGTCCCTCCGAGAAAAAGCGCTCAATCATTTCCTCCTCGCGGACATCGCTCGGGATGTCTTGCTCGCCGCCCATCACGTAAACGAATAAGTCGATAGACGAGTCGCTGGCGTGGTAATTGAGGAAGCTCAGACGTTCTCGATAGTCTTCTGGAGAGAGCAGGCTCTGGGGGTCAATTAGGAAAGTATTGGGACGTTTGGCGAAATAGGCGGGCAGAAATTCCTCGGCAATGTCTGACGATGGTTTGAGGTCCCCTGCGATTTCCTCCGGCTTGGGTTGCTCGACTTGAAGCGGCTCGGCGGCGGTGTAATCTGGCTGGTCGGACAAGGTCGATTCCGTTAGTAAAATAGCTCCGGGAATCCAGCCAGCGGCTTCCATTTCTTTTCGTTCCTTGAGATCCCAAACCGGAAGCGCAGGCTCGACGAGAGCATGCGCGCTGGCATTGAAAAACGCCATGGCGATGACTGCTAGAAACCTCACTTCAGCACCTCCGCAGATGATTCTTCAGCCACCGCTGGGCGATGCCCCGCACGGATGCGGTGGACCAGATCGCCTATTTGTGCGGGTGGCATCACTTTGCGCTCGAAGTGTTCTGGATCACGGCGGGCTTGGCGGCTGCGCTTGCGGAGGACGCCGTCTAGGTGTTTGAGCACCCGCAAAATCCCCTCGGCATAGCGCCCCTCCAGCCAGTAAGCATGCGCGCGGGAAAGGCACTCGAAGGTGTCGGACTCCTCGAGAAAAGGATCCAAAAGATATCCGAAAACCATTCCGGCCGCCTTGCACTCGGGATCGATGGTGATGAGGATGCCCGCCTCGTTCGGCTTTTCTACCGGCACGTCCTCGAAGGCCGAGCGGTTTAACAGCCAAAATCCAAATTGCCGGATGTTCGCAACCTCACCCAGCGACCCGGTGTAAATCGCTACGAAAATCTGCGGAAAGCGGCGGGTGATTTTCTCCATTGCTAGCTCCACCTTCTCGCGGTCGCCACGGCGGAGAATACCCGCACTATCAGTCAGGCAGCGGATTCTCACTTCCTCTGCGCCGAAGCGTGCATCCGCATCCGCAAGCGTGAATCCACAATGCGGGCAAGACGCCGCAGCTCGGTGGATTCGCTGGACACAACGGGGGCACTTCATGACTCAATGACGAATTTTTTCTATGGCGATTGTCATAATTGGTCAAAGCGAATCATCAGGAAGTGCGTAATAAATCTGCATTCCCTGACCAGTCCTCTTCAGCACTGATTACAATCATTGCTAAATTTTCAAGGTTCCTAATCGTCTGCTTTGTTCTTAGATTTCTGGTGCGCTACTTTCACAGCGCGCGCTTCAATTCCTTCCTATCAGATTATGAATCCGCCTCCGCTCCGCCACACCATCGATTTCCCCCGTCCGAAGCTGAACTTCCATCCCAAGTGGCTAATCCTTGCGCCACTCGGTGTTTTTATGCTGATAGGCCTATTTTCAAGCTATTACACTGTAAGTCCCGAGTCGGAAGCCGTCGTTAAGCGCTTCGGGAAATTCAAGGAAATCGCCAAGCCGGGCCTGCACTTCAAGCTGCCCTACAGTATAGACACCGCCACCATCGTGCCGGTCCGCCGCCAGTTGAAGCTTGAGTTCGGCTTCCTCACCAGCGGTGCGACTAATCCAGACCAAGCGAGCGAAGATCCGGAATTCGAGCGCGACATGGTCACTGGCGATCTCAATGCCGCCCAAGTCGAGTGGATCCTCCAATACAGCATTTCCTCGCCCCAAGACTATCTTTTCCAAGTCCGCCGCCCCGGCTCCACCTTGCGCGATCTCACGGAAGGCGTGATGTGCGAAGTCATCGGTGACCGCACCGTGGACGAGGTGCTCACCATCGGGCGCACCGAGATTGAGACCGAAGCGCTCATCCGCCTGAAAGTTCTCTTGGAAAAGCTCAACATGGGCGTCACCGCCGAACAGATACAATTGAAGAACGTCCATCCACCTGCGCCGGTGCAGCGCTCCTTTGACGAAGTCAACCGTGCCCAGCAAGAGAGAGAACAAATGATCAATGAAGCTAATGGCGAGTATAACAAAGTCATCCCGCGCGCCAAAGGCCTCGCCGATCAACGGATCTCCGGTGCAGAAGGTTTCGCCGTCCAGCGGATCAATGAAGCGGAAGGGGACGTCGCGCGCTTCAAGGAGCTCCTCGTTCAATACGACAAGGCCCCCGCCATCACCAAGCAGCGCCTCTATCTGGAAACCATGAACGAGGTGCTGCCCAAGCTAGGCTCGAAAATCATCATCGACGAAGACGCCAAGCAGTTTCTCCCGCTCCTGAATCTCAAGTGACTGAGAAGTGATACAGGCATTCTTGCCTGTTCTCTAAAACCACACAAGAACTTCCCTATCACCCAAGCTTTTTCTAATACTATGAAAACTATTTTACTTCTCCTCCTCGCCCTAGTTGGCGTCATTATCATTTCGAGTATGGCCTACACTGTGGACCAAACCGAGCAAGTCTTCATCACCGAGTTCGGTAAGCCGGTCGGAAATCCAATCAACTCCGATCCCGCGATAAACGAAGCTGGCTTGCATTGGAAAAAGCCTTTCATCCAGCAAGTCAACCGCATCGAAAAGCGGATGCTCGAATGGGATGGCCCCGCAACCGAAATGCCTACCCGCGATAAGCTCTACATCACTGTGGACAACTTCGCCCGCTGGCGTATTTCCGACCCCAAGACCTATTTTGAAAAACTCCGCGACGAGCGCAGCGCTCTTTCTCGGCTTGATGATATCATAGGCAGCGAGACCCGTAATGTCATCGCTTCTCATGACCTGATAGAAGTAATCCGCAGCGACAAGGACCGCAAACCTGTCCGGGATGAAACGCTCACTGCTGCCAATTCTAACCTCGGCCAACTCCCGCCCATCCGCTTCGGTAGAGACAAGCTCGACGAGCAAATCCTCAAAGCGGCCCAGCCGAAAGTCCGCTCCTGGGGCATCGAGTTGCTAGATGTCCGCTTCAAGCGCATCAATTACAAACCCGGTGTGATCGATAAAATCTACAAGCGGATGTCCTCGGAGCGCGAACAAATCGCCGACCGCTTCCGCTCAGAAGGTGCAGGTGAGGCCGCTAAAATCCTGGGCCGTAAAGAGCGCGACCTGCTTTCCATCCAGTCCGAAGCCTACCGCAAGGAGCAGGAAATCAAGGGCAAGGCCGATGCCCAAGCCACCGGTATTTACGCCTCTGCTTACAACTCCAGCCCCTCCGCCGCCGACTTCTACCAGTTCGTCAAAACCTTGGAAACCTACCAAAAAACTCTCGGTAAAGACACCACCACGATCATGACGTCTAACAGTGATCTTTTTCGCCTATTCAAACATATCGAGACGCCGAAACCTTAGCAGACTCACCGACACGCGTGTCACCGCATGCCGCCGGATTTCTACTCAAGCGCAAATAAGGAAAAAAGGGCTGATCTATTGATGGATTGAAGCATCGCGAGTCCTAGACCATCTCAAGGGGACGAAAACCAGCGGGGAAGCCCTGCGAGCATGCGGTTTTCTCCCATTGTAATTACTCTGGGCCAATTGCTTCGTGGGAATAGGGCTGAAGTTTCTAGAAATCGGCGAAGAGATCCATCTGGGGGGCGTTCGGTTGTGGGAGGGAAGGTTGATCGGTATTTTTGGCTTTGGGGCCTTGGGTTTTGGCCTCGGGTTTGACCGAGTGAAGTTCGAGGTGGGAGAGGATCGATTTGGCGCGCTCCACGACGACTTTTGGCAAACCGGCGAGGCGCGCGACTTGGATGCCGTAGGATTTGTCGGCAGCGCCGGGGAGAATCTTGTGGAGGAAGATGATTTCCTCATTCCACTCGCGGACGGCGACGTTGTAGTTCGCGACGGCGCTCTTGGTATTCGCGAGGTCGGTTAGCTCGTGATAGTGGGTGGCGAAAAGGGTGCGGCAGCCGATGGTGTCGTGGAGATGCTCGGCGACTGCCCAGGCGATAGAGAGGCCGTCGAAGGTGGCGGTGCCGCGGCCGATCTCGTCAAGGATGACGAGCGAGCGGTCGGTGGCGTGATTGAGAATGAGGGCGGTTTCGCTCATTTCGACCATGAAGGTGGATTGGCCGCGTGATAGATCGTCGGAGGCTCCGACGCGGCAGAAGATGCGATCGACAAGGCCGAGGGTGGCGGATTCAGCGGGGACGTAGGCCCCGATCTGGGCCATGACGGCGATGAGCGCGATCTGGCGGATATAGGTGGATTTACCGGCCATGTTAGGGCCAGTTAGGATTTGGAGGCGGGCGGTTTCGGGATCGAGTTCGGTGTCGTTAGGGACGAATTTGACGTCGGTGAGGGTTTGTTCGAGGACGGGGTGGCGGCCATTGGTGACGAAGAATCCGTTGCTGGTGTTTAAGACGGGGCGGCAGTGGCGGTGGTATTGGGCAACCTCGGATAGAGCGCAGAGCACGTCGATTTCCGCGACGGCGGCGGCAGTTTCTTGAAGCGTGGGCAGGTGAGTGATGACGCGGGCGCGGAGCTCGAGGAAGAGTTCGTTTTCGAGTTGTTTGGAGCGTTCTTCAGCACCGAGAACTTTGTTTTCCATTTCCTTGAGCGCGGGGGTGATGTAGCGCTCGGCGTTGGACATGGTTTGCTTGCGCGTGTAGTCGGCGGGGACTTTGGCAAGATGGCTGGTGGTGATTTCGATGAAGTAGCCGAAGACGTTGTTGAATTTAATTTTAAGCGAGTCGATGCCGGTGCGTTTGCGTTCGTCTTCTTGGAGGCGGGCGATCCAGTCCTTGCCGCCGCGCGAGGCGTCGCGGAGTTCATCAAGTGCGGGCGACCAGCCGTCGCGGATGACGCCGCCGTCGCGGAGGTGGGCGGGTGGCTCGTCGTTGAGAGCTTTTGTGAGCATTTCCGTGAGTTCGTGGAACTCGTGGAGGCGGGGGAGGATGGATGATTGGAGGGGAAGACGACAGCCGGGACGGCCATCTTCCGCCACAGGCGGGACGCCTGTGTTACAGAGGGAGGAAAGATCCAGCTTGAGCGCGGGAATGTGGGAGAGGGAGATGGAGAGTGATTGGAGATCGCGGGCATTTCCGGAGCCTTGGGAGAGGCGGGAGGTGGTGCGCTCGATGTCGCGGATGCCTTTGAGGGCGTCGCGACATTTGGAGAGGAGGAAGGGCTCGGCGAGAAATGAAGCGATGAGATCCTGGCGGGCGGTGAGGGCTGTGAGGTCGCGCAGCGGGTGGAGAATCCAGTCGCGGAGGAGACGCGCGCCCATGGGGGTGGCGGTCCGGTCGAGCACGCCGAGCAGGGTGTGGGATTTTCCGGAGCGGGAATCGACGAGGTCGAGATTGCGTTGGGAGGCGGCGTCGATGAGGACATGGTCGGCGCTTTCTCGGACGTGCGGTGGGTGGAGGTGGGTGCAATTTCTCCGGAGCTGGTGGATGAGGTAGTGGAGCACGGCACCGCCTGCACCGCTTGCAGCGTGGAGATTTGCGCAGCCGAAGCCGTCGAGCGAGTGGACGTTGAAATGGTCCTTAAGGAGCTGGTTCGCGTGCTCGGGGAGGAAGGTGTAGCCTTCGTAAATCAGGCAATTCGTGAGTTTTCCAAACTCGGCGGTCTGGTGGTCCGGGATGAGCAGCTCGGATGGGGAAATGCGGGCGAGTTCGTCTTCCAGCAGGCCGAAATCGGGGAATTCGGCGATGGTGAACTCGCCGGTGGTGTGGTCGATGCAGGCGAGGCCGAGGGATTTTCCGTGGCGACAGACGGCGGCGAGGTAGTTCGGGCGCTGGTTGTCGAGCAGGGTGTCGTCGTCGATGGAACCGGGGGTCAGGATGCGGGCGATCTCGCGGGAGACGAGCTTGCCAGCGACGGGTTCGGAAGTCTGCTCTGCGATGGCGACGCGTTTTCCGGCCTTGAGTAGCCGGGCGATGTAGCCCTGCGCTGCGTGGTAGGGGACGCCGCACATCGGGGTGCCGCCGCGCTTGGTGAGGGCGACGTTCATGATCGGCGAGGCAGCTTTCGCG
>JANMYL010000224.1:0-3644 GCA_031382045.1 Akkermansiaceae bacterium | reverse complement strand
AAATTGCGCACATCCTCGCTGATCCGCTGGTCCGGGTTATCCACGCTTTGGGAGCCTCGCAAGCGATAGTAAGCGCGGTTGTTGAAGTAGCGTTTTACCAAGTGCTGAGTCATCCATTCCCGCCAAAGCAGCGCAAGCCGTTCTTCAACCCAGCGGTAGTAAACGCCGATAACGACCGCCAGCGCAAAGCTGCCGAGATACCATCCAAACGCATTCCAGTAGGCCGGCATGTCCTTCCTTTCTATGGCAGTCATGAAGTCGCGCCCGGCGTAGCTCATTAAAACTTGAACTGCGCCGACGGCGAGTGCCAAGGTCAGCAGCGCAGTGAGAAATCCGCTCGCCCGGCGACGACGTTCCGAAGCAAAGAATGCCTTGGAAATTAACCAGAATTGGCGGGCGGTGGTTTTGAGCGTTTGGGGATCGTCAAGCGGCTCTGCCGCCGTTTCTGCTGTTGGATCTAAGTTTTCCACAAGAAACGCATTCTAGCCATGCTCGGAGCCATGGCGAATTTAATTTAGCAGACAAAAAGTGCTGCCAGGGAATCCGCGGCAAGTTTGGACAAACTACCGTTGCTCCGATCAAGGCCTGGCGGGGTTCGCCTGCCAAACCTCCACGGTCCCTGACAGCCAGGAGAGACAAAACTAGCGGAGCGTGGGGCGCAATTCATTTTTGCCCGCGTGCATGATGATTTGTGAAAGTATGAGCCGGAAACACAGTTCAAAGCGGGTTTTTGCCTCAAACTAGCAAATCAGCAACGCATCAACAAGCGACAGGACCTGCTTCAACTCAACTTTTACATCAATTTTCTACGGTTAGAAAACCGTAGGTTTTCGCGCAGTTTGTAATGTCGTGAAAGAATCAAAACCTGTAGCCTTGATCATTCGCCTCGCTTACTTCAGTGAAAAAAAAGTATTAAAAATGATCATTTTTAATGCCCATAAAAAGATTCATTCACCGCAGGAGAATTCTTCGGAATTTCTGCATAATTTGTTGATAATCTGGCGGAGAGGGAGGGATTTGAACCCTCGGCACGTTGCCGTGCGTCTGATTTCGAATCAGGTGCCATAGACCACTCGACCACCTCTCCTTAGGCGGGACGGCAAATTGAGTGGGCCGTTGAGGTTTGTAAAGCCTCCAATTTTATTTAAAGCCAACTCTGCGGACAGAAAGGGGAGGAGGGACGGGCAACCTTGATTTCAGAGGATTGCTGTCAAAAGGGCGGTAATCTATGATTTATCAATTCGTGGGCGACATTGAGCTTGCTAAAGCTATGCACTTCAAAACAGCAGCTCTCTGTTCACTTTGCAGTCATGCGCCCAAGAAATTACCCCACCAAATGTGCGCCTTGAGACGGGCGGGAGGCGAAGATCTGTGGCTTGATGCCGGTGGCTTTCTCGTATTCTGCGCCGAGTGTAGCAGCAATTTCTGAGGCTTTACGGGACTCGCAGAGGGTTACGGTGGAGCCGCCAAAGCCGCCGCCGGTCATGCGAGTGCCTATGACTCCGCCGTTGCGACCGATTTTACGAGCGATCTCGACCATGATGTCGAGTTCCTTGCAGGAGACTTCAAAATCGTCGCGCAGTGAGTCGTGGCTAGCCGCCATGAGCGGACCGAGGGTCTCGAAATCATTTCTCGCAAGTGCGGCTGCGGCGGCGATGGTGCGGGAGATTTCTCCGACAACGTGGCGTGAGCGGCGGTTGACTGGTTCGCCAAGTTTTTCCCAATTTGCCTGCACATCGGCGGGGCTGACGTCGCGCCAGGAGGCTTTGCCGAGAATGGCGAGGCCGTCTTCGGTGTGTTTGCGGCGGGCGGCATAGCCTCCGTCTGATAGCTCGTGGTGCACCATCGTATTAGAGATGAGCACCGTGAGATCGGGATTTTCGAACGGGACTAACTCGGGTTCGCCGGTTTGGCAGTCGATGAGAATGAGGCGGTTCGGCTTACCGAAGGCTGAGGCGAATTGATCCATGATGCCGCAGGGGACATGGGCGAAGTCGTGCTCGGCTTTTTGGCAAAGCAGGGCTTTTTCCTTGGTGTCGAGGACGGTGTCGAGCAGGCCTTCTAGGAAGGTGGCGGTGGCGCATTCGAGCGCGGCGGAGGACGACAAGCCAGCTCCGCCGGGGATGGAGGAAAGGATGTGAGCATCAAAGCCTGGGATATGGTGGCCGCGATCTTGAAAGCCACGGATGACGCCGCGCAGGTAGTTCGCCCACTTGAGTTGGCTGATTTCCTGGGGCTGGGAGAGGTCAAGAATTGCCATTTCCTCGCTGATCGAGGTGGTGATGCGTGCTTGTGTGGTGCCATTTGCGCAGCCGGCGATGACGATGTAGCGATCGATGGCGAAGGGCATGACGAATCCATCGCAGTAGTCGATGTGCTCGCCGATGAGATTGACGCGTCCGGGTGCGGCGGCGGTGATGGTGGCCTTGGCTTGGAGGCGGTTGGCAAGTCCGGCGGCGGCGTCGGTGACGAGATCGCTGAGGTTTGGATTGATCTGAAGCATTGGATTTAGCGGGTGAGTCTGCCTAGGCAGCGGGCGATTGGTCAAGTCGGCGGCGATAGCTTTCCACCGCTTGTGTCCAAGTGTTGTGGATTCCTTCTGCAGGGCGTAGCCAGACGGCACGGTGCATCATAAGCATCGCTGGGGCGGCGTAAAGCAGTTCAGAAAGTTCGTTTTTGGAGAGTCCGGTCGGTCCCTCGCTCAGGCAGCGCTCGGCCAGTGCTTCTTCGGCGGGCATGAGTTCGGAATGTTCCAGCAGGGAGACATGAACGCCGTTGACATAGGGATCCACCACGGCAGCGACAACGCCCCGGCGGGAGTCGGTGGAGGCGTCGAGTGCAGGATCCACAGCGGCGGTGGCGCGGTCGGCGAGGAGGATGACGGACGGCGGATTGAGTTCTTCGGGCGTGGCGAGGATCTTGTTTTTCAGGAGGGCGCGGCCGTAGCGGGAGCGGCTGGTCCAGACGGAGACGGGGGCGGAAAGCAGTAAACCAAGCAAAATCGGGGTCATCCAGAGGGCGAATGCGTATTTGGATGTGAAGTCGCCGGAGTTTTTGGAATGGTAGCCGATGTTGATGGCGATAGCGGTCCAGATCAGTCCGAGAATGGTCTGCGGCGCGTGAAAGCGGAATGCGTCACCCCAGGCAGTGCCGTCGGTTTCGCGGTTTTGATTTCCCCAACCCACGGCGCGGCCGAGGATGATGCTAAGCACCATGAGCGAGTGGGCAACCATGATGCAGGGAGCGAGGAGCATGGATACGATGGTTTCCAAACTTGCGCCGATGAGGATTCGGAGGGCACCGCCGAAGGAGCGGCGGATGCTCGGTGTCAGGATGGCTCCAGTGACAGCGAGGATTTTCGGCAGGAATAGTAGCGCGAAAATGACGGCGGTGAGGATGATACTTTGTTGGATCCCGTCGATGTGAAACCAGCGGGCGGCGTAGCTTTCGAAGGGGAGCTGGCTGAGTTCGCTGGAGTAGCGGTCCCAAGCGATCCAAGTGCCGAGAGCGAGGAATAAGAACCAAAGTGGGCTGCCGAGGTAGGCCATGATGCCCATGAAGAGGTGCATTCTGACAGAAAATGGGAGCTTGCGGGCGAAAATAAGCCACATGTGTTGGAGATTTCCCTGACACCAGCGGCGGTC
>JANMYL010000184.1:0-2459 GCA_031382045.1 Akkermansiaceae bacterium | reverse complement strand
CCGGCATGGCCGACGGCAATTTACTCGTGGAAACGTATCGAGATGCAGGAGATGTTTTCCAGCTCGGCCTCCTGCGCTTGCGTGAGAATGGCTCGGTTGTCCCCGGCTTCCAACAAGCGCTGAATACCTCGGTATCAGGCGGCTCTCTGGCGCTCAAGAACGGGGGCTTCATTTCCGGCGGAGTTTTTTTCCGGGCAAATGGCACGGTGGAGCGTGATCTCACACGCCCAGACTCATCATTGGTTCCACTTTGCGAATGTCCGGCTGGCGTGCTATTTCGCACGGGGGATGCGTTTGCAGAGAGACGTCTTGCACTCTGGACGAGACATGGATTTACCCGCGGATTCCGCCCACCCGCACTGGACTGGAGCAAGCCGGTGGCGGTCGCGGCTGGCGAACTCGGGACGTTCTATCTGGCGGCCACCTTGCCAAACGGTGCACCCTCCATTCACCGGCTGTTGCCCACTGGCCAGATCGACCGCGCTTTCCGCGGACCCGTTTTTGAAAATCGCGAACGTCAATTCGGGCAAAACTGGTGGAAAGCGGAGGAATCCGGCAAAATTGCATTCGCTCCCGCGCTGCTCGCAAACCAAGTCCCATGGTATTCTCAGTCAATCCTCTGGAATCCCTCGACAGGCAATCTGTGGACAGGCGGCGACTTCAACATGGTCAACGGCCAGCCCCGCGACGGACTCGCACAAATCTCCGGCGGGTTCTCATGGCCCTCATGGCGCTGAGAAATTTCGCAGATTGGTGAAACCCAGCCTCTTCACCCAGCGGAGTTTATGACAGAAGGTGAGCAAGCAATGGGAGAAACCGCCAAAATGATCGATCTGGACGAGCGAGCACACTCGCGCGACGGATCGCAGTTACTCACCCGTATCGCCCGGCGGGATGCAGACGCACTGGCGGAACTCTACCGAATGTGGGGTGACCGGCTTTACAGCATGGCCCTACACTGGATCAAAGACGAAGGAGCCGCCCGCGAAGCCTTGCAAGACTGTCTGCTGCGAGTCTGGAAAAAAGCCGCTGACTTCGATTCGGAAAAAAGCAGCGGTTTCACATGGTGCGCGATGATCCTGCGAGGGCTCTGCCTAGATCATCTCAGAAAGCGCAGACGCCGGGCACCTGTCTGGCAGGATTGGGAAACTGCATCTATGCTAGAAATGCCCGCCCGGAGTGGCGTGGAAGACCTATTTTTCCGGGAAACCGTCACGCGTGTGAGAGCTGCCCTTGCCCGGCTGGATGCATCTGAAGCAGAGTCCGTGAGGATGGCCCTTTTTGATCCCGGCACGGTCCAAGATCATGCGTCCCGCTGGCAAATCCCCCTCGGCACTGCGAAAATTAGGATACACCGAGCCATGTTGAAACTTCGGGAAATGCTCAACCAAGGAGGTGACCATGAATCCTTCTGACCTCAGTGACGCTACAATCCGGGCGTTGAATCTGCTCCCGCCCGGCGATCCTGCTATCTCGGATCCTCGGCTAGTGCGTGATTCCCAGCTTGTAGAAGAATCTAAGCGATCCGAAGAAACGGCTGCAGCAGTTTGGCTGGCAGTGTCCCCTCTGAGAGTCGCTCCTCCAGACGTAATGCAAGAGGTGATGAGAGAAATCCGGTTCCCCGAATCAAATCGCACCAAAACTCGCCACCGCTCTCTGCCATGGCTCGCGGCGAGTGGCTGGGCCGCCGCCGCAGTGGTGACGATCTTCTTATGGCCAGATCAGTCTCCGAAAACTAGCCGCCGCGAAATTGTCAAAACCCCTGCCAGATTTCCTACTGACGTCGTGCCTGCTACCACCCCGACATCACGCGATGCTCGCTTGCGTAAAGATATAGTCCGGCTGCAAGATCGCCTCGCTTCCTTCCACAATGACCCATTCCGCCGGACTCCACGAGTGATGAGTCTCTCCGCACCGGGAGCCGTCCGACGGAGCGAGGATGAATCAAGGCAATATATACAAAACTTGCTAACCAATGCGTTGCGCTCCGCCCTTGAAGCATCAAGCGGCGCCCCGTCCGATCTCGCTTCCCTCGTTATTGAACGTGGTTGGCTACCCGGTGGCCTACCCGTTCCCGACGATGGCGGCTTGATCCGGCATCGGCATTTCCCCGAGCAGAATTGGCAGGAACTCGGCCTTTCCCGCGCCGCGAATGGAAATTACTACGATCCCTCAAGCCAGATCGTCTGGTCGCCCGATCCTGAGGGAAGAGGTTTCATCGGGAAAAAATTTGACGAGAATGACAACCTTGATGATTTCAGTCAGGAACTGGACCAAGAGCTTCAGCCCCCGAAGCCGCGAGCGTTACCAGAAGGATTTGTCATCGAGAATCCTGCCGAGAAGACCACTGATATCTTTGTCGAAAACCTACCAGACGTCCCGGCAGGCAAGCAGCTCATCTTGCAAACGACAGCAGCGAACGGCACCATAGTGAAAATCCCGCTCACGCCATCCAATTT
>JANMYL010000166.1:0-10920 GCA_031382045.1 Akkermansiaceae bacterium | reverse complement strand
GGTAGGGCTCTTGGACATGGCGAACATTTTGCCCGTGAGCGGGCTGTTGTCGGTGGATTTTTCTTTCTTGCCGTCGATTTGGATTAGCGAAGTGGTGGTGATCTTGGGGACTCGGACCATGCCGCGCCGGGTGTCGTCTGGGGCGGGAGAGCGGAAGGTCCAGACGAGTTCGCGGTCACGAGTGATGGAAATGCTGCCCTTGCTGGTTTTTCCGGCGGCGGTGCGCTCGATGGTAGCACCTGTCGTTTCTGAGTGAGTGACGAGGCGGATGCTTTCGCCGGGCTGGCCGCGGACGGGTCCGAAGGTGATTCCGGCGGAAGCCGAGGAAACGAGTGCCAGCAGCGTGACTCCAGATTGAGAGAATTTCATGTTGCGGCAGGCTCTTGTGGAGCGTGTGCCTGGTCAATCCAAAACCTCGGTGTCTGGCTCATCCTTTGATTTCCAGCAGCATCTGCGGGTTATTGGGGAATTTCTTGAGGAAGAAGAGAAGGCGCTCCATTGCCTCTGCTGGGCGGTGGCCGGAGAGGCCGCGGCGGATGAGGTGAATCTTATGGAGCATGTGGTCGGCCAGCAGTAGTTCCTCGCGGCGGGTGCCGGATTTGAAGATGTCCACGGCTGGATAGATGTAGTTTTCCGCGATCTTGCGGTCGAGGACGAGTTCCATGTTGCCGGTGCCTTTGAACTCCATGTAAATGGCTTCATCGGCGCGGGAGTTCGTCTGGATCAGGGCGGTGGCCATGATGGTGAGGGAGCCTCCGCCACGGGTATTTCTCGCGGCGGCGAAGAGGCGGCGCGGCACTTCGAGCGCGCCGATGGTGATGCCGCCGGAGCCGGTGCCTCGGCCGCGGCTGTTCATGCTCATCCCGGAGTTGTAGGCGCGGGCGAGGCGGGTGATGGAATCCATGATGAGGAAAACATCCTTGCCGGCTTCGACCAGACGCTTGGCTCGCTCGATGGCCATTTCCGCGATGCGGGTGTGGTTGCGAGGCTGCTCGTCATTGGAGCTGGCGTAAATTTCCGCGCCGGGAAGGGCGCGGCGGAATTCAGTGACTTCCTCTGGGCGCTCGTCCACGAGCACGACCATGAGGTGGATGGCCTCGTCGTATTTCTCACGGATCGCCTCTGCCATGTGGAGTAGCAGTGTGGTTTTCCCAGAGCGGGGAGGGGAAACGATGAGGCCGCGCTGACCACGGCCGACGGGGGCCATGATGTCCACCACGCGAGTGGTGAAGCGCTCGGGAGTGGTTTCAAAACTGATGCGCCGAGTCGGATTGATCGCCTTGAGTTCATCGAAATGAGGGAGCTTGGCAGCTTCTTCGGGCGGCATGCCGTTGATCTGGGTGATCTCGACGATTTGCGGGCCGCGTGGACCATCTTGATAGAGTCCGTGAATCCATTGGCCGAGGCGCAGGTTATATTTGCGAATCGTTTCGGGAGTTACAAAGACATCGTCACGGGCTTGTTCGAAATTTTTTCCCGGGATACGGAGGAAGCCGAAGCCTTTTGGGGCGAGCTCGAGCAAGCCGTCAGCTTCGATTTTAGGGCCGTTCAGTTGAGGCGGTCGGCGGTCGTCGAAATCATTGCCAGGACCACGCTGGGATCCGGTATTGTCGTGGCGGTTGCGCTGCTGTTGTTGCGCGGAGTGCCCGTGCTGGGCTGGTGGCGCACCCTGGTTTTCTTGGCGCTCGCCGGCGCGGCGTTTGCGTTTGTCGCGGCGGCGTTTGCTGCGGCTTTCGCCTTGCGGGCCTTGATTGCCTCGTTGTTGTCCTTGGCCGTCGCGATTCTGGCCCTCGCGCTGTTGAGAATTCCGGGGCTGAGCGTCTTGCTGCCGGTGTTCGCGCGATTCACGTTCGCGTGGTGGATTGGACGGGGCGGGAGCTTCACGCCCTTCTTGCGGCGAAGGCGTCTGGGGAAAGGGGGTCGAAATTTGAGGTGCGGGCGGGCGTGGCTCCGCAGGCTCGCGGGCGGCGACCGGACCGCCGCCGGGCACGCGGCCGATCCGCCGAGGTGCGGGTTCTGATGCTTGCGACTGATCGACATGGGACGTTTCGCTCGCAATTTTTTTTGCTCGTGAGGGTCTTGCTGGGCGCGGGGTGGCTTCGGGAGTTGGGATCGGATTTGAAACCGGTGTCGCGAGGAAAGGAAGTTCCGGAGTGACGGCTTTCGCAGCAGCGGCTTTTTTGGCAGCTGTTTTCTTAGCAGCCACTTTTTTAACAGGTGTTTTTGTCGCTGCTGCCTTCACCGCAGTTTTTGTGGCAGCCTTTTTGGCAGCTTTTTTGGCGGCTTTTTTTGCCACCCGCTTGGTTGCGGGCTGGGTATCTTGGTCGGTATCGTTGCTCATCCGGAATCGGTGGGAAAGGTAGGGTGCTAGGCGGGAATGTGAGCGGAATCACTCGCAAATCCGCAAGGCAGGGTGGAGGTGACGATTCTGTGGGTGAGCCGACTTGATTTGCCTGAGATGGCTTGCAAGGCCCGGCTGGGCAGGTGGGCGTCAACCCAAGTGATGGTTCGGAAACTTGGCGGGAAACACCGTTCCGTCGTTTCAACGGCGGAAAGCTGAGTCAGGCGGGAACGCTTGGCAATTCAAATTTTTAGCTGGAATTTTCTTCATCCTTGGCAAGGACAAAGCAGTTTCCTGTGAATTTTGTCGGTTGCCGAGTGCTCCGCGCGGTGGCAGAGTTTCACCGTGAAACCGATTCGAACATGTGTGTTAGCCGCGATGGCCACGCTGACACTTCCGTTATTTGCGGAACAGCCAGTTGCGGAAAAGAACGTAGCTATCCCGAAGGATTTGCTCGATGACGCGCATGTGCGTGAGGAGTTAGCAGTGAATGAATTCACCGCACCGTCGATTTCCAAACTGTTCGACACCTTGCAATTCTTGATGCCGTTGCCGATCGCCGAGGTCTCACGCAAGATGCCGGCGCGGATGTCGCAAGATCGTGCGGATTTAGCCATAGAGCTGGGATTTCTCATCGCCGATGGATTTCTGGTGGTGCAAGCCGAGCAACTCGATCAAGTCGAGGAACTCGCGAAGGATTTGACTCGATACGGCAAAGCATTGGGAGCGGGAGATCGCGTCAATCGTCACGCTGCAAGTTTGCTAGACAGCGCCAAGAACAAGAATGTGGAGCAGTTGAAGAAGGAGCTCACGGCCACCCAGCGGGATGTGGAGCAGGAATTGGTTTCCTTGCGGGACGCGGACTTGGCGCACTTAATTTCCCTCGGCGGATGGGTTCGTGCCTTGGAAGTTTCCACAGTGGCAGTGGACAAACAATTTTCTCCGGAACGCGCTCGCAAGGTGATGCGCGAGGACATCGCGGATTATTACACCGAGTCGGTGGCCGGACTGGAGCCAAGGATTTCCGAGCGTCCGAACTATTTAGCAATGCGCGACATCCTGGCTGGGCTGCGCACAGAAATGGTTCTCGAAAACGGCAAGGAACCCACCCCCGCGCTGATGGCGGGAATCCGCAAGCAAGCGGCGAAACTGGTAGAACTCGCACTGCAACGCCAACAATGAGAGGCCTTTCATCTGAAAATCGGGCTGCGGTCCTCGGACTTGGCATCATCGGTTCACGCGCATGTTCCCGTTTGCTGGACGCCGGTTGGCAGGTGACTTGCTGGAGCCGCACTGTGAAGGGACTTAGGGGTGAAACCGAGACCCCGGAGGCGACGATCGATGGCGCGGCGGTGATTTCGATCTACCTGAAAGACGCGCCAGCAGTGCGGGAAGTCTTCGGCCGAATCGAGCCATTTCTGCAAGCTGGTCAGATCATTTTAAATCACGCGACCTTAGATTTAGAAACCACGATGTGGTTGGAGAAAGTGAGCCTTTCCCGGGGTTGCCGTTTTCTTGACGCTCCTTTCACAGGCAGCAAAGTCGCCTCTGCTAGTGGACAGTTAGTTTACTATATCGGTGGCGATGTCGCGCTGGCGGAGGCCGTGAAGCCGTATCTCGGTGTCACCAGTAAAGAGCAACTGCATTGCGGTGAGGTCGGGGCTGCGACGGTGGTCAAGCTGGCTACCAATTTAATCTCCGCCTGCACGGTGCAGGCACTGGCAGAAGCACTCGCTATTACGACCAGCCAAGGAGTTTCTGCCGAGTGTTTGATCCAAGCAGTGGCCGGAAATGCCAGTGGCTCGGTGCTGACTGGGATGAAATTACCGAGGATGGTGGCGGGTGATTTTGAAACTCATTTTTCGCTCTCTAATATGGGCAAAGACACTCGCTACATGCTCGCCCTCGCGGCATCTGCCGGCCTGCACACGCCCGCGATCGCTGCCGTCTCGAAGCGCATGGGTGAGCTCGATACCGATGGTTTGGGAGATTTGGATTACTCGGTGGTCGTCAAACCTTACCAGCAAATGGCGTGAGCGGCATTCATCGTATCGACCTAGGGCGACCGTCCCTGCTAGAATTCTGCGGGCCGGATGCGGTGCGATTTCTCAACGGCCAGCTCACGCAGGATGTCCGCCGGGTGGTGGGTGGGAAAATCTCGCTGCCGTCCTGCGTGACCGACGCGAAAGGCCGCTTGCAATTCCGTGTGACCTTGATGGAAGCTGCAGACGGCGCGCTGTGGGTCGCTGGACTTGCCGGATGGGCGGAGGATCTTGAAGCGCGTCTGACCCGCTATCTCATCGCTGACGACGTGGTGGTGAACGATCGATCTGGAAACTATGTGTTGCAGCATTTTACCGGGCGGATGCCGGAGCCTCCGTCGGGAGTGCTTGCCCGCGAGTCGGAACGATTTGGCATAGCCGGCACCGACTGGTGGATTCCTGCCGGGCAGGCAATCGAATTTCCGGCTGGAGTGGAGTTGTTGGAAGGTGATGCGCTGGAGTCACTGAGGATTGCTAACGGAGTTCCCGCGTGGGGTCGCGAATTGCTGGAAGGCCTGCTGCCGCCTGAGGCACGGCTTGAGGAAACTGACATTTCATATCACAAAGGCTGCTACATCGGCCAGGAGGTCATTTCTCGCATCAAGTCTGCGGGGAAGGTGAACAAGCTGCTGACTCGTTTCATTTTTGATGCTGAAACTCCGGTTGAGGTCGCCCTCTTGGAAAGCGGTGCGGGCGAGGTGACAAGCGTCGCTCCGTTAGCAACGGCTGGCGTCCGTCACGCCCTCGGGTATGTGAAGCGCGGTGCCGCAAATCTGTTTTTGAAAGCAGCGGATGGTGCGCTCTATCCAGTGATTACGGCATCGCCGCCTGTGCTGCCGCGCAACACGGTTTGATGGTCTCTAAAACGATTTGGATACGCTTGTCGAAGGGCGCAAACATACTTTTGGTGGCATTGAGTAAGAGTTTATCCAGTTCGCCGAGGCTCAGGTCGAACAACTCGGTGGCACAGGTGGTTTCCTGAGTCACGGAAGTATGCATATCAGGCGGTCGTTGGTATTGAGATAGAAGCGAAATCCGCGGCGGAAAAAGGCTGCGAATAAAACTTAATGATTTTCTGGGATAAGAGGAGGATGAAATTTAGGTCGTAATTATGGCGCATCTCTACGCTTGGAAGGGATGGTTGCGAGTCTAGCGGACAGGCCTTGCTTTGGGAATCACGCCGGAGGTTTTGGGCGCGGCGGATGGCGTGGAGGTCTTGTGCGAGAACTCTGCGGTGCTGCTCAAATACCAAATGAACGCCCCGCCGCCGACGACTGCGACGAAGGTGAAAAAAATCAACAGGATGCCGAGGCAGGATTTCATGAGTTTTCCTAGAAATTGACGTCAAACCTCGGTGGGGGAAACAGCAGTTTTCCACTCAATGCGCGCAGCAAATGCACCGTCGGTGTGATCGCGGAAGGGCAAGGCTTCACGGGTGCTGCGCAATTCCAGCTCTGGATGGTCAGAGAGGAATGCTTCTACGAGGCCGCGGTTTTCGTCGTGCTCGATCGAGCAAGTGGAATAGACGATGCGACCGCCGGGCTTGAGGCAGGCGAGGGCGTTTTCGAGGATTTTTCGCTGGGTGATGGAAATCTGTTCGATGTCGGGCGCTTGCAAACGCCAGCGGACATCGACGCGGCGGCGGATCACGCCGGTGTTGGAGCAAGGGACGTCGAGCAGGATGGCATCGAAGCTGCGGTGCCACTTTTCCGGAGCTGGCCGAGTCCAGTCGTGGACGGCGATGTTTGCCTTGCCTGCGTGAAGGCGCGCGAGGTTTTCTTCAAGCCGGGGTAGCCGTTTTTCGTTTGAGTCGGTGCAGAGCAACCCTTCAGCGGAGCCGAGCGCGGCAGCAATGAGGAAGGCCTTACCGCCGGGTGCGGCGCAGGCATCCAGAATACGCTCGCCCGGTTGAGGATCGAGTAACTCGACAGAATGGCGGGTGGCTGGATCTTGGATGTAAACTGCCCCGGACGCGAGCAAGGCACTTGGCAGTGAGCCGTCGATTTTGTAGAAATTTGGCGCGTTTTCCACGGGCGTGCCCGGCAAGGATTCCGGCGTGGGGACCAGCGGATTGAGGCGAAAGTAATTCACTGCGGGTAGGTTATCCCACTCCATCAGAGAAATCGCATTGCGGGTGCCAAAAGCGGCGCGCCAGCGGTTGTAAAGCCAGTCCGGGTGGGAGTGGGCGACTGGTTGTGGTAGGTCAGAAACCTCGTCGAGCAACGGCTTGCGGGCGACCGTGGCACGGCGTAAGACGGCATTGATCAAGCTGCGGACGCTGGCTTTTCCAGCCTCGACGGTCTCATTGACGGCGGCGTGGTCCGGGAGGTTGAGAATAAGTAATTGGCAGAGCCCGACGCGAAGAATATCGCGGGTCTCAGCATCCACCTTGCCATCGCGGAGTTTGCCAATCCAGTGGTCCAGCAAGCGGCGGTGGCGCAGCACGCCGAAGAGAATTGCTTGCAGCAGCCCTCGGTCGGCAGAGGAGAGTTTCCGGCGCTGAGCGTGACGCTCGATCAAGGTTTCGGCGTAGTCATGCCCCTTCGCCCAGGCACGGAGAGCGGAGACGGCGGCTTGGCGGACGTGGAAGTTTTTGGCAGACATGGAAAACAGTGGAAACGCTCGCGATCGCGTAATGGCGGCGACCGCACGGGCGGGCTAGGACTATTTCGCTGCCGTGATAAATGACAGCAAAATCAGGCTAATCGGCTCCGTCGCCAACTGCATCGACCTCTTCAAGGCCCGCCACTTCGTTTGCGAAACCCAACAAGACGTCTCTGCGACCGTCGCTACAGGATACCTCATCCGCGGCGGCCGGAACTTCTCGGCAAGCGTGCTAACAAGAACTCGTCACAGAGCCTGGATTATCGCCTTACAGCGCGCCAAAACGTCGGTGGCGGCGTTGGTATTCTTGGACCGCCTCAATTAAGTCGCTTTGGCGAAAATCTGGCCAGAATTTTTTGACGATCACGATTTCGGCGTAGCTGATTTGCCAGAGAAGGAAATTGGAAATCCGCATTTCGCCTGAAGTGCGGATGAGTAAATCGGGATCAGGGATGCCGGCGGTTTGCAGGCGGGAAGCGAAGAGCTCGGCATCGATCTCGGAGGGGGAGATTTTTCCGGCGACGGCATCGGTCGCAAGCGAGCGCGCGGCGGCGACGATTTCCTCGCGGCCGCCATATGACAGGGCGAGAACGAGTGTCATCTTTGTATTGTCGGCGGTGCGAACTTGGATTCTTTCGATGAGCGCGCGGGTTTTTGCGGGCAGGCGGTCGAGCTGGCCGATGGCGAGGAGGCGGATGTTCTGGCGGTCGAGGTCTTTACCTTTTTCTTTGAGAAATCGATCTAGCAAGGTCATCAGGGCGCTAACTTCGGTGGCCGGGCGGCTCCAGTTTTCCGAGGAAAACGCGTAAAGTGTGAGATATTCCACGCCGCGCTCGATGCAGGCTTCCATGACTTCTCGCACGGATTCAGCGCCGGAGCGGTGGCCTTCCAGCCGAGGAAGTCCGCGCTCCTTGGCCCAGCGGCCATTGCCATCCATGATGATGGCGATGTGGCGGGGGATTTCTGGGTGGGTGGCCATGGAAGAAATAGGTCCTATAAGACTTATAGGACCTATTACACGACCAGTGTCTGCACGCGATCTGGCCCGACTCCGACAAAGGCGATGGGTGTGTCGCAAAGCTCGGCGAGACGCGCGAGATAGGCTTTCGCTTGGTCGGGAAGTTGTGCGAATTCCGTGCAAGCTGTGGTGTCGGATTTCCAGCCCGGCAGCGTTTCATAGACTGGCACGGCGCGATCCCACGCCTTGCGGTCGGCGGGTGGAAGCGTATGAATCGTGCCGTCGATGTCGTAGCCGGTGCAAATTTGAAGGGTTTCGTATTCGTCCAGGCCATCCACGTTGGTGACGGCTAGGCCGGTCACGCCATTGACCATGCAGGCGAAGCGGAGCAGCACCGTGTCCAGCCAGCCACAGCCGCGCGGGCGGCCGGAGACGACACCGAATTCCCGACCGAGGCCGTGAAGGTATTCGGAGAGGCCTTCATCGACAGTGGGAAATGGGCCGGAGCCGACGCGGGTGGTGTAGGCTTTGCAAACACCGATGACGCGCTGGATGGCATTGGGCGGGAGGCCGGAGCCGGTGCAGGAGCCGCCGGAGGTGGTGTTGGAGGAGGTGACGAAGGGATAAGTCCCGTAGTCGATGTCGAGCAAGGTTCCTTGCGCACCTTCGAAAAGGATGGATTTCCCGGATTTCCAGGCAGCGTGGAGGACGGGAATCGTGTTGGTGACGTGCGGACGGAGGCGGGCGAAGGCGGTGTAGATTTCCGTGAGCACTTGCTCGGTGGTGAACTGCGGAAGGTCGTATTTCGCGAGAATTTCATTCACCTCGATGAGTCGCCGGGTGATTTGGGCGCGGGTGAATTCTTCGTCGAGTAAGTCGGCGATGCGGATGCCGCAGCGGTTCACTTTGTCGGAGTAAGTGGGGCCGATGCCGCGCTTGGTGGTGCCGATTTTTTGATCGCCGAGGGCGATCTCACGGGCGGCGTCGAGCTCTTTGTGGAACGGGAAAACGACGTGTGCGCGGTCGGAGATGAGCAATTTTTCGGGTGTGACGGAGACGCCGAGCGCCTCGTTGCGTTCGATTTCCGCGACGAGCCCGGAGGGATCGACTACGACTCCGTTGCCAATGATGTTGACTTTCCCGTCCCAGAGAATCCCGGAGGGGAGTAGGTTTAAAATGTAACGGACGCCCTTGGCGATGACCGTGTGGCCGGCGTTATTGCCGCCTTGGCCGCGGACGACGAAATCGGCGCCTTCGGTGAGGTAATCGACGATTTTGCCTTTGCCTTCATCGCCCCATTGGAGGCCAACAATAATGGTATTCATGAAATTTTTTTAACCGCGAATGAACGCGAATGGACGCGAATGGAAGAAATTAGGAGCTGAGGACGATGCGCTCCCATTCGAGTTTTGGTTTTTTGAAGTTGATGATAAGACCGACGGATAGGCCGGTGATTCGTAGATAATTGAGCATTTGGCCACGCTCAACCGGAGTGATGTGGTCGATCGTTTTTGTACCAATGATGATTTTTTCGTAGGCGATGAGATCCGGGATGAACTCTCCGACCAGAACCTCTCTCCACATGACCGGAAACTTGGGTTGTTGGAGGAACGGGATACCCCGGTGTCTAAACTCGACGGCCAGCGAGTTTTCGTAAGGCTTTTCGTGAAGTCCATGGCCAAGACCATTGATAATCTCAAAGGCACACGAAATGACGGCGTAAACCTCATCTTTGAATATCAATTCGCGTCCATTGGCGTTCATTCGCGGTTAAATCTTTTTTGTTTTTGAGATCAAATCGGCGAACTCCTCGAAAAAATAACTCGCGTCGTTCGGGCCGGGGGCGGCTTCGGGATGGTATTGGACGCTGAAAACCGGGTGCTCGCGGTGGCGCATGCCTTCGACGGTGTTGTCGTTGAGGTTGAGGTGAGTGACCTCGATTTCTGGCGGCAGGGAATCTGGATCAACGGCGAATCCGTGGTTCTGCGAGGTGATGGAAATTTTCCCGGTGCGAAGGTCCTTGACCGGCTGGTTGCCGCCGCGGTGGCCAAATTTCAGTTTGAAAGTCGTGCCGCCGAAGGCGTGGGCGAGGATCTGGTTGCCGAGGCAGATTCCGAAAATCGGGAGTTGGCCGATGAGTGTGCGGATTTCCTCGTGGATGTAGCCGAGGGCGGCGGGATCGCCGGGGCCGTTGGAGAGGAAGACGCCGTCAGGATTTTTTGCCAGCACCTCGGCGGCGGTGGTGCGGGAATTGACGACCTCGACCTCGAAGCCGGCCTGGCGAAGGCGACGGAGGATGTTGTATTTCAGGCCGAAATCATAGGCGACGATACGGTGGCGGACGGGTGGGAGTTCGATGTGATAGCCTTCTTTTCCTGTCATCACATTCGGCAGGGTCCACTCGCGTGATTCCTCGGCCCAGACGTAGGACTCGGCGGTGGAAACTTCCTTCACGTAGTCCATGCCTTCCATCGAAGGCGAGGCTTTGGCGGCGGCGACGGCGGCTTCGGCGTCGAGTTCCGTGGTGACACAGGCGCGCATGGCTCCGAGTGAGCGGAGGTGTTTGGTCAAGGCGCGAGTGTCGATGCCTTCGATGCCTAAAATCTTATTTTCCGCCAGATACTCGGAAAGCGGCTGGGTGGCGCGCCAATTCGACGGGACCTCGCAAAGCTCGCCGATGACGAAGGCGCGGATGTGGGGGGCGGCGGACTCGGAGTCCTCGGGATTGACCCCATAATTTCCGATTTGCGGGTAGGTCATCGCGACGATTTGGCCACGGTAGGAGGGATCGGTGATGACCTCCTGGTAGCCTGTCATCGAGGTGTTAAAACAAATTTCTCCGGTGGTGGTTCCGGTGGCTCCGAAGGCAGATCCTTCGAAACAGCGTCCATCTTCAAGGGCTAGAATGGCAGTAATCGGCACGGCGGGCGGAAGCTAGGCAAGCGATCCGGGCGATGCAAGCGAATGATCATTCT
>JANMYL010000101.1:0-2949 GCA_031382045.1 Akkermansiaceae bacterium | reverse complement strand
TGGCATATGACCCTGTCGCTGAAAGGCTTGTTGTTGATTGCGAAAGCGCTCAAATTGTTGATTTGATTGAGGTATTGTTCACAACAATCCGTTGCGGGAGCACTTCCGCGACGATTGAATGTGCAGTTTGGCTCGCCGATGCCGCCGTGCCGGAATCACCCTTGGTAAAGGTATCGCTGCTAACTCAATCCGGAATGAAAACTCGGTTTGAACTATTCGGCGAAAAGGACCAGCCCATTGTATCGTTTTGCGCGGAACCCGTTTTGGGAGATCAAGTTCTTATTTTGGATCTGAGTTACGATTTCCGCTGTCATCTCCCACAACCCACTAATTTCGAGTGGCACAGCGAGTCTGCTCTGACCGCTTCTGATGGAATTCCTATTCTCATGGATGCCGCGAAGTTGACAGACAGAAAAACCTTAAAACAAGGACTTCGCACCCGAGTGATCCGGGATTCCAGATAAGCTCGCGACCGGTTTTCACAAACCTTGCTTGAGCGCTGCGAGCTTCTTTTCCACGCGCTCCAGATCGCGCTGGCGGAGACCGGAGATATTCTTCTCGCGCAGGCATTCCGCTGCGGCCGCGTAATTTCCGGCCAGCTCCAAGACGAGTCCCTTATCGCGGGAAAAGTAGCTCCAATGCAGCGCGTGCGCCTTCGGATCAAGGCCAAGTCGCTTCATGTATATTTCCAGGCGATTGATCTCCCGCAGACCGATGGCCGGGCTTTCCTGGTGGGCAAGTGCTAGGGCGTAACGTCCAGCACAGGCGACTTCCGCCAACGCGAAATGTCCGGTGGGCAACTCCCGCGCTGGGGCGAGCAGACGGTTTTTCGCATGAAATCTCTCGGCCACCACCGGCCACACTTTGCGCTGCCGGTCGATCACCGAATGCCAGTTTCCCCGAGAAATATCCCGCTTACCCAGCTCCCACAAAGCCCGCGCCTGCGTCGGGTATTGCTTTAGCACATCCGCCATCAGCCGGTCCAGATCGTGCCATAGAAACGCCCGCTTCACCGAGAGCAACATCAAAATCCCCAACAGCAGTGCCGCCGGCAGTCGTGGGGAAATCCCGCCGCACACAGCCCGCCAAGCAGCCGCTAAGGCAATGGCCGCCCCCAGACAAAACCACGGCAACCCGGGATAGATCCGGTATTCCGGCATGAATTCTGGGATAGCGTAGAAAACACGAAACAGAATCGTCGTGATGAATAGAAATAAACAAACGCCGAGCAAGCGCGTCGATTTCCGCCACGCGAGCACTAGGCTAAAGGCAGCGATGGCCAGAAAACCCAGCGCCGAAAGCATCGCACCTTTGTCAGGGATATTCCAAAATGGCGATCCGGGCGGCACCAGCGTCTCCGCTATGTGATGGTCCGCACTCAAGCCCACCGGTATCACACTGCGCCAAGCAAATTCCCAGAACACCCGGGAAAGCGTGTATGCGTGGCCGATGAACCGCGACTCCGTCCACTGCTCGAGTGAGTCCAAACGCGTGTCCAAGCGTCCGACCACCCACAGAAATATAAGAGCGAACACCAAGATTCCGACACTCTGCCACGGATATTTTCGAACCAGACTGAAATGCTTTTGCTGAAAAAAGACCAACGCCATGACACCGACCGGCATTAGCGCGTGAAACAATCCCGGCCCCTTTGAAAACGTAGCGCCCAGCACGAAAACGACGCAGCCTGCCAATTTCCACCAACCGCCGTCCCGCAGAAATCCAAGTGTCGCCCAAGCCGCCAGCAACGAAAAAAGCGTCACCCATGCCAAATCTTGAGTCCTTGCGTAATTTGGAATTTCACTCGCCAGCGGATGCACTGCAAACAACAGCGCCCCAAAAAGCGCCACACCTGCGGGCCCACGGTCACGCAAAAAATCCCTCCCGAAGCCGAACAACACACAAGCCACACCCGTGTGTAAAACCCAGTTAACTGCATGGAATCCCACTGGTGACATCCCAAACAGCCGGTATTGAAAGAGGTAGCCAAGACAAGTCCATGCATTCCAGCCAGTTCCCGTCAAATCCCCTTTTAGAACCGAATCGTTGTCCACAATACCCGGGAAATCATCGAGAAAAAACCCAGACCCCAGACACCACAAATGCGCCGATGCACTCGCTGCAATGATCCACAGAAAAGGCATCCAAGCCTTCGCCTCCCTGTCCGCCACCAGTTTTCCGTGCTCCTGCTTCACCTACAAATTCTAGCAATCTAAGCATACCCCTCAGCAATCCTCATTGCAGGAAGTCATTATTTTTTGCCCGATTCCTCCGCCAAAGCCGTCAGATCACAGCATATTCCGGTCATTTGTGAAATATTAGTGCCGAAATTCTTGACAGCCGCTGGAAAAATCGGCTTCTTTCCGCCCCACGCAAGCCGCAAGGCACCCGTAGCTCAATTGGATAGAGCGTCTGACTACGAATCAGAAGGTTAGGGGTTCGAGTCCCTTCGGGTGTATTCTCATAAGCAATGAGATACACGCATTATTGGTGAATCTAAGTAATATCTGGGTTGACTTAATTTTGGAAGATCAAAGGTATTCTGCTATTTTGTTGTTTCGATCCTATGATAAAAGACTCGCTCGCTGCGACTGTCGATTTTGAAAAGCCTGAGCCACCGTAAGCACGAGCGGAGCCTCAAGTATTCCGGATCACGTGAAGCTCTGCTGCCGCCAGCCATCATCATCACGGGCGCTAGACTGTTGCTAAAATCTCCGCAAAGCTGCTCGGGAGAATCAAGGTAAATAATATAGGCTTTTAAAATCTCCCGTTTTGCTAAATGCCAGCGTTCATGGGAGTATGTTTGATCCAATGAGCTCCACTCTAAATTCTCCTGTCTCTCGCAATTTACGACTCCTTGCCTCTCGCACTTTGAAAGACTTACATTTAAAAACTAATATTTGCGCAATCATCGCTCTCTCGTTCGCGTGGATCGGACCGCTTGCATAT
>JANMYL010000096.1:0-17912 GCA_031382045.1 Akkermansiaceae bacterium | reverse complement strand
TGGCCAGAAAACAGGCTCGATTGGACCCTTAACTGCGGATAAAGTGAAAATTTCGCCGGAGTGCTTGCATCACAAGTGAGTGCGATCATGCCGCCGTTACGCTCAAGGCGATGCAGGACAATATATACCGGGAAAAATCCTCCGTGTCTGAAAGTTGACGCCTCAGCAGAGTCTGCCAGACCTGTCCGAGGTGATCAATTCGGTTATCGTTAGGATGTAATATCAGGTAATGTGGTAGTGAGAAAATAATGTTGCGGACGAAGGTTAGAAAATGGTCTGTCAGCGCTTGAAGCTACTGCAGAAATTACAGGACGGGCCGTGCTGTCGGTTCTTGGGAGTGCAGGGTTGTTGAGTCGGATTTCGCAAGGCTATGCTTGAACAAGTCATGTGTTTGCAGGGTATTCTTCATTGTGCTCGGAAACGCGGGCGTCAGAGAGAGGAGATAAATGATCGCTCTAACTATAGGGTTCGACAAACTCCCTGCTAGAGGCTCAGGCGGACGAAGTCGAGTAGCTCAGCGTTGTTCATCTCGGTGAGTTTTTTTTCGGCTCCGCCGGTTAGGATGGCGTCGGCTGTGTCTTGTTTTTCGGTGATGAGAGCGTCGATTTTTTCCTCGAGGGTGCCGGTGGTGATGAATTTGTGGACGAGGACGTTGCGTTTCTGGCCGATGCGGAAGGCGCGGTCGGTGGCTTGGTTCTCGACTGCGGGATTCCACCATCGGTCGAAATGAATAACGTGGGAAGCCGCAGTTAGAGTAAGGCCAGTGCCGCCGACTTTGAGGGAGAGTACAAAGAAGGGAGGGCCGTCGTCGCGCTGGAATTTCTCGACCATGTTTTGGCGCTCCTTGACAGGCGTGCCGCCGTGGAGAACGAGGCCGCGGCGACCGAAAACAGTGGCTAGGCATGACTCTAGCGGATCGGTCAGTTCGCGGAATTGGGTGAAGATGAGGGCTTTTTCGCCGCGTGAGGCGATTTCCGCGCAGAGTTCTGCAAGGCGGGTGAACTTGGCGCTATTGGAGGAATCGTAGTTACCGGACTTGGTGAGTTGGTCGGGGTGGTTGCAGATTTGCTTGAAGCGCGTGAGGTAGGCGAGCACGAGGCCACGGCGCTGGATGCCGTCGGCGGTTTCAAGGTCTTTGGCGAGGGTGTTGGCGTTTAGTTGGTAGAGTTTCGCTTGGGCGGGGGTGAGGCCGCAAAAGACTTTTATTTCAGTTTTTTCTGGGAGGTCGGAGATAATGGATTTGTTGGTCTTGAGGCGGCGTAGAATGTAGGGGGAGACGAGGCGGCGCAGCGGAGCGAAGTGGGAGGAGTTATTGCTAGTGATTTGCTTAACGAAGGTGGCGAACTGGCTGGAGCTGCCTAACAATCCTGGGTTGATAAAATCGAAAAGCGACCAGAGATCGCCGAGGTGGTTCTCGACTGGCGTGCCTGTTAGGACAATGCGGGTGGTGGCTTGGAGTTTGCGGACGGCTTTGCTTTGGGCTGAGCTGTGGTTCTTAATGGCTTGGGCTTCGTCGAGAATGACCCAGCTCCAGCGGGTGGCGGCTGGCCAGTCGAGGCGGGAGACCATGCCGTAAGTGGTGATGACGAGATCGGTGACGGCTAGGGCGGCGGGACAGGGCTTTTCTGTATCTCCGGCTGAGCGGTGAGCGATGTGGAGGCGCAGGGTGGGCGCGAATTGGGCGGCCTCGCGCTGCCAGTTGCCGATGAGCGAAGCCGGAACAACTAACAGGCTTGGCGGACTGCTGGGCATCTCTTGCTTTTTGCGGAGTAGGGCGGCGAGGACTTGGATGGTTTTGCCCAAGCCCATGTCGTCGGCGAGGCACGCGCCAAGTCCCGTGCGTGCGCAGAACCAGAGCCAATCGAGGCCGCGCGCCTGATAGGGGCGGAGGGTGGCACGGAGGCCGGGCGGCGGTGGTGCGGCATCTGGAGTGGTGAGGCGACGGAGGGTTTCCTCGAGCTCGGTGCCAGCTTGTGCGAAGGCCCACTCGCGGTGTTCTTCAAGCTCGGCGGCGTTCTTGAGATTGGCGGGTGCGCCGGCCAGTAAGCGCATGCCTTCGATGAAGGAAATACCGTCTTTAGATGCGATGGATTTCCAGTGGCTGAGCGCTTGGCGGAGTTTCTCGCGGTCCACTTCGATCCACTGGCCACGGAAGAAAATGAGGCCATCGGAGCCTGCTAGGAGCTGCTGGGTTTCACTGGCAGTTAGTTTTTGACCGTCGATAACGACGTCGAGTTTGAAGTCAAGAAGGGTGTCGAGACCGACGGTGGTGCCTTTTTTTTCGCCGATGGTGGCGGCGACTTGTGGTCGCTTGCCGCGCTTTTGCCACCAGTTCGGAAGCCTGACGAGGAGTCCGGCGTCTTCAAAGGTGGGGATGTTGAGGAGAAATTGATAGGCTTCGGGCGGAGTCCAGGCGAGCGGGTGGAAGACATCGCCGGTCTCGACAAGCGAAGCCATGAGCGGACAGGTTTTTCCGGCGGTGTGGAGAGGAGTGAGGAGCTTGAGAAGTGCAGTTTTATTTTTTGTGCCGGCGTATTCTTGAAGGGCCTTGCCGAGTGGGATTTGGGTGAGACGGCCGGATTGTGAGAGGCCGGATGCGTAGGATGCCATGAAGGCAAATGGAAAATCTGGGTCATTTTTTTGCTCGGCGAGATGCAGGGTAACACGTCCGACGCGGGACCAAGCGGGGGCGTGTTTTTGGAGGAAGGCGACGACGGATTTTTCTCGGGAAATCTAGGCAAGCGCCCAATCGGTTAGGCGCTGCCAAAGAGCGTGTAAGACATGGGGCGAGAGGTATTCTGCGCCGGGCATGGGCGGGGCGTTGAGGGCCCAGGTGGCGAATTGTGAGTAGTCTGGCAGAGGCAGATCTAGTGGCGTGGTGCTGGATTCCGGGACTTGGCAGAGGGCGCGGATAAAGTGGTCGGCGATGGATTTCCAGAAGAGGGCGGAGGCATCTGCCGCCGGGTCCGCGGGATGTCCGCCGAGGGTGATGAGGGCGGCGGGCTCGGAGGTGGTGAAGATTTTATAGAGAGCGTTTTCCGGGTCAGGACAGATGACCACGCCGCCGGGGGTGAGGCCAAGAGAGTTGGCGGCGAGAAGCATTTGGGCGGGGATCGACATGGCGGAGATGGGCTTAAATAATCTTGGACGGAAAACCGCTGCGAAGGCCGTCAGTCTGCCTCCTTGTCACACGTCGCCGCGGTGATCTTTTTCGAGCTGAATTCTATCGGCTAGGTTGCGCGCTTTCACGCTGTTGCGCTTGGCCCAGCGCTCAACGGCCATTTGGCGCTTCTCTGAGCGCTTCTTCAATGCGGCGATTTCGTTCTCTAAGTTGAGGAAATTTTCATAGCGCGCGGGATCGAGTGTGCCGGCTTCCACGGCGGCGCGGATGGCGCACTTGGCGTCCTTGCGGTGGCTGCAATCGGAGAACTTGCACTCAGCAGTTAGAGTTTCTACGTCGGCGAAACTGTCGCGCAACGTCGCTTCGTCGGTCCACATCTGGATCTCACGCATGCCTGGGTTATCGATGAGCATGCCACCGTTGCGCAGTGGGACAAGTTCGCGGGAGGTGGTGGTGTGGCGGCCTTTGCCGGTGATTTCGTTGCACTCGCTGGTCCACTGCCAGTCCTCGCCGTAGAGCTGATTGACCAAAGTCGATTTACCGACACCGCTGGAGCCGACGATGCACATAGTAATGCCCTTTTTGATGTATTTCTTGAGCACCTTGAGGCCTTGGCCGCTCACCGCGCTGGTGACGTGGACGCTCGCACCATCCCACAATGCAGCGATTTCTGCGGCGGCGGCTTGGCTTTGCTCGATGGGAAAAAGGTCGGATTTATTCACCAGCACCACCGCCTTTGCCCCGCTGCGACCGATGAGCATGAAGTAGCGCTCCATCCGGCGAATGTTGAAGTCCGGGCCTGCGTCGGTGACCACGGCGACGAGGTCGATGTTTGCGCCGATGACTTGAGCTTGGCTGCTATTGCCCGGCATTTTGCGGGAAAAACAAGTCCGCCGCGGCAGCATCGCGCGGATGACAGATGGCTGATTTTCATCGCCGAGCTCGACCATCACCCAGTCGCCGACGGCGGGTAAATCCGCATCGCAAGTGGCCTCGTGCCAGACGCGGCCGCAGAGGATGACGTCTATTTCATCGCCGTCCGCGAGGAACGCGCTGTAGTTGATGACCGTCTCGCGGATTAGCCGTGCGGGCACCCAACCTTTTCCGGTGAAGGCCGCGCGGGCAGTTTCTAATTCCGGGTTCCAGCCGAGTTCCTTTAAATTCATTCGCCGGAAACTTAGCGCAACAGGCGCGGCTGTCGATTCTTGCGTTTCACTCATGCCCAGCGCTGCGCCCATTCGGCGGGGAGGCGCATCGGCTTGCCCGCTGGCATTTGGACGAGGGCGAGGCCTTGGCGGGCGGTGACGAGGAGTGCGCCGTCCAATTCGCGGATCATTTCGAAGGTGCACCAGAAACGGGCGCGCGACACATCCGCGAGCCGGCCGCGGATGATGAGCCAGTCGCCGAGCTTGGCCGGGAGCTTGTAATCGATCTCGGTGCGAGTGACCACTGGGTAAACTTGGGTGGTAGTCATCGTCGGCAGGTCCATGCCCATCAGCGCGGCGAGCCGGGTCCGGCAAGTTTCGATCATTCGCAGGTAGGCGAGGTTGTGGACGACGCCGCCGCAGTCGGTGTCGAAAAACATGACTTCTTCGCGGGTTTCGAGGGTGGGGATACTGTCGGACATGCGTAGATTTAGGCCCAGATGGGCGAAATTCGCAATGTCCTCTGTTCGAGATTTTCTCTTGAATTTATTGAATACTTCACTGAGTGTATGAGAGTTGATGCGATTGCTTCTTACATGGCTGATGGTGATTTGCACGTTGACCGGGCTCAATGTTCGCGTCCTCGCTGCTGATTTCGTCAGGCCCGCGGTCTGCGCCCAAGCGGTACATTCCTGCTGCCAAGATCATCACGACGCACCCGCTCCGGTGGATCATCACCACGATGGTGACGGCTGTCCGATAGATCACCATCATCACTTTGGTTGCTGCGGGCAGGCACAGCCTTTGACCGTTGAGAACCACCTCAATCGTAAGCTTGGGGTTCCCGGCTCATCTCTATTAGGCGTTCTCCATGAGAGCGAGATTCCGCCCGAGGCGCCGTTTCTCGGTTCGGAAAAACCGCCGTTGATCTGAGCGCGCGTTAGCCGTGCTCCGGTGTGCCCTTGAGGCACGCCGTTATTTCCCGTCCGCCGCCATTTGGTCGTCCCGGGATCAATGATTCGATCAACTGTTTCTATGCCGTACATTTTTCGTGCGGATCTTTTCTTACTCAAATATATCATGTCCAAAATTTTATCCACGGCCCTGCTGGCGCTTGCCACCATGGCCATTCCACTCCGCGCCGAACCCGCGGTCGTCGTTTCGCTTTCAAGCATCGGCGACCGCATCCGCGCCCAAAATCCCGATCTCGCGGCCGCCCGCCACCGTATCCAAGAGGCGCTCGGCCGCATGAATCAATCCGGTCGCCTCGCGAATCCGGAGATAGAGACTGGCCTCGAACACAACTCGCGCTTTCGCGAGGGGAAATTCGAAGTCGGTATCTCCCAACGTTTTCCGATCACTGACCGACTGCGATTGGAAAAGAATGTCTCTCTCACAGAGCTAAAATCCTCCGAGGCCGAAGTCAGCGAGGTGGAGCGCCTGCTCACCGGACAAGCTCGCGAGACTGTGGTGAAAATCCTCGCCATGCGTGAGCGCCGCAAGTTGCTCCGCGAGCAAACCACCGTTTCTAAGGAATTCGCCGATTTTCTCTCAGGAATCGCGGCTACTGGTGAAGGCTCACCACTCGATGCCGGCCAAGCAAAACTCGAAGCCACCAGCCTCGCACTTGAGACCCGTAAGCTCGACGCCGAGGAGACCTCTCTCATCGGTCAGCTCAAGCCCCTGCTCGGAATTCGCCCGGGCGAGGCTCTCAGTGTCGGTGGTAATCTACCCGAAGCCACGCTCCCAGGGACCACGGCAAATCCATCACGGCGCCCAGATTTCCAAGCCGCCCAGCTCGCAGCCCTCGCCGCTGCGCAAGGCGTGACACTCGAACAGGCGAAACGCTATGATGACGTGGAAGGCGGGATTTTCGCCGCCGCCGAGCGCACCGAAGACGCGCCACAAGGCTACGATAATGAAGCCATCATCGGCCTGCGTTTTAAAATTGCGTTGCCGTTCTGGAATAAGAACGAGGGCGCGATTCAAGAGGCTCAGGCAAAAAAAATTCGTAAGGAAAAGGAAGCCATCGCCCTGGGGCGCGGAATCCGTCTGGAGGCAGAAGCCGCGCGAGCTGAGATGCAGGAGTGGGCAAAAATGATCGGTGAGATCAACGATACCCTACTCCCACTCGCGGACGAGCAAACCAAGCTTACCGAAGAGGCCTATCGAAACGCCCAAGGCGAAATCCAATCCGTCCTCCGCTCCCGCGAAAAGCGCCTGCAACTCGCCGCCGCCCGGCTCGACGCCCGGCTCGAATTCCACCTCGCCCGCGTGCGTCACGAGACAGCACTCGCAAAACCATAACTCTCTTCTCAAATGAAACTTCTATTTGCCCTGCTATTTTCCATTACAAATCTCCATGCCGCCAGCAACGCGGACACCATCGTCCTCGACGAGACCGGCGTGAAAAACCTCCGCATCGAGACCGTCGAAGCCGAGGAATCGGACTTCGAAGAAACCGTCTTCGCCCTCGGTCGCATCGCTGAAATCCCAGAACGCCACGGCGTGCTCAGTAGCCGTATTTCCGGCAGGGTCATCGGCTTGGAAGCACACGAGGGCGACACCGTGGAAAAGGATCAAATCCTTGTCCGCGTGGAAAGCCGCCAACCGGGGAACCCGCCGCCCGTCATCGAATTGAAGGCACCTCTCGGTGGTCTGGTCGTCGAGTCGCACATTCGCATTGGCGAGCCTGTCGAGCCGGACAAGGAGCTGCTGGATATTTCAGATCTGAGAGAAGTTTACGCCATCGCCCGTGTGCCCGAAGATCAGGCCGGCAAGCTCGCGCCAGGAACCAAGGCACACATCCGCGTCGCCGCGCTCGGCGACAAGTCGCTAGATGGCGTGATGCTTCGTTTCGGCACCTCGGCGGATCGGGAAAGCGGCACCATCGACGCTATTTTCAAGGTGGCCAATCCGGACTTAAAGATGCGTCCTGACATGCGGGCCGAGTTTTCCATCGTCCTCAGCAAGCGTGAAAACGTCATCGGAGTTCCCCGGTCGGCGCTTCAAGGGGAGGCCAGCAGGCGCTTCGTTTACGTCAAGCACTTCGACCTGCCAAACGCTTTTATCAAAACGCCAGTGCAGGTCGGCCAGATGAACGATCGTTTCGCTGAGATTATTGCAGGCCTTTTTCCAGCCGATGAGGTGGTTACCAAAGGCGCCTATTCCCTGTCCTTCGCTGGCGGCGGGGCTGGTGGCGTCTCTCTAAAGGAAGCGCTCGACGCAGCCCACGGCCACGAACACGCCGAAGACGGCGGCGAGCTGACACCGGAAAAAAAGGCGGAAATGGATGCCAAGAAACGCGCCGCTTCCGGATTGCCTCCGGAGACTGCTGGTGGGGCCAGCCGTGTCTGGATATATGTAAGCGGCATTTTGTTCCTGCTGCTGTTAGCTTCCCTGTTCACCAAGATGCGCGGTGTTCCGGCCGATGACGAAGTTGCCACTCCTTCCACCTCTAACTCGGGAAAACACTGACCCATGTTGAACAAAATGATCCATTGGTCGCTCGCAAACCGAGCGATCATTATCTGCGTGTCACTCTTGCTCATGGTCATGGGCCTGCGCACCGCCACTCAGCTTCCCGTCGAAGTGCTGCCGGATTTGACCAAGCCCACGGTCATCATCCTCACGGAAGCCGCCGGCCTCGCACCGGAGGAAGTGGAGACCCGCGTCACCCAGCCCATCGAAAGCGCGTTGATGGGCGTCTCCGGCCTCACCCGCCTGCGGTCCAATTCCGACGTCTCGCTCTCCCTCGTCTATGCCGAATTCGGCTGGGACACGGACATCTACAAGGCTCGGATGCTGGTCCAAGAGCGACTCCAAGGTGTGCGCGAGCAACTGCCCGCAGGCGTCGAACCCTTCATGACACCCGTCGCCTCGCTGATGGGAGAAATCCTGCTCGTCGGCGTCCGTTCCACCATCAAGGAGGGTGAGCCGGGCTACATGCCGCCCAGCGAAGTCCGGTCCCTCGCGGATTGGACGATCAAGCGCCGTCTCCAGAGCATTTCCGGCATCGCCGAAATTCTTAACATGGGCGGCGGCGTCAGGCAGATCGAAATCCAGCCTGATCCCTACAAGATGCAAGCGCTCGGCGTCAGCTATGAGGAATTAGAAAAAGCCGCTGCAGAATCGACCAACACCACCACTGGCGGATTTCTCAACACCGGCCCCACCGAAATCATGGTGCGAAACCTTGCCATGACCGTCGAGCTGGGTGACATCGCCAACACTGTCGTCAAAAAAACCAACGAACGCTCCATCGCCATTTCGGATGTGGCCAAGGTAGTCTGGGGCATTGAGCCGATGCGAGGCGATGCCACCGTCAGCAAGAGTCCGGAAACCTCGCCCACTTACGGCGTGATCATGTCCATCACCAAGGCTCCCGGATTCGACACCCGGAAACTCACTGAGCAGATCAAGGGCGCACTCGCTGAGTTGGATGCGACGCTGCCCAAAGGTGTCGGCACCACTCTGCTTTTCCAACAGAAGGATTTCATTGACCACGCCATTGGCAACCTCATGGAAGCCATCCGCGACGGCGCGATCATGGTGACAGTCATCTTATTCCTGTTCCTACTAAATTTCCGCACCACCATCATCACGCTTACCGCCATGCCGATGTCCTTCGGCATCACCATGCTCGTTTTTCTTGGAATGGACATCAGCGTGAACTCAATGACCCTCGGCGGCCTCGCCGTCGCCATCGGCATGGTGGTGGATGACGCCATCGTCGATGTGGAAAATGTCTTCCGAAGATTGCGGGAAAACGCTGCTTTGGAAAAACCCCACGCGCGTCTAGCGGTCATCGCGAAGGCTTCTGGAGAAGTGAGAAACTCCATCCTCTACGCCACCGTGCTCATCATCCTCGTCTTCCTGCCGCTGCTTGGCCTGACCGGCGTGGAAGGCAAGCTCTTCGCTCCCATCGCCATCGCCACCATCATTTCGATGATCGCGTCCTTCGTCGTCTCACTGACGGTTATCCCCGTGCTTTGCTCCTTCCTCCTCAATCCCAAGGGCAGCCATGAGCACAAGGACGGGCGCTTCGTGAGAGGGCTGAAATGGCTGCTGGAGCATACCTTGCTGCGCTGGGCACTCAACCAACCCGTGATGGTCCTCACCGTCGCGCTTATCCTGCTCATCGCCTCGTTCTCACTCTATCCGATCATGAACAAGGACTTCCTGCCCAAGTTCCAGGAAGAGACCGCTCTCATAGCAGCCACCTCCGCACCCGGAACCTCGTTGGAGGAAACGAACCGTATTTCCGACGTGATCGAGCAGCAGATCCTCTCGGTGAAAGGCGTCCGCCAAGTCGGGAGACGTCTCGGTCGCGCAGAGCGAGGCGACCACGTCGTGCCTGTTTCCACCGCCGAGTTCGATGTCGATTTCACGGAAGAAAGTGGCCGCTCCCGCAAGGAAATTATTGAGGAACTCACCGCGAAGGTCCGCACCGTGCCCGGCGTGTTCGCGGTCGTCGGCGGGCCGCTCGCGGACCGCATCGGTCACATGCTCAGCGGTGTCTCGGCTCCGGTAGCGGTGAAGGTTTTCGGCCCGGATCTCGCTAAGCTAAGGGAGATCGGCGTTGAGATCCAGACTGTGGCAAAAACTATTCCCGGCTTCGAAGATGCGAAACTGGACGTGCAATCCTCGATTCCGCAGCTCCGCATCGAGGCGAACCGCGATCGCGCGACTGCCTACGGCATCGCCCCTGGCAAGTTGAACGAGGAACTCTCCGCCCTCGTCGGCGGCAAGGAAGTTGCAGAATTGCGGGACGGCCAGCGTGCGATCAATCTGGTCACGCGCCTGCCTTTGGAATGGCGGGATTCTCCGGAAAAAATCGCCCAGTTGCCCATCCAGGTATCCGCGAACCAACACGTCCCGCTTTCACTCATCGCCGATGTGCGTGAGGCGAAGGGACCCAACGTGATCTTCCGGGAAAACAGCCAGCGCCGCTTTGCCATCGCCATCAAGCCGACAGTTAGAGACGTTTCCAACCTCGTCGTAAAGTTACAGGAACAGGTCGCTGCCAAGGTGAAACTGCCGGAAGGTTATTTCATCACCTTCGAGGGCGAGTTCCAGGCACAGAAGGAAGCCACGCAGCGCATCGTGCTTTTCTCTTCGGTCGTCTTCATCGCTGTCTTCATGATGCTCTATGGTTACTTCAAGAGCGCCTCGCTTGCGCTTCAGGTATTGATCAACATCCCGCTCGCCATCATGGGCGGCTTGGTTTTTACCTACTTTAAGCTGAATAATATCAGCATCGCGACCCTCGTCGGCTTCATCGCCGTCGGTGGCGTAGCTGCCAGAAACGGTATCATGATGATTTCTCACTACCTGCATCTCATGCAGCACGAGGGAGAGAATTTCACCAAGAAGATGGTCATCCGTGGCACCTTGGAACGCTTTGTCCCCGTCATGATGACGGCGCTCTCCGCTGGCATCGCACTCATTCCCTTCGTGCTCGCAGGAGACCAACCCGGCAAGGAAATCCTCCACCCCGTCGCCGTCGTCATCGTCGGTGGACTCATCTCCTCCACCTTCCTAGACATGGCCATCACCCCGGCGATGTTCTGGCTGATAGGCCGCAAGGCCGCGGCTAAATCCATCGAAGAGGAATCTTCCGCCTCCCATTGAATTTCCGATGCGGCGGCACGTCCGAATGACGTGCCGCCGCATCGGCCTCTGCTAAACACAAACCAAAACTGATAGAAAACAAACAATATGAACACCAGAATCATAACCCTCGCCGCACTTGTCGCCAGCTTGACCCTGGCCGCCGCTGCGGACATCAAGGCTCCTAACAAAGGTCGTATTATTGACTCCGTCGAGCCTCACGTTGAGTTCCTCGTTACCAAGGACAAGAAGATAGAAATCCGTTTCCTCGACGACGCGGGCAAGGTCATCGCACCCGCCGCGCAGACTGCCAGCGTCGTCATGGGTGACCGCTCCGCCCCGACCAAACTCGCCTTCACCAAGGACGGCGACAAGCTGGTCTCTGACAAAACCGTGGCCGAAGGAGAAAGCCTGCCCGTCGTCTTGACCATCAGAGTGACTCCTGATGCCAAGGCTGTTACCGAGAAGTTTAACCTCGGCCTCGGCAACTGCCCGCCTTGCGGCAATGCGGAATACGCTTGCACCTGCGAACACGCAAAGGGCGGGAAAGAAGAAAAAGGCCACGAAGGCCACGACCACTGAACCCGGTAAAATGATAGCCCCTTCCCGAGAACCATCGAAGGAAGGGGCTTCTTTCGCCGTTAGTTTTTCCTGAATTTCTATTACCATGCCATTGCCCTATCCTTCCTCCTTGGCCCAAGCTGGACCTTCCCGCTCACTTCATCACTCCGTCACGCGATGGACTCTGGGCGCGGCTATGCTCGGCATGGCTCTCTATACGCTGATCGAGTTCCTCATCGACAAGCCCGACGACTGGGCGAATTTCATCCTCCATCATTTTCTTCACGTCGCCATCATCGGCATAGCCGTATGGGCTGCATCCCTCATAGTCATCCGGCGTTTCGTCATCGAGCCAGTGGACCATATTTTCGTACATCTTCGCCGGGTAGCGGCCGGACGTTTGGAATATCTGGATTGTATGGTCCGGGCAAGGGAGGTGGGTGATGTAATCGCCAGTGTAAACCATTTGGTTTCACGATTGCGCCGGGTGCCTGAGCCGGATGCTGCATCCCAAGCCCTCGACTACCTCGTAAATCTGCGGGAAGCTCTTAAGGGTGCTTCCAGCAAGCTGGGTGAAGACATCGTTCCTATCATGCGCCTCGTTTCAGACCTAGAAGGAGAACTGTTGAATGTCCTTCAACTTACGGAAGGGGATACTATCACCGCCCGCCCCTTTGATCGGCCGCGTAAAACCTTAAATTCCACCTCCGTGCCTTTTCAATCATCCATCTAATTTCATCACGATGAACCAAGCTTCTTCGATATTAGGATTGAATAACAACCCAGCCAAACCATGAGCGCAGAACATCACCCCGAATCCAAAACCCCTGCTCCATCCTGCGGCTGCGAACACGGTCACGAAAGCCCGCTGCCACAAAGTTCTCTGGTTGTCATTTCCGGCATTCTTACCGGAGCCGGTCTGGTCCTGGGTTGGATGAACATCGGCCCGGCGTGGCTAGAGACTGTCATCTTCGCACTGGCCACCCTAGCCGGCGGATTGCTGGTTTTCCCTGCCGCGTGGAAGGCGTTGCTGGCAAAACGGCTGGACATGAACGTGCTCATGACCGTGGCCGTGACCGGCGCGTGGATCATCGGCGAACACGGGGAAGCTGCTGCGGTGGTGTTCCTCTTTTCTCTATCAGAGCTTCTCGAATCCTGGGCTGCCACCCGCGCACGCCGTGCAGTGCAAGCGCTGCTGGAGCTTTCCCCGCCCACCGCCATCGTCATCGGTGCGGACGGCACGGAACGCGAAATAGCCGTCGCGGAGGTAGCCATCGGCGCGGAAACCCGTATCAGAAGCGGCAGCCGCGTCCCGCTCGATGGAGAGGTCATCTCGGGAAATTCATCCATCGATCAAGCCCCCATCACCGGCGAGTCCGTGCCGGTCGATAAAGCTCCGGGTGATCCCGTTTTCGCGGGGACGGTCAATCAGGAAGGCTCGCTCACCGTGCGCGTGACCAAGGCGGTGGGAGATTCTACCCTCGCGCGCATCATCGAGCTCGTCGGCGAGGCGGAGGAACAAAAGCCACCGACCCAGCGTTGGGTGGATCGCTTCGCCGCGATCTACACACCTGCAGTTTTCATCGCCGCTATTCTCGTCGCCGTCATCCCTCCGCTGTTGATGGGACAACCGTGGAATGATTGGGTTTACCGCTCGCTCGTTTTGTTGGTGATTGCTTGTCCTTGTGCCCTAGTCATTGCCACACCGGTAAGTATTGTCTCCGGCCTTACCGCGCTGGCCCGTCGTGGAGTGCTCGTGAAAGGCGGGGTCTATCTGGAGGTGGTTGGAAAACTTCGCGCCCTCGCTGTCGATAAGACCGGCACCATCACCCAAGGCAAACCGCAGGTCACCGGCATCACGAAGGTTGGTGAATTGTCTGAAGAAGAAATTCTTCGTTTTGCGGCATCGATCAACAGCCACTCCGAGCATCCGCTTGCCGTCGCCATTGTGGACGCCGCACACTCGCGCAACCTCAATTTCGAACCCGTCGCAGACTATCTATCTGTTACCGGCCAGGGAGCGCGGGCCAGTATCAACGGCCACCCTCATTTCATCGGCAACCATCGGATGGCCCATGAAGCGGGTGTTTGCACACCTGAGATCGAGGCAATTCTGGCAGAGATTGAAGCTAAAGGTCAATCCCTAGCCATCCTTGGTCATGCTCCGCATGAAGGATGCGAGGGCAAGATCCTCGGTATAATCGCCATCGCCGATACGCTGCGCCCCGAGGTGACGGAAGCGCTTCGTCACATCCACGCGGCGGGAATCGAAAAAGTCATCATGCTTAGTGGCGACAACCAACGCACCGCTTCCGCCATCGCCAAACAAGCGGGCATCGACGAAGCCATCGGCGATCTCATGCCGGACCAGAAGGTCGAATACATCCGCAAGCTCGTTCGAGAATACACCCACGTCGGGATGATCGGGGACGGTGTGAATGACGCGCCCGCCCTAGCCATCGCAAGCGTCGGCTTCGCCATGGGAGCCATTGGCAGCGACACTGCCATCGAGACGGCAGACATAGCCCTGATGAAGGATGATCTGACGAAAGTCGCCGAGACGATCATCTTAGGCCGCCGCACCTTGCGTATCATCCGCTTCAATGTCACCTTCGCCCTCGCGATCAAGGCCGTCTTCCTGATCCTGGCCTTCCTCGGCATCGCAGGCCTCTGGCTGGCTATTCTCGCGGACACGGGAGCCACCCTCCTGGTCATCATGAACTCACTGCGGCTCCTGGCCGGTAAGGGCGACGACGGAAGCACCAAGGCCTGAAGAACCACGTTTGCCATTGGAAATACCCGACATTGCCACCATGAAAACACCATCAAAGCCAATCATTCTCATGCTTGCCATTGTGGCTGCGACCACGCCATTTGCGGCAGCGCTGCCAACCACCGGCCGCCATATCAGCGGCACCGTTGAGAACGTGGACGCACAAAACAAAGAAGCCACCTTGCGCCCGGAAAACAAGGGATCCGCGGTCTCCTTCATCTGGAACAAACGCACCACTTTCTCAACCGCCACCCGGCCTGCTGACGCATCCATTCTCAAGACGGGACGAGGGATGAAGACCATCTACCACTCGCCTTTTTTTGGAAAGCCGTATGTCTCACGGGTGATTCTGACGACGACAGCAGCCCCGGAAAACCCCACCAAATAAAAATGATCGTCAGCTTCAACCTGATCTTTGAGTAAATTGGCTCGCAGGGTGTATCCCGTAAACCTGAGCCCGGTAGGTTCTTTTTCCTCTTGAGAAAGATTCGCAACATTTAGCCTTGCAGCGGCGCTCTTACTATAGTTCCCATAAAACGTGATTCGACGTATCACAGCGACTTTCCTCTTGCTCTGCATGGCCCTGCTGGTCCCTGCCTCAGCATCGTCGGTGCGCGTTTGTTTCATTGAGGAAGCCGTTCTCCTGCCGGGCTGGGATGCAAAGGAGGCTGGCGGTTCGGAAAAACCGAAGTGTTGCCCGGATTGCGATGGCAAGGAAGACGGCCATTGCTGCATGGATGTGAAGAAACTGCCGGACGCCCCGGAACCTTCAGCTCCGATTCTTCTGTCGCCTGTATTTCTCTGCCTGCCGATTTTGGAAGTGTGCTTGCCACCGTGTCCGGTAACGGAAGCGGACCGGCCATTCGTTCCCTCCACGCCGATTCGTGGCCCCGACTTGCCGCGAGAGTGGCGGGCGCTGCTTGGAGTCTGGAATATTTGATCTGGGGTATCACCCCATGTGAAGCTGTCCGCTGTTAGGATGGCTTTTTTGCTGCACTTCCCGAAAAAGTGCGCCGCGTCCCGATCCCTTGATCCGAGTTCGCGTTAATGTTTCTACCATTCTCAAAGTTCCATTCATCATCCGATGTCATCTAAAATTTCTTCTACAACTATACTTTTTTTACTGCTAGGCATGTCTGTCACTCTTGCCGAACCCGCACCTGTTCCCGTCACCATCGACGGGCTTGTCACTCAAGCACTCGCGGGAAATCCCGAACTCAAGTTTTACAAAGCCGAGATCACAGTCGCGAAATCAAGCCGCAGCGTTGTAGGCCGCTTGTCCAATCCCGAGCTCAATCTCGAACTCGGCCAGAAACGCACGCGCGGTGGCGATGCCAGTACGGAAGGCGTTGCTTTTTCCGTCGCTCTTGCCCAGCCCATCGAATGGCCGGGCCGTCTCGGATTGCGTAAGGCCATTGCCGACCGTGACATCATCTTGGCCGAACTCGGCCTGAACCAGTTCCGCTTGTTTCTAGCAGCCCGCGTCAAGGTGCTCGGCTACGCGCTCGCCACCCAGCAGGAAAACGCCGCTGCCGCCGCCGATGTGGCGGACCGCATCACTAGCGTGAAGGAAGTTATCGTCCAGCGCGAACCCGGTGGCATCGGGCCGCTGTTGGAAGCGAAAATCCTCGAAGCCTCGGAAGTCACCGTCCAGAGCAAGGCGAGCGAGGCCGCCGTGGAAATGCAGAAAGCACTGCTGGAACTCAACCAGCTCATGGGTCGCCGCGCCGACTCGCCACTGCAAGTGAAGCGCACGGAATTCACCACCACCAAGCCCGCCGCCCTGGCAGATCTGCTCAACCAAGCCGCGCAAAACAACTACGCCATCCGCGTCCGCCGCGCCGAGTTGGAACAGCAAGGCCTCAAGGTCGCGCTCAGTGAGAACGAGCGCTATCCCACCTTCACCGTCGGCCCATCCATTTCCCAGGAAAACGCAGGAGATAAGGAAACCGTCATCGGGCTGTCGCTCTCCATGCCGCTGCCGGTGTGGGACGACGGACGCGCTGCCGTCACCGCCAGCCAAGCCCGGCGAATGCAGGCCGAGGCCTCGCTTCAATCCACCTTCCGGGAGGTCGAACGCGAAATCACCGAAGCCTGGCTGATCCTCGAAACCCAGCGCAAACGCCTCAACGCCTGGAAGCCCGACTCCCTCGCCACCTTCGCCGACGCCGCGCGCCTCGCCGACCGTCACTACCGCCTTGGTGCGGTCCCTATCAGCACCTACATCGAGATGCAGGACAAATACCTCGAAGCCACCGAAGCCATCAACGACACCCGGCTCGATGTCCTCCGCGCCGCACTCGATCTCGAACAACTCGCCGGTTCCGCCGATTCAAACATTCAAACCAAGTAAGCTCATGAAAAAATCACTCGTCATCATTCTATCAAGTCTCTGTGCCATCCTCGGCACCTCGTGCAGCGAGTCCACCGCCAAGGCAACGGAGAAAACTCCCGAAAACGGCGCACAGTTTAAAAAAGGCGAAGGCCTTTCCCTCACCGATGAAATGAAAAAATCCATCGGCTTCACCGTGGCCGAAGTCGGCGAAGAGGAAATCGCCTCGGCCATGACCCTGGATCTCACCGCCACCCAGCCTAACGAAGCACGCGGCACCGTCCCGGCTTCTTCATCGATCAAGCCCGGCATGGAAATCACCATCGGCTCCATCAAAGGCACCGTCCAATCCGTGGAGAAAGTCCCGTTCGGCATCCCCGGCGATCTTGAAGTCACCGTCGCCTCAACCGCCTCACTCACACCCGGCAGCCAATTGAAAGGCACCGTGGAAATCCCGGCCAGTGGTGCGGTTGCCGCCGTCCCCGTTTCCGCCTTGTTGAAGACCGCCGAGGGTAGCTTCGTTTACACCGTCAACGGTTCGTTTTACGTGCGGAGCCCAGTCAAAACCGGCGCTTCGAACGGCCAGTTCACGGAAATCACCGATGGCCTCTACTCCGGCGACCAGATCGTGACCACGCCCGTCATGTCGCTCTGGATGGCAGAACTCCAAGTCCTTCGCGGAGGAAAAGCCTGCACCTGCGGACACTAAACTAACATACCATGCTGAATCATCTCCTCGAAGTCGTCATGCGGCAGCGCGTGGCCGTCTTGCTCGGCACCCTCATTCTCGTCGGTGTCGGCATTTGGGCCATGCTACGTTTGCCCATTGACGCCGTTCCGGACATCACCAATCCACAGGTCCAGATCAACACCGCCGTCCCCGCGCTCGCGCCGGAGGAGGTCGAAAAACTCGTCACCTTCCCCATCGAAAGTGAGATGGCCGGACTACCCGAAATGGTGGAACTCCGCTCGCTCTCGAAATTCGGCCTCTCCCAAGTCACCATGACTTTCAAGGACGGCGTCGATCTCTATCGGACGCGCCAGCTCGTCACAGAACGCTTGCAAGGCGTGCTTGATGACCTCCCGCCCGGCCTCACTCCCAAGCTCGCACCCATTGCCACCGGCCTCGGGGAAATTTTCTACTACACCCTCGACTACACGGCGGATGCCAAGGACAAGCCCGCCACTCGCGAGGCGCAACTCATGGCGCTCTGGCAGATCCAGGAATATACGGTGAAGCCGCTCCTGCGCGGCACCCAAGGCGTCGCCGAAGTCAACCGCAGTGGCGGCTACGAACGCGAACTCATCATCCCGCCCGACCCCGCCAAGCTCGCCGCAGCGGGCCTTTCGCTCGATGCACTTGCCGAA
>JANMYL010000082.1:0-28466 GCA_031382045.1 Akkermansiaceae bacterium | reverse complement strand
GCTACGCGCTCCTGTTCCGCATCGCCTCGGGCGGTGTCTTCGGCCCCGACCAACCAGTCAACCTGCGCCTGATCGAGATCGAGCCCGGCATGGCCGCGCTCCAAGGCGTCATCATGGAGCTCGATGACTGCGCCTTCCCGCTGCTTCACGAAGTCGTCGGCACCTCGGACCTGAACGAAGGATTTAAGGGAACGAACTGGGCGTTACTCGTCGGTTCCGTGCCGCGCAAGGCCGGGATGGAACGCGCCGATCTGCTTGGCATCAACGGCAAGATTTTCACCGGCCAAGGCAAGGCGATTGCCAGAAATGCGGCCAAGGACGTCCGCGTGCTGGTGGTTGGAAATCCCTGCAACACCAACGCTCTCATCGCTATGAATAATGCCGAAGGCGTGCCTAAGGATCGTTTCTTCGCGATGACCCGGCTCGATGAAAACCGCGCGAAAAGTCAGCTCGCCAAGAAGGCAAGCGTCCACCCCTCCAAGGTCACTAACCTCTGCATCTGGGGCAACCACTCGGCCACTCAATATCCGGATTTCACCAACGCAAAGATCAACGGCCGTCCCGTCACCGACGTGATTTCCCACGTCGCATGGCTCAAGGGCGACTTCATCAGCACCGTCCAACAGCGCGGTGCAGCCATCATAAAAGCTCGCGGTGCATCCTCCGCCGCCTCTGCTGCCAATGCCGCTTTAGACACCGTGAAAAGCCTCATCACTCCGACTCCGGTCGGCGACTGGCATTCCGTCGCGGTCTGCTCAGACGGTTCTTACGGCATCGAAAAAGGCCTCATCGCCTCGATGCCGATTCGCACTCTATCGGATGGTAAATGGGAAGTTGTCCAAGGCCTGCCAATCGATGCCTTCAGCCAAGAGAAAATTGATTTCACCGTCAACGAACTCAAAGAAGAGCGGGATGCGGTGAAGCATTTGATCCCCAGTTAATTCAACTCGGATCAACGGGTGCCTTCGTAAATGGTGACGACGCCCAGGGTGACCGGCGTGAAGTCAGTTTCTCCAAAGCCACAATTTTCTAGCAAGTCCGTCATTGTCTTGCCGGATGGGAACTGCTCAATCGAGCCGCCGAGGTATTCGTAGGCATCTTTCTGGCCGGTGAGCCAACCGGCCATGTGTGGTAGGACGTTGTGGAGATACCAACGGTAAGGGCCACGCAAGATGCCGACGGGCAGGGAGAAATCCAGGATTAAGAGGCGGCCGCCGGGTTTGAGGACGCGGTGCATTTCGCGCAGCGCTGCCGGATAGTCGGCCATGTTCCGCAAGCCGAAGGCGACTGTGACGACGTCGAATTCTGCGTCTCGAAATGGGAGCTGCAATGCGTCTGCAACGATGGTTTTGGCCATGCCGCGGCTGGTTGCGTGAGCGAGCATTTCTGCGCAGAAGTCTGAGGCGATCACCTCGCATTGTGGACATGCGTCTTGGATTTCTAAAGCAAGGTCGCCGGTGCCGCTGGCGACGTCGAGTAGGCGCGCTGGCTTCCATTTTCCAATGCGGGCCGTGACGACTTTGCGCCACCAAATGTCCATGCCGCAGCTCAGGACGTGATTGGTTAGCACGTAGCGGTCGGCGATTCTCGCGAAGGCATCATGGACGTATGTGGCGTCAGGCATGCAGGATGGGTAGACCGGATGAAATTTTGAACAAGTGTGAATTACACGACGATGGGATCATATTCTGGAGTGTGACACGCATTGCTGGGTGGGATGGGGAGTCCTCCTCTTAAATAAAATTTGCTCCAAAATGTATCCGGCAGAGCCAGTGCTGCCGTGGGCGCGAGCAGAGCTTTACGCACTCAGAAGTGGATTATGTGCCGATGAAATGTCAGGTAATTTTGACTCAGAGATAATTGTGGATCGCATAAAATTTTCGGTTTTTTAGGCGAACCATTCGATGAGGATCTCCGCCGAGTTTGAGGGAGAGGCACCTTCCAGTTACGACGAGCGGCGGTGTGGGTCGATGACGGCTGGCAGGGATGCCGCCAGTGTGGAAGCTTATGAAGCTTAAGAAAAGTGAGCGATCTGCTGAGTTTTAAGTGAGTTCGCAGGCGAGGCGGATGGCTGCTAGCATGGAGGACGGATTGGCTAGATTTTTCCCAGCGATGGAGAAAGCGGTGCCGTGATCCGGGCTGGTGCGCGGCTTGGGCAGGCCGAGGGTGACATTCACGGCAGTGTCGAAGTCGAGCAGCTTGAGCGGTATGAGTCCTTGGTCGTGATACATGGCGAGGACGGCGTGGAACTCGCCCTGCGCGGCATCGCGGAAAATTGCGTCAGGCACGGCGGGGCCGGTGAAAGTGGCGATGTCCATTTTGTTCAGTTGGTGGATCGCGGGGCGGATGATGCGGATTTCCTCATCGCCAAATGCGCCGTTTTCTCCGGCATGGGGATTGAGTCCGGCGACGGCAATTCGCGGATGAGGGATGCCGCGGCGCATGAGAAATTCTGCTGTGAGTGTGCCGATGCGGACGATGCGCTCAACGGTAAGCAAGTTCGCAACCTTAGCGAGTGGCTCGTGGATGGTTGCGAGTCCCACGGTGAGGGTGGCTCCTGCGAGCAGCATACCGTAATTTTTGATGCCGAAGGCATTTGCAAAAAATTCAGTTTGGCCGGGGAAGGGGAAACCAAGTGATTGCAGACCTTCTTTGGAAACGGGGCCTGTGACGACTGCGTCGGCAGTGCCATTTTTCAATCGGCGGACAGCCTCGTCTAGCGCAGCAAGAGCTGCTGCGGCGGAGCGGGCGTCGGGTTTGCCGGGGGTTCCGGCGCTGCGGTCGCCTAGGATTTCGATTTCAAATCCGGAGGGAAGGTGAGGGGAGGCTAGCGCGAGGTCGATGACTTCCGGGCCGACGCCGGCGGGATCTCCGAGGGTGATGAGGATGCGTGGCATGGCGTAATTGTGGGTGATCCTGGATGGCTGCCAAGTGGGGAAATTAGGGAATTCACCAGGCGTTTTTTCATTTTGGGAGCTTGCCGGAAGGACACAGTCTTCTTAGTTTTGCCCATGACGATTTCAATAACTTATACCATCACTTTCGGCGTGTTATGTTCACTGCTGACTCAGTGCGGGCCATCATCAATGGGAGGCGGTAATCTGGGTGGGCCGAGTGTCGAGGAGAGGAATTCAAAAATAGCCAGCGAGCCGACGGGGGACTTTTTTTATGGTCGGCGCTATTTCGTGGAAAAGACCCGTTTCTGGGGTTATGTGCGCCAACCCAGGCAGCCATGGAATCGGGCTAAGCTGGTGATCATGCGCGAGGATAAGAAAAAAAATCCAGATCGGCTTTCTGAGGATGGTGCGCCCGGCGAGCGGTATTCTTTCGATAACAATACTGAATATCGTCTCCGTGGATACTATACGGGCCAGCAAGCGTATGATCCGAACAGCAATCAGTTTCTAGCCGAATTCATGTTAACGGGGTACGAAGCCTTGGATCGCCAGCCTGGATGGCTTTTCCGGCCGGACGATCGCTACAATCGCCTGCGGATTACGATGATTCCTCGCTGAGCGTCACTCAGAATTTCTGTTTACAAATAAAATCTAAAGGTGCCAGACGTCCGACTTACTATGCATTGGGCGCAGTGAGACAAAAAAAGAAGCCCTTCCGAGTGGAAGGGCTGCTTTTTTCGGAATGAGTTAGACGTAGGATGCTTCCACGCGTTGGGCGACGTCGCGGTAGCCGTAATCGACTTCGTAAATTTGCTTGAAGCAATCCAGCGCGGACGGTTTGTCGCCCACCTCGGAATGGATGAGGCCCTTTTCGTAAAGGACTTCCTTTTTGGTATTGTCCATGGCGACGAGGTCGGCGAGAGCGTCTGACAGTTGTTTGATGGCAAGGTCGAACATGGCTTTGGCGCGGAAGGCGCGGGCCAGTGTGAGGAGTACTTTGGTGCGAATGTGTGGATTGCGCGTTGCCTGTTGAAGGTGGGGAATGGCAGCGCTGTATTCGCCGGCTTTGTAGAGGGCTGTGCCGAGTTCAAAGCGAAGCTGGGGATCAGTTGGGTTTTGATCGACTCGTTTTTGTGCTTCTTGGACTTGCTCGGCGATGCGGTCGGACTTGCGGGCGTCGAGTGCGGCTTTGAGTTCCATATTTTCCGGATCGGCGGCGGCAGCGACTTCGAGGTTTTTCATGTCTGTTTCCAGGGCGCGGTCGTTCATGGTCGCGGCCTTGGTGGCGAGTGCGATATCGCCATTACTGAGGGAGTGCGCCCAAGTGTAGAAGGTGTGGGCGTTGTGCCAGTCTTCGAGCTGTTCGTAGAGGCCAGCCAGATCCTTGACGGTAGCGAGGTGGTTGGGGTCGGCGTTGTATTTATCGATGATTTTGTCGCGGCGCTCTTCGAGTTGTTCACGGGTGAGGCCGGTGCGGGAGGCTTTCTCAAGTTCTTCAAACTCGGCTGAGTTTTTCATGAGCGAACGCATGTCTGCGTTTTCATTCCACTTTTGCTTTTGCATGGAGGCCCGTGCGGAAGCGTCCTTGGAGCCTTTAATTGCCGCACTGTCGGTGGGGTGGTGCTTAATGATGTCGTTGTAAACTTCCGAGGCTGTTAGCGGTTGCTCGCGGGTGAGGTAAAATTCTGCGAGTTTATGAAGAAGCTTGGCGTTTTCGGGGTTGCCTTTACGGATGGTCTCGAGCGCGAAGGCGGCGGTCTCGTAAAGTTCGAGTTTGAGGCAGGTGTCGAAGAGTAGGTCGTTGGCTTGATCGCTGAGAGGATCTTTTTCCAATTCTTTTTCAATTAAAGGAAGTGTGGCGATGGGGTCTTTTTTTGCGGGCCCATGGAGTTTCATCACGCTCATGCCGCCGCCTGACATTCCGAAGAGGCCGCCTTTTTTCTTGGTATTTCCGGTAAGTTGGAGTTCGCAGGTGCGGAGCATTTTCCGACCTTCGAGAAATCCGGGGGCGTCCTTGAGCACAGCTTGAAGCAGAGGAATGCCGTAGGAAAAATTGGATGTCTGGACGGCGGTAAGTGCTTTGAGCCAAAGGGGCTTGAGGTTCGGCGGAAGTTCTTTTTCAGTGATCTCGGACATGGCGTTGAGAATAATGCGGGTTTTTATAAATGCCATCATGCGATGGCTGAGAAGGAAAGTGAAGAGCTTGGGAGAGCTTGGCAAGCGTGGGGTGACGGGGAAAAAAGAGAGAATGCTGGAAAGGTGTGTTTTTTGGGATTGATGGCACGAATGGGATGAGCTACCGAAGTGCCGCGTGTGCGACTTTCCAGTCCACCATTTGTATTATCTCAAGTCAATATGCCTCCTCGCCCAAAGAAATCGGGACGTCGTCTCAATCGCAATCGTTATGGTCCACCGAAACGTTCCACCAAGGACGAAGAGGAAAAAGCAGTGGAGGTGGATGGTGAAATTTCATCCGTTCTCGCCGGAACCATGTTCCGAGTGAAATTAGAGAGTGGGCACGAGGTGCTTGCCCACATTTCTGGTAAAATGCGCAAGCGTTTCATTCGCTTGGTGGTGGGTGATAAGGTTAAGATGGAGATGTCTCCATACGATCTAACGAAGGCACGGATTGTTTTCCGTTTGAGTTGATTTAAGCGTAGTCGGCCCCAACTTCGGCGGCTTCAAGCGCGGCAACGGATTGGTTGTCGCGTCTTTCAATGACAATATCGCCGAGTAGATTGCTTTGGCGAACGACGAATTGGTTGAGTTTCATCAATTCGAGCAGGGCGAGGAATGTGACGATGACTTCGGCTTTAGTGGTGGCGCTCTGGAAAAGCTCTTCAAAGCGGCGGGACTCTCCGGGTGCAAAGTGGCCCAGCAGCAGCTCGATTTTATCTGAAACAGTGAAACGGTCGTCTATGATATCCCCAAAATCATGCGACTCCTCGAAGCGTTTGAGGACGTTCTGGAACGCGCGGATGAGGTCGAAAATCGAGATTTCTGCGAGTGTGGCGGGTTCCTCGGCGGGCAGGTCGGAGGTGTCGGGTTGATGGGCGAAGCGACCTTCCTGCTCGAGTTCCCGGAGGGAGAGAAAGCCAGCAGCGTCTTTGAATTTTTTATACTCAATGAGCTGGCGGATGAGTTCCCAGCGTGGATCGTCATCTTCGGCGTCTTCTTCTGGCGGCTGATCCACACGTGGCAGGAGTGTCCGGCTTTTTAAATACATCAGGTTAGCGGCCATGACGATGAACTCGGAGGCGAGATCGATGTTGAGCAGCTTGAAGGTGTTAATATAATCGAGATACTGGCGGGTGATGCGCTCGATGGAAATGGAGTGGATGTCCACCTCGTCCTTTTTGATGAGATAGAGAAGGAGGTCGAGAGGGCCTTCGAAAATTTCGAGGCGAACTTTGTAGTCGTTGGATTCCACGGGGCGTGTGGTAGTAGATGGATGGTGTCTGTGCGAGGGTAAATTTCCCTCGCTTCAGCGTAGGTGGAGCGTTTTACTGGCGGGGCCGCAAGGCGAGTCGAATTATGGAAGTCGAACAAGCGCAAGATTTTAATGAACGCCTGAGTCAGTGGGTGGCAAGCCAAGGGTTTTGGTTTCAGGTTCGGTATTCGATGACGGGTAGTGGTGGCAAAGGAACGATGATGTTTCATCTGCTGCGTATCATTTTCAGGGTGTTCCTATTCATGATGGTGGTGGCAGTGGGGACATGGGTCTATCTTGCCAAGCGGACGGAAACGAAACGATTCAGCGAGGAACTGACGGGATCGCTCAAGTCTGGGCTATCCGCCACAAAGATTGAGCTTAAAGGGGGCGTGCGCGTCGGAGGTCAACTTGAAATTAACAATCTGGTGTGCAAGGGAGGAAAAGAAACGTTTTTCACTTCGATGGAGGCTCGGAATATTCATTGTAAGATGGGCATTCTCGATGGTTTGACCGGGAAGTGGGATACTGGCAATATCTCGCTTTCGAGACTCGATTTGGAACTCCGCGCTGGCGCCGATGATGCGGAGTCGGCACAAAACTTCGCCAAAATACTTTTTAAGGAATCAAAAGAGGTTCTGATCAATTCGCTGGAAGTCGTTGATGCATCAGTAAGCTGGGGATATTCTGAGCGGACGCGCGGGGGGATCGAAAACAGTTCTCTCAAAATTCAGCGGGCTGGAGATAGCTTGAAACTGACTTTTTCGGGCGGGACGTTTTCGCAGAACTGGTTGCAAAGGGTTGAGATCGTCAACTTGGTGGTGGTCTGTGATCCGAATGGCTTAGTTTTCCAAAAAGCGGAGTTTCGGCATGGGCAGGGGACGATTGATTGTTCCGGGCTGAAAGTGACAGGAGGCGAGCGACCATTGGTCGAGGGTGTCGCAAAAATCCGCCAGCTGGGTTTGGATAGCGTTTTATCGTCGGCTCTGAGGAGTTTCGTAGAAGGCTCGATTTCTGGAGATTTCAAATTATCGGGATCAACAAATTCTTCGGAGGGGATTGGCTTCGACGGTCGGGTGGTGCTGGATGGCCAAGACACAATCAGTCTGCGGGAGAGACTTCATCTACTGAAGGCGCTCTCGGTGGTCGATTACGTGCGGAACTACTATCGGGTGGATTTCCGGGAAGGTGCATTCCAGATGAAAACGAGCGGCGGGGCATTAGAAATCACCGAATTAAAACTGAAAGCAGAAGAGCTATTTTCTCTCGAAGGAAATCTGCGGGTGAGACTGCCCACTACTGAAGAAGCGAAAGCCACGTCACAGAAAAATGCAGGTGCCGAGAGTGCACCGTTGTTTAAGGGTGAAGATGAAGACAACTCCACCAAGGACAAAGATTCCGAAATAACCCTGCGCCGGGCAGCTCTAGCAGACAAACGAGCGCTGAAGAATGGTGTGGAGAACTCTTCATCGTTTGACCGTCAGGGACTCAGTCTTGAGATGCGTCGTCTCAACGATCAGGCCGCGGATCGCATATCAAATACGCTGCGCTACGAGGGCTTGTTCCGCATCACTCTGCCGCCGGATGCTTTTGAGCGTGCGCCAAAGCTGGCCTCGCAGTTCCCGGTGGATGCTTCCATCGCCAAGATTCCGCTTATGGTGCCTATCGAAGGCAGTCTTTACGAAATTACTCTGAAGCAGGCTGAGGATATTTACCAGCAAGGGGCTCGCTAGGAATTATGCGTCGGCAGCAAGTCCGAGGCTATGATAGATTTCGCGAGTCGCGTGGCTCTTATTGAGTGTGTAAAAGTGGATGCCATCCACCCCTGCATTGAGAAGTCCGGCGCATTGCTCGGCAGCGTAGTGGATGCCCACGCGCTCTACGGCTTCGGCGTTGGATTTTGCCCGGTCCAGCGCGCGCAATAGCTTGGCTGGGTAGCGCGCACCAGCGGCGAGCTCGGCCATGCGCTTCATGCCGGAGAGTGAGGTGACTGGCATCACGCCGGCGATGATAGGAATGCGGATCCCTGCCAGATCGCAGCGGTCGCGGAAATCCAAGAAGTCGTGGTTATCGAAAAAAAGTTGGGTGCAAATATAGTCTGCTCCTTCATCGACTTTGGCTTTCAGAAAATCGAGTTCATCCATTCGATTGTGAGTTGCGGGGTGGCCTTCGGGAAAGCCTGCCACGCCTATACCGAATCCGCGTGGATCGGAGTGGCTCCCTGATTCGTTAAATTTTCGGATGAAGCGGACTAAATCGCTCGCGTAGCGGAATCCACTTTCCGACCAGTCGTAGTTAGGTTGGTCTCGTGGCGGATCGCCGCGGAGGGCGAGAATATTGCTAACGCCAGCTGCGGCATAGCGCGCGAGAATTTCAGCGACTTCTTGTTCGGAATGACCGACGCAGGTGAGATGGGGGACGGGCGGAATGGTGGTCGTCTGTTTGATGCGAACAACGAGATCGTGAGTCAACTCGCGGGTGCCACCACCGGCGCCATAAGTGACGGAAACGAAGGACGGTCGCAGTGGTTCGAGTTCGCGGATTGTTTGATAGAGCTCTTCCCAGGAAGCGGCGCTGCGTGGCGGAAAAAATTCGAAGGAGAGTGACGGTTTCGAATCGCTAAGGATGTCTCGGATATGCATGGCGGGTGTGTGAGTGAGAGCTGCGGGTTTCCGGACAGGTGACCGAAACTTTTTAAGAGCTGCGGAGTTTCTTTGTGTCTTAGCTCCGCGTTACGCAGCTAAAAAAGCGTCAACTGCCCATGAAAACAATCTCTGTTTCCTTACTTGTCACAGGAATGCTGCTGCCTGCGGTGTGCCTTGCCCAGCCCCCGGCTCCGCCGAAGGATCCGCCACCGGGCAAGAAGCGCGAGCGGCGCGAAATGGAGCGACCTTTTGGTGAGGGCTTGCGGGCGGCTGACTCGAATCATGACGGTTTTATTTCCAAAGAGGAGTTCGCCGCGATGCCTCGAATTGCAAATCTACCCGAGGAAAAGCGGGCGAACTTGTTCAAGCGTTTGGACAAAAATGAAGATGATTTATTAGGCCGAGACGAGCTTGATCAGATGGGCAAGCCACGCGAGGGCGACGTCCCGCCGATGGCGCGACTGTGGGAACTCGATACCGACAAGAGCGCTGGTATTAGTTTTGAAGAGTTCAAGGGTGGGCGGTTTTTTATGAAGTTGCCTCCGGATAAACAGGATGCGGTTTTCAAGAGATTGGACACGGACAAAGATGGGATAATCACGCCGAAAGATCGGCCGGAGCCAGCATTTAAGCGTCCCGACGGCAGGGAGCATCGGAAAGGACCGGATGGTAAACACCCGGCAAGGAAAAATGATTCAGGTAAGCCTGAATCGACTAATGCGCGGCTGGATCTGAATGGCGACGGTGCTTTGTCGTTTGAAGAATTTCGGGTCGGACCTGAGGTTAAGGATCTGTCGGAGGATGAACAAGAGGAGCGCTTTGAATTGCTGGACCGCAATGGCGACTTGAAAATTTCTCCGCAGGATTCCCCGCCGCCTCCGCCTCCACCGCGGCCAGAGTGACAATCTAGAAATAAAAAAACCTCGCATCACGAAAGTGAAGCGAGGTTTTTTCGTAGATGGACAAATCAGGCGGAAGCGGCCTTCGTTTCCGCTGCGATCTCTGTGGCAAGCACATCTGTGCGGAGATCGCTGCCCTTGCGAGTGCTCCACCAGAGCACGACGGGCGAGGCGACAAAAATCGAGGAATAGGTGCCAACGAGCAGTCCGATGAGAATCATCACGGAGAAATCCCTGAGCGAAGATCCACCGAAGAATGATAGGATCCCGACAGTGATGATGGTGGTGGCAGATGTTAGCAATGTCCGTGACAGTGTGGCGTTAATCGCTTCGTTCATGATGCCTTTAATCGAGCCGCTACGAGTGAGCAGACTTTCACGAATTCGGTCAAAGACGACGATGGTGTCGTTGATCGAATAACCAGCGATTGTGAGGATCGCGCCGACGTGGATCAGTGAGAGTTCTCCGCCGAAGAGGACGACGAGTCCAACCGAGATCACTACGTCGTGGAGGATGGCGATGAAGCCACCGAGGGCGAAGGAGAATTCGAAGCGGACGGTGATGTAAACCAAGATGCCTAGCAGACCTAGGACAAGCGCGAGCAGAGATTCAGTCAGAAAGGTTCCGCCGATGAGTGGGGAAACCTCTTCCTTGCTGCTGTCAATTACGTAATCGGTGGAGCTGTCAGCCGCCACTTTGTGTTCGCTGAGAGCCGGGATCGTTTCGCGCAGTTTGGTGGTGATTTGAGCGGCGTCTTTCGAGTCACAACGAACGGTCAGCAAGGTGCCGGTGGCTGGATTGCTTTGTTCCTGAGGGTAGGCGGCCTTCACTAGGGTGAGAGTGCCGAGGGCTTTTTCGACATCCGAAATCGCGACTTTCTTGTCTTTTCCTAACTGGAATTGGATGAGTGTGCCGCCAGTGAAGTCGATGCCGAGTGAGCGTTCGCGATGAATCCCGAAGGCAGCGAAAGATAGCACCACCAGGGCAATGGAAACCATGGCTGCCGTCCGGCGCTTGCCGAGGAAGTCGTAGTTGGTCGCGCGGATGAGATTGAGGAAACTGAGTTTTTTGAGGAGTCCTAGGTCGATTCCCCAACGGAACAGCACGCGGGTGACCAGAATGGCGGAGAACATCGAAGCCAAAATCCCGATGGTTAAAGTGACAGCGAAGCCTTTGATGGTGCCGCTGGCCATCCAGAAAAGAATAATGGCGGTGATCAGCGAGGTGAGGTTAGAGTCAAAAATTGCACTGAAGGCCTTTTCATAGGAAGCAGCGATGGCGTTTTTGAGAGATTTTCCGGCTTCGATTTCTTCTCGCAGGCGCTCGTAAATAAGCACGTTCGCATCCACGGCCATACCGATGGTTAGAATCATCCCTGCGATGCCCGGAAGCGAGAAGGTGAAGCCAAACATGGCCATCACGCCGAAAAGGATCACACCGTTCACAAGCAAGCCGAAGAGCGCAATGATACCGGCCAAGCGGTAGTATAGGAGGACGAATAGGAAGGTAATGGCCAGACCGATGATGCCGGCCCAGATACCTTGCTCGATCACGGCCTTGCCGAGGGTGGGGGAAATGGTGCGCTCTTCTTCGACTACAAGCGAATTTTCCAGCGGATTCATCAGGGCATTGGCAAGATTATGAACTTCACCTGGCTCGCTGAGTCCGTCGATTTGGAACTGCTTTCCGAGCGGTCCGTGTTCCTTCAGGCCCGGGGCGCTGATGACTTCGCCATCAAGGACGATGGCAATGCGATCGCCGGCATTCATGTCCTTAGTGAGGTTGATCATTTTATCCTCTCCGTCACTGTTTAGAGTGATGGAAACGGCGTCCGCTTGCTGTGGTGCAGGGGTGGCGAGGGCGATATCTTTTCCGCCTAGTGCGGCGACGCGCTTAAGTAGGATTGGGCGTTTGGAGTCACTGCCGTCTTGATTTTTGATTTTTTGTTCAAAAGCTAAATAACCCGGTTCTTTCGTTGAACCCTCGAAAATCTGTTGGGCAAGAGTTTTGCCGTCTGCTCCGACTTCATCATTGCGGACGCTAACTTTGTGAAGTTGAAGCTTGGCAACTTTTTCCAAGATTGTGCGGATGCGGGCAGATTCTTCGGGTTCGACGCCGGGCATTTGGACTAGTATTCCGTCCTCGCCTTGGCGGGCGATCATCGGTTCGGCAGTACCCAAGCTATTGAGGCGCTTTTCGATGACGATGATGGCTTGGTCCACTTGCTCAGCGGTAATCGGCATTTTCGAGCCGCTATCGCTTTCCCGTGGTTGGATGCGGAGAAAAAACGAAGAGCCGCCGAGGATGTCGATACCGCCCTTGAGGCGCTCTTTAAATGGGGTGGCGGCCAGTACGCAGAGCGCACAAATGCCGATTAGCAGCACGGTGCCGACATTGCGCTTCCGCCGCTCAATTTCGGTCGCGAAATACCAGAAAAATAAAATCATCAGAACCAGCCCGGTGACAAACAGGGTCAATGGGTCTTCGTAAAAAGCAGTGGCGGCAAGCATGTTGAGTGGCAGTTTAGAATCTGGAATCGATGAAACTAGGATGGTTATTTAGCGGCTAAGACATCCTTTTTGTGGACATTGGCAACGGCTGCCTTATCGAACTCAAGCATGGTGCCCTCGGCGACTTTGATCATCACGGTGTGCTCTTTCACATTGTGAACGATGCCGTGGATGCCTGAAGTAGTGATCACTTTATCCCCAGACTGAAGCGAAGCGATGCGTGCGGCCATTTCCTTGCGCTGCCGTTGTTGCGGGCGGATTAGAAGAAAATAAAACATTACTACCATCAGACCCATCATGACGAAGGGACTTCCGAGAATCCCCCCCGCTGCAGACGGCGTTTGAGCAAGTGGGGCGGAGGCAAGTAGGGCGTGGATTGGTATCATCATGAATTGGATTGGGTGTAGCGCTGGATGAAGGAGTTTTTGTAAGCGGAGAAGTTTCCCGCAGCGATAGACTCCCGTGCCCCCGCAACGAGGGACAGGTAGAAATGCAAATTATGGAAGGAAAGCAACCGCAAACCGAGGATTTCACCGGCGCGAAAAAGGTGCCGAATGTAGGCGCGGGAAAATCGGGCGACGTGCGGGTGAGCGCTCTCACAAACAGGACGCGGGTCCTTGGCGTGGATTAAGTTCTTGATGTTGATCGGACCATCGAGAGTCATAGCCATTCCGTGGCGTGCTATCCGGGTAGGCATCACGCAGTCGAACATATCCACGCCGCGGGCGATCATTTCCAAAATCTGCGGCGGGGTGCCGAGTCCCATGGCATATCGCGGCTTATCTTGAGGCAAAAATGGCACGGCATTTTCGATGGCGCGGAACATTTCGTGTTCCGGCTCGCCCACGGAAACTCCGCCGATCGCGTAGCCATCGAAGCCGAGCTCGACGAGTTCGCGGGCGGATTGTTCGCGCAGATCCGCATAAATTGAGCCTTGAACGATCCCGAAATGTTGCTGTTTGCCGTGGCCCGAGCGAGGTTCATGCTCCATGACCCAGTCTTTACAGCGCTTGGCCCAGCGGGTAGTCAATGCAAGCGATTTCGATGCATAGGCCTCGTCGCATGGATAGGGTGGGCACTCGTCGAAAAGCATTGCGATGTCTGAGCCAAGTGCGCCTTGGATTTTCATGCTCAGCTCGGGAGTGAGCAACATTTTCGAGCCGTCGAGATGGTTATTGAAACGGACCCCCTCCTCGGTGATTTTTCGCAGCTTCGCCAGCGACCATACTTGAAAGCCGCCAGAATCAGTGAGCATGGGTTTTTGCCAAGTGCTGAAACCGTGCAAGCCTCCGAGGTCGCGAATCAATTCGTGGCCAGGCCGCAGCCAGAGATGGTAGGTATTTCCGAGAATGATTTGGGAGCCGAGTTGCTCCAATTCGAGTGGATGCAGTGTCTTGACTGTTCCCTGCGTGCCGACTGGCATAAAGATCGGCGTTTCCACGGTGCCGTGGGGTAAAACCAAGCGACCGCAGCGGGCGGAGCTCGAAGGATCGGTAGCGAGAAGAGTAAATGACACAGGTAGGGGGAGGGAGATAGGACAGATGTCTGAGGGGGCCAAGCCCAATCATCTTTTCCGCAGAGTTGGAAATGTTGAATTTTCTCAGAAACATCGCGCTCTCGGCGGAGTTCTTTTAATGAATCCGGTGATTTTTCGCGGCAGTTGGAATTTTTCTGAATAATTTTGACTGGCGCGACTCAGATGACTGGGTAAATTAACCCTGCGTTTGAATTCAACAAAACCAACTAAAGACACCTATGAAACTATTCCTCACCGCGCTTTGCGCCTCGTTCATGATCATCCCAACCGCATTCGCCAGCGATTGTGAAAAGGGCAAATGTGATAAAGAAAAGAAAGAAGAAGGCACACTAGCCGGTAAGTGCAAAAAAGATTGTGATAAAGAAGAAGCCAAGGAAGAGGGCACACTAGCCGGCAAGTGCAAAAAAGATTGCGATAAAGAAGAAGCCAAAGAAGAAGGCACACTCGCCGATTGCGGCAAGTGTAAGAAAGAAGGCGACAAGGACAAGAAAGAGGAAGAAGCCAAGAAAGAAGGCACGCTCGCAGATTGCGGCAAGTGCAAGAAAGAAGGCGACAAGGATAAAAAAGAAGAAGAGAAAAAAGAAGGCACACTTGCCTAATTTCTATTTGAAAATTGATTTTGAAAAAGCCGCCGGATGGACTCCGGTGGCTTTTTTGTATCTAAGTGAGACTGCGGCTTAATGTCGAACGCATTGGCAGCAGATATTCCCGCTTCGTTCGGACGTTGGCGGCAGGCAATTTACGCGCTCAATTAAAAATGATGGAGCCGCTGGTCGGAATTGAACCGACGACCTATTCATTACGAATGAATTGCTCTACCCCTGAGCTACAGCGGCGTCTCATAGAAGAATACGTAAGAAATCAAAGCTGTTCTCAACCCGCAAGCGAGAAATCTAGGCAAATGGGGAATGTGCCTAGATTATCAGCGGGCTCCTTGGAAATATTTTACAATGGCAGCGGTGAGGCCAGGGATGTCGTGCTTCGCTGCCTCGAAAGTCGGCTTCATACCCTGCTTTAGCAGTGTGTCGCTGGTGACCGGGCCGATGCTGGCGGCCGCGCAACTTTCCGGCCAGTCGAGGCCGAGTGCGAAAAAGTGCTCCGCCGTGGAGCTGGAGGTGAAGGTGATCAAATCCGCCCCTTCTTCTATCAGGCGAGCGCGGGCTCCGGTGGGATCTTCAGTTTCGGCGACGGTCTGGTAGGCGACGCAATTATCTACGATAGCACCCAACGCTGTGAGCCCCTCGCCCACAATGTCACGCGTCTCGGCAGCTTTAACCCAAAGCATGGTGAGGTTTTCGATATCCTCCTTCTTGAAGGCGTCGATGAGTCCTTCCGCGACGAAGCGCTCGGGGATGAGATCGACGGCGAAACGATACTCGCGGATTTTCGTGGCAGTGCCCTCGCCGATGGCCGCGATCCGTGGATTTCCGAGACTGCGGGCGTCGGCATATGAAGCGAAAAAGGCGTCGAAGAAGCGCTCGACTCCGTTTGGGCTGGTGAAAACAAGCCAGTCGTATTCGTGGGCGTGGGTTACGAGTTCGGCGAATTCGTGGCGATCTGGTGGGCCTTCTATGCGGATCGTTGGGAGTTCGATAACGTCGGCACCGAGGTCGCGCAGCGCTTTGCTGAGTTCACCGGCCTGCTCGCGAGTGCGGGTGACGACAATGCGCTTGCCAAATAACGGACGTTTTTCGAACCAGTTAATTTTTTGGCGCTCCTTCACCACGTTGCCGATCACGGCGACGGCGGGAGAGGTGAAATTTTCCTTCTCGGCGATGTCTGCGATGTTGGCGAGTGTGCCGACGATGGTTTTCTGGGAACCGGTGGTGGCCCAGCGGGTGAGGGCTATGGGCGTTTGGGGAGCGGCGCCGTGCTCGATGAATGCACCCGTAATTTCGCGAAGGCGCGCCACACCCATTAAGAAAACTTTGGTGCCGGGAGCTTTGGCGAGCTGCGCGTAATCGACTGAGCTGAAGCCTTTAGTCGGATCTTCGTGGCCGGTGAAAATGGTGAGCTGCGTGTTGTGATCACGGTGGGTCACTGGGATTCCCGCGTAGGCGGGACCGGCGATGGCTGAGCTGATGCCGGGGATAATTTCGAATTTCACGCCTGCTGCAGCAAGTTCTGCAGCTTCCTCACCGCCGCGGCCGAAAATCATTGGGTCGCCGCCTTTGAGACGGACGACGTTTTTTCCAGCTTTGGTTTTTTGAACGATTAGGTCATTGATTTGATCTTGGGGCAGTGAGTGATCTTTGGCTCTCTTCCCGACGTAAATTTTCTCACAACCAGCTTTGGTCCAGTTGAGAAGCTCGGGACTGCTGAGTGCGTCGTAAACGAGGACATCGGCGAGTTCGATGCACTCCTTGGCGCGGAGTGTGACGAGTCCGAGATCGCCGGGTCCGGCGCCGACGAGGAAACAAGTGCCTGATTTGCTCATGAAAGGGAGTTGAAAAGTTCGAGTGCGAGGGTGAAAGGATCTGTGCCACGGACTTCGCCGGACGTCGGGGTGCCGCCTGCTTCGGGGAAGAGGCGGGCTTTGAGAAGAATTTCGTCGCCGGAAATTGAGGAATAAACCCCGACCGGCGTGTGGCAGCCACCGTCGAGCAAGCGTAGGAATTCGCGCTCGGCACTGATTCGCAGCCACGTCTCGCGGTGGCCGATGGATTCGGCAAAAACCCGGCTCGGTGCGTCGCCACAGCGGACTTCTAAGCCGATGGCACCTTGTCCTGCTGCGGGAAAAAAATCGCTTTCATTGAGCCTTGTGACAAATAATCCCGAAAATCCGGAAATTTCTTCAACCTCACCAGTCACGGCTGGAGGAATGAATCCGAGCCGCACCAAGCCAGCTTCCGCGAGTAGAATAGCATCGTATTTTTCATCTTCTGCGAGCTTGCGCAAGCGCGTCGGGACGTTGCCGCGTAGGTCAGTCACCTGGACGTCCGGTCGCAGCCATTCGATTTGTTTGGCGCGGCGGACGCTGCTGGTGCCGACGATTGCTCCGACCGGAAGTGACGCCAAACCGCCGGGCTGCCGCATCACTAACACGTCGCGAACCGGGGCGCGTTCCAGCACGGCGGCCAGTATGTAGCGATCCTGTAAAACCGTAGGCAAGTCCTTGAGGCTATGCACTGCGATGTCTATTTCTCCGGAGTTTAGCGCTTCCTCGATTTCCTTGATAAAAACGCCTTTGTCGAAGGTTCCCTCCGCTTTTGCCACGTCGGCCAGCGAGACGTCTGTGCGGCGGTCTCCGGTGGTTGTGATGACTTTGCGGAGGATTTTTAGGCCTGGAAATGCTGCCGCCAGCGCTTCTTCAGTGGCAGTAGCTTGTACGAGCGCCAGCTCGCTGCCGCGCGTGCCGACGATGATGGGAGGTAGGGATTCGCCAGTCATTAGGAGTTTCAGGGATTGCGCCTCGCGCATTTCTTTCCATGGCCACGGTTATCACGGTGCGCAAGCCCAAGGTTTATTCTACAGCGCTTCTAGTTTCTTTCTGGGGCAGCAGCGAAAGGCGAATCGAAGTTGTCGAACTAGGATTTGCAATTTTAAATTTACTGCACGTCGCATGGGTTGTGAGCTGCGGATGTATGGAAGTGGAGCATCTGCGGCGGGCGTCATTTAAGAGTGAAAATCTGAGGCGAGCGGAGTATCTTGAATGATTCTCCAATCTCCCGCTTGCCAGTGGCGGTGATCCACTTACCCTTGTCCAAGAATCTCACATGAAAATCTGGCTCGACGGTAAATTGGTGGACGAATCTGAAGCGAAGGTGTCGGTCTTTGACCATGGCCTTCTCTATGGTGACGGTGTTTTTGAAGGTATTCGTTTTTACAACGGGCGTGTCTTCCGCCTGGAGGAGCACATACGTAGGCTCTTTGATTCTGCCCGTGCGATCATCCTCAATCTGCCATGGACGCAGGAGGAGGTCTGTAAATTTACTTGCGAAACGGTGGCGGCAAATGGTCTGAGCGACGGATATATTCGTCTCGTCATTACCCGTGGGAAAGGTGGTCTTGGCCTTAATCCGTATCTTTGCCCCACGCCATCGATGTTTATCATCGCCTCGACAATCCAACTTTATCCTGAAGAAACTTACGCCGAGGGCCTCTCGATCATCACCTGCGCGACTCGCCGCCCTGCACCTGGTGCGCTGATGCCTCAGGTGAAATCGCTCAATTACCTCAACAATATCATGGCCAAGGTCGAGGCTATCCAAGCGAACGCTCTCGAAGCCGTGATGCTTAACGAGCAAGGCTACGTGGCCGAATGCACGGGTGATAATTTATTCTTGCTGAAAAACGGCGTGCTACTCACACCGCTGATTTGTGACGGTGCCCTCGACGGGATCACCCGCGCGGTGATCATCGAGATTGCGGAAAAACTCGGAGTGCCTTTCAAGGAGTGCTCACTCACGCGTTACGACATTTTTACGGCGGACGAATGTTTCCTGACCGGCACCGCTGCGGAAGTGATTCCGGTGGTGGCGCTCGACTGCCGCGTCATCGGCACTGGCAAGCCAGGCCCTTTAACCGCGCGTTTCCTTGCTGAGTTCCGGGAGCTTGTCATGAGCACGGGCACTCCTTTTGCTTGATTTGCTAAATTGTTGAAAACTATGAAGTGTGATTTCTGCGACCTTAAGGCCACCGTTTTCCTCACCCAACTCATCGAGGGGCAGATGAAAAAAGTTTGCCTTTGCGACGACTGTGCGAAGGAGCGTGGAGTCACCGACCCGACCGGATTTTCGCTGGCAGATTTGCTCCTGGGCGGTCTGCCCGGTGGTCCAAGTGCGGCAGTGGTTGGCTCTTCCACAGCCGCTGGCGGAAATGGCAAAAAGTGTGTCAGTTGCGGATTCACCCTCGATGATTTAAAAAGAGTTCGTCGTTTTGGTTGCAGCGATTGCTACGCTACTTTCAGCGAGGAAGTCGGGCAGATGGTCCGTGGAATGCACAAAGGGATCTCTCATGTTGGAAAAGTACCAGAAGGCTTGATGGCCATGCAATTTCGCAACCAGCGCATCGAAGAACTTCGTTCTCGTCTTGACCAAGCGATCACCTCCGAAAGCTACGAGGAAGCCGCCGGCATCCGTGATGAAATCCAGAACCTCAGTGAGGCCAAATTATGATGCGTTTCAGCACACTTATAAAACACCCCGCCGATTGGATGACCGGCGGACAGGGCGAGCATGGTGCCGTGCTGACTTCCCGTATTCGTCTGGCGCGCAACCTACGCCGCCATCCGTTTCCCGGTTGGGCGAAGCGCGACCAACGCGCCGCCGCTCTCGATTTGATGCGTCCGGCGGTGGAAGCTTTACCGGCCATGAAAGGCGCGTTTTCCCACGAACTTGGCGACCTGACATCGGTGCAAAAGCAAGTTCTCGTCGAGCGCCACCTGATTTCCCGGGAACATGCTGCACGCGGTGACGGCTCGGCGGCAGTCATCGAGCGCCGCCAGACATTCAGCCTGATGCTCAACGAGGAGGATCACCTGCGAATGCAGGCGATTCGGCCTGGATTGCAGCTCTCTTCGGCCTTCGCCGCGCTTTCCGAACTGGACACCGCGCTGGAAAATTCACTCGAATTTGCCTTTGACCCGACACTCGGCTATCTGACGACTTGTCCGACGAATCTCGGCACCGGCCTGCGCGCCTCCGCCATGCTGCACCTGCCTGGTCTCGTCCTCAGCGATCAAATAGGGCAAGTCCTCCAAGCCGTTAATAAAATAGGCCTGGCCGTGCGCGGACTCTATGGCGAGGGGACCGAGTCACTCGGAAATCTTTATCAAATCTCTAACCAATCAACGCTTGGTGAGAGCGAGGAAACCATCATTCGCCGCTTGGAGCGCGTCATTTCCCAAGTCGCCACCCACGAGCAAAACGCTCGCGAAAAATTGCTTGAAGACGATCCAGACATGGTTGCCGACAAAATCGGCCGCGCCTACGGCGTCCTCCGCTATGCCCATATCATTGATTCCAAGGAGGCGCTCAACCACCTCTCGCTGCTGCGTCTCGGCGGCACGCTCGGTTTTTTTGCCCCGGAAACCGTCATGCTTTGCGATTCCTTGTTGATGGACATCCAGCCAGCGCACCTCCAACTTCATTCCGGCAGAAAACTTTCCCCAGAAGAACGAGACTCGATTCGTGCAGAAATCGTCCGTGCCCGTTTGCATTCACTCGAATCACCTGATAATCGTATGTCATCAAAAGACGAAAACAACTTGTCCGATCCTTCTAATCCAGACGACTTATGAATAACTTCACTCCACGCGCTCAACAAGTTCTCGCTCTCGCCCGCAAAGAGGCAGATCGATTCAACCACTCCTATGTCGGCACAGAGCACCTTCTTCTTGGCTTGATCAAGCTCGGCCAAGGCGTCGCCGTCAACGTCCTCGAACGCATGGGCCTCGAGCTCGAAGCCGTCCGCATGGAAGTAGAAAAAGAAGTCGGCTCCGGCCCGCCTCAGAAATCCGTGGGAAATATTCCATACACGCCACGGGTGAAAAAAGTTTTGGCTCTCGCTAACAAAGAAGCCAAGGCCCTCAACCATTCTTACGTCGGCACCGAGCACTTACTCCTTGGCCTTCTGCGCGAAGGCGAAGGCGTCGCCGCCCGCGTTCTCAAGCGTCTCGAAGTGGATATTCAACGCACTCGCAATGAAATCCTGACGGAAATTGACCCGAATTTCTCGCCCGACGATCAAGATGAAGACGATGACGACGACGATTTAGAAGACGGTGAAGGCCCGTTCGAGGACGAATCCCAAGCGCAAGCCACGACCGCCGGAGCTGAAGCGAAATCTAAGACCCCGGCGCTTAAAGCTTTTGGTCGCGATCTCACCAAAGTTGCCCGCGAAGGTGGCCTCGATCCCGTGATCGGTCGCGAAAGCGAAATCGAACGTGTCATTCAAATTCTCTGCCGCCGCACTAAAAATAATCCAGTTCTCATCGGAGAAGCTGGCGTCGGCAAGACCGCCATCGCTGAAGGACTTGCCCAAGAAATCGCTAATGGAAACGTGCCGGAAATCCTTCGCGATAAAAAAGTCATCACCCTCGACCTCGCGCTAATGGTCGCTGGAACGAAGTATCGCGGCCAATTCGAGGAGCGCATCAAGGCGGTCATGGATGAAATTCGTAAGGTGAAGAATGTCATCCTCTTCATCGACGAGCTCCACACCATCGTCGGTGCTGGTTCCGCCGAGGGCGCGATGGATGCTTCCAATATCATCAAGCCGGCTCTCAGTCGGGCTGAGTTGCAATGCGTCGGAGCGACCACGCTTAATGAATATCGTAAATACATCGAGAAGGACTCCGCGCTCGAACGTCGTTTCCAACAGGTGAAAGTCGAGGAACCCTCTGTCGATGACGCGATCAAGATCTTGCAAGGGCTCCAAGAAAAATACGAATCCCACCACAAAGCAAAGTTCACTCCAGAAGCTATCGAGGCTGCCGTGAAATTGACTTCACGCTACCTCACCGCGCGCTTCTTGCCGGACAAAGCGATCGACGTGCTCGACGAAGCTGGTGCCCGTGCTCGCATCGGCACGATGACCCGTCCACCGTCGATCAAGGAACTCGAAGCCGCAATCGTCCAAATCAACCGGGACAAAGTTGCCGCCATCGGTGAGCAAAATTTCGAAAAAGCCGCATCACTCCGCGACGACGAAAAGCATGCCAAGAAAACCTTGGAGGACACGCTCAAAACCTGGCGCTCCTCCTCGGAAGAGACGGTCGTGACCGTGACCGACGACGATATCATGGCAGTCGTTTCCAAGTGGACTGGAGTTCCACTCCGCCGCATGGAAGAGAAAGAAACCGAGAAACTTCTCAAAATGGAAGACGAGCTCAAGGGCCGCGTCATCGGTCAAGACGAGGCGGTTATCGCCATTTCCAAAGCTCTCCGTCGCTCGCGCGCTGACCTCAAAGATCCTCGCCGCCCGATAGGTTCCTTCCTGTTCCTCGGCCCCACCGGTGTTGGGAAAACCTACCTCGCCCGCAATCTGGCCGAGTTTATGTTCGGCGATGCCGACTCACTGATCCAGATCGACATGTCGGAATACATGGAGAAGTTCACCGCCAGTCGTCTGATTGGCTCGCCTCCAGGTTATGTCGGTTATGAAGAAGGCGGCCAGCTTTCTGAGGCCGTTCGTCGTCGTCCCTACTCGGTCGTTCTTTTTGACGAAGTTGAGAAGGCACACCCGGATGTGATGAACTTGCTCCTGCAAATCCTTGAGGAAGGCACCATCACCGATTCTCTTGGCCGGAAAATCGATTTCCGCAACACGATCATCATCATGACCTCCAACGTTGGAGCCTCGACTATCAAGCGCCAAACCACTCTCGGTTTCGGTGCCATGGCGGCAGACGAAGCGGACCACGAAGGGATGAAGGATAAAATCATCGAAGAGTCGAAGCGCTACTTTAAGCCAGAGTTTCTCAACCGCCTTGATAGCCTCGTCGTTTTCCACATGTTGGAAAAAGCCGATCTCAACCAGATCGTCGACCTCGAAGTCGCCAAGCTCGTCAAGCGACTCAAGGACAAGGACATCGCCCTCACGCTCACCGACGAGGCACGGGATCTCTTGGCTGTTAAAGGCTTCGATCCCGCCTACGGTGCGCGGCCGATGCGCCGCGCCGTCGAGCGTTTCTTGGAAGATCCACTCGCTGAGTCGCTCCTTCGCGGCGACGTGAAGTCTGGAGACTCAGTCAATGTCGTTAAAAAATCCGGTTCGGAGGAACTCGATTTCCTCTCGACTAGGCCGGAGCCCGAGCAGGAAGTGAGCGAAGCGAGCGTTTAACGGCAACAGACTCAGAAAAACGGCCCCCGATCTGTAAGATTGGTGGGCCTTTTTTTGTTTTTAATCCTCTCCTGCGAGTGATGCATTTAGGAAGATTCCACCAGAGTTTTTCATCAAGGCTCTCAGTCATCTAAAGCCTTAAAATTACAATGATCCACCTTCGATCCTCAATTCTTCTCATCTCCGCATGCAGCAGCGTCATGGCGGCCGACACTTGGACCGAGCTTTTTAATGGGAAAAACCTAGATGGCTGGGTGCAGCGCGGTGGTCTTGCAGAATACAAAGTCGAAGATGGCACCATCGTCGGGATTTCAACCATCAACACCCCGAACACGTTTCTATGCACCCCGCGCGACTACAGTGACTTCATCCTCGAATATGAATTCAAAATAGACCCGCAGCTCAATTCCGGTGTGCAAATCCGGAGCCAGAGCTTTTCCTCACCAACCGACCTTGTCTGGGAGGGTAAAAAAATCCCCATCCCTGCCGACCGGGTGCATGGTTACCAGATCGAAATCGACGGCGACCCTCAAAAAAACCGCTGGGCAAGTGGCGGCATCTACGATGAAGCCCGCCGCGGTTGGCTCTATCCAGGCCCGCTCGGTGGAGAGACCCTGCAATTCAGCGAGCAAGGACGCAAAATTTTCAATCAGGGAGATTGGAATAAAGTCCGCGTCGAGGCCATCGGCAATTCCCTCAAAACCACTCTCAACGGCACTCCTTGCGCTTCGATCGAGGATTCTTTGACGAAGTCTGGATTCATCGGTCTTCAAGTTCACTCGATAGGCAAGGATAAAAACAAGGAGGGCACGCAAGTCCGTTGGCGCAATCTGCGCATCAAAGAAGTGGCCATGCAGGACGCTAACACCCTTTCTTCTGAGGAAAAATCAGCGGGCTGGAGTCTGCTTTGGGATGGCAAAACCAATAACGGCTGGCGGAGCGTCCGTGGTCCTGATTTCCCAACCGGTGGATGGGAAATCAAGGACGGCGTGTTGATCATCAACGAGACCGGTGGTGCCGAATCGGCCTCAGCAGGCGACATTATCACTAAGGCCAAGTATTCTAACTTCGAGCTGCAACTTGAATTTAAAATCACCCTCGGCGCGAACAGTGGCATAAAGACCTTCGTCGATCCCGATCTGAATAAAGGCCCCGGATCAGCCATCGGACCGGAATTCCAAATCCTCGACGACGAGCACCACCCAGATGCGAAGTTAGGCCGTGATGGTAACCGCACTATCGGCTCGCTTTACGATATGAAAACTGCGCCAACCACCAAGAAAGTCATGCCCACTGGTGAATGGAATCACGCCCGCATCTTATCAGATAACAAGCGCCTCACCTATTGGCTCAATGGTGAAAAAACCATCGATATCGAGCGTGGTGCCAAGGAATGGCGCGACCTTGTGGCTATCAGTAAATACAAGATCTGGCCAAACTTCGGTGAACTCACGGAAGGTCACATCTTGCTTCAGGACCACGGCAATCAAGTGTTCTACCGAAATATTAAAATCCGCGATTTCTCGAAAAAATAAGCCTTTGCTTTAACTGAAATGGCCGTGAGCGACCATCGTCATTTCCTAAAAATTAAACTCAATGGCGTTATGACTATCGATCCCATCGGCACTGTTCGTTCGTGCTTCGGCGAGAAATTCGCGGTCCCACGGCAGCCGGGTTTGTGCCCTAGCGCGTGGGGTAGGCTGATGTTTCATCCAGCTTATCGCAGCCCTGAGGCGGTCCGTGGGATCGAAGGGTTTTCGCATTTGTGGCTGATTTTTGGCTTTCATGAAACGGTGGCGCAGGGTTGGAAACCCACGGTCCGCCCGCCGCGGCTCGGCGGTAACCAGCGGATCGGGGTGTTTGCGAGCCGCTCGACTTTCCGGCCAAATGGGCTTGGGCTTTCGCTGGTGCGGCTGGAGGGAATTGATATGACGTGCGCGGATGCACCGGTGCTGCTACTGGGCGGGCTTGATCTATTGGATGGAACGCCGGTCTATGATGTGAAACCGTATTTGCCATACGCGGAAGCGCTGCCGGAGGCGACGGGAGGATATGCTGTGGAGGCGATTTCGCGGCTGCCCGTGGAGGTTGATACAGCAGCGGCAGAGAATTTCAGGCACTTGTCCAAGCGGGCACAGGCGGTTTTGTTGGAAGCGCTGTCGCTGGATCCGCGGCCGGCGACTCAGGCGGCGGATGCGGAGCGGGTCTTCGGCGCGGCGCTGTGCGGATGCAATGTGCGTTTCACAATCCGAGAAGGCGTGTGCCGGATTTCCGGAATCGAACCTGCGGAAGGTTCAGGGTTGAATGCTTAGGAAAACCGAAGTAATGCTTCGCTATGAACGGGATTTGGAAAAGGTTGGCGGCAATCGTTTTTTTCCTGGCGCTGCTGGCGTCCTGCAAGAAGCGCAGCGAGACGGTGCGGTCGGATCTCGGCGAGGCCGGCTACAAGCTGACGACGGAGGATTGGTTCCGTGCCAGCCGTGCGAACGATGTCCCGGCGTTGAAAAAGTTCATTTCGGGAAAATTTTTGGCCGACAGCCGAAATGCGGAAGGGGACTCTGCGCTTCATGCTGCGGCGGCTGCCGGGGCACTGGGTGCTGCGGACTTCTTGCTCAATCACGGTTTGGCGGTGGATCTTCGTGGTGCGGCAGAGCGTACGCCCCTGATGGCGGCAGTGTTGGGCGAACAAACGGAGATGGTGCGCTGGTTGCTACGCCAAGGCGCGGACCCGGGTTTAAAGGATCAAGAAGGCTTCAAGCCGCTGATGCTGGCCGTGCGCGAGGGGCGTCCCGCAGCAGTGGCTGAGCTTGCCGCTCACACCCGCGAAGACCTAGATTCTGCGCTCTTGCTGGCTGCACTGGTCGGTCGGGCGGACGTGATCGACGCGCTTACAAACTTCGGCGCATCCATTTACGCACGGATGGAAGACGGGCGGACGCCGCTGATGATCGCCGCAGAAAACGGCCATGTGGATGCAGTGAAACTGCTTGTCGATATCGGAGCTAATCGATTTAGCACAGATCCAGACGGGCGGACTGCGGCTGATATCGCGACTGCTTCGGGCCATCTGGAGATAGCAGAGCTGATTTCCCGCGAGCCGCTCCCTGCGGATCTGGCTTTGGAATCTCCCGTGGAAATCGGAAAATCAATGGATGCGATGGACGTGAGAACAGCGGTGGGAAGTGCACCGCGTGCGGCTTCCAAGCCAATTGCAGGCGAGACGCTCAGCGCCGCGGTTGCCAGCGAGCAGTCGCACAAATCTGCAGCAGCCCGCCCTGCCACTGGCGAGGTTTTTCCAATGCCGCCGCTGGTGATGCGCCATTATCGTGAAAAGCAGGTGCCGGTGAATGTGAAATCCGTCGTGGGCGACACCGCCACGGTGCGCATCACCGGGCTGGTTCCGCGCGAGGTGAGAGTGCGCGCGGGCGAGCCGATTCCTGGCTCGAACCTCGTCGTCGTGAGGGTGCAACGGCGAATGGAAGACAGCAAACTGAGTCTCGGGCAGCCTACCGAAATTTCTGTGGTGGAAGTCCGGGACCGCTCCACGGGCAGCACGCGCGAGTGGATTTCAGGCGTGCCTTCGCAGGCTCATGATCCGGTCGCGCTGGTGGAAGACGCCGCCACCGGCCAACGCTACCTCGCTTCACCCGGCCAGCGTTTCAAAGGAGCAGACGGCGCGGAATATCTGATTTCCGACGTGCGTCCAAACCAAATTGTCATCCAGGAAACTGCTAGCGGAGCCGTGCAGACGATCCCCTTGCGCGGACCGCGTGGTTAAGATAGATTTCACTTTATGGATTCCGACACCATCATCGATCACAGCGAGCCTGTCCGCCAATTCTCTGTTTTTCTGCCCAACCGCGTCGGTGCATTGGCCGCGATGGTGAAACTTTTGCGCTCTCTCAGCATTGAAGTTATCGGCTTGAGCGTTCAAGATTCACGCGATGCGACGGTGGCGCGATTGGTGGTTTCCGACCCGGATGGCACCGAGCAGTTGTTCATGGAAAAGGGGATTCCTTTCACCACCTGCGAGTTGATCGTGATTGCAATGCGCGAGTCCGGCCCCGGACTGCTTCAGTGCCTTGACACGCTGATGATTGCCGAGACAAACATCGATTTCGCCTACGCGTTGATGCCGAGTCCGGAAGGCCGTTCGATGCTGGCGATGCATGTGGAGGACTACGAATTTGCGGTGGCTGTGCTCCATCAGAGTGGTTTCAAGTTGATGTATCAGGAAGATCTCAGTCGCTGAGAAGTTGAAAGCCGATGATGGGAAATACAGGGGTTGCGCCCGGAGCAGTGGCAGGATAATCCACATTTCAAACATTTCCGTATTTTGACCCCTACTACACCTGCCCTGCCGCCCGTAAAATGGCTGATCCGTATCTCCGAAGTTTTCACAGAATTTTCTGGAGACATCGTCAAAGGACTCGGCGGGGAGATTTCCAAGAAGCTGGGCAGTGAGTATTACCTGATCCAGACGCAGGATTCAGCGGCTGTCCATCGGTCAGAAGCCGCAAAATACCTCCGCTGGAATCTACCTCTCGACCACTCTTGGCCCTGCAATCCTGAAACCATGGAGGGCTTCGTCGAGAAGGCTGCGCAGGCAATGTTTCGAAAATTCGGCGGACGCAATCCCCAAGCGATCTTCATCGGTCAGCTAGATCCGAGCGCCACGAACCGCTATTACAAGACGCTCGCCTCCAATCTCCGCGGTCGGACACTCCAGCTTTTTTCTCCGGAAATCGCCGCGTTCAAGGATGTGGAGGCCCAAGACAGTGAGCGAGCGACCCTATTTTGCCTCGTTGGAAAGGAAGGCATGTTCTGCGGAATGCAGAGCCCGAAGGCATCCAACGGATTCTATCCGGGTGGCACCAAGTTCATCAGCCAGAACTCGCCAGACACGATCAGCCGCGCCGGTGCTAAAATAGCCGAGGCGCTTCATTATCTACAAATGCACCGGCCTCCGCTCAAAAAAGGTCGCCACTGGCTCGAGCTCGGTGCCAGCCCTGGTGGCATGACCTCCGAGTTGCTGGGCCGCGGATACAAGGTGACGGCCATAGACCGCGCGCCGCTCGACAAGCGGCTCGACTCGCAGCCGGGCTTGCATTTCGCCCTAATGGACGTAGCCGCCTTCAAGCCCAACGCGAGCATGACCTACGACGCAATTCTATCAGATATGAATGGCGACCCGCTCGACTCCATCCGCCAAGTCGGGCGTCTATCAAAGAATCTCAATCCGGGCGGTGTCGTGATTTTCACCCTCAAAACCACGGGGGCAACGAGCTTTTGCGAAATGAATTCTCTTTTTCAATCTGCCGTGGACTCCGCTGCCGCAGCCGGACTGAAGCTCATCGCCAAGACGCATCTCACCTACAACCGTCAGGAACTCACTTTGTTTTTTGAGTCTGCAGCAGCGGGCTGAAGAGGCTTGCTTGACTCCGCATCGGCGGTGGACATGCTCCGCGGCCATGCAACGGATTATTCAATGGATCGCACTGGCTATAGCTATGTTTTGTCTAAGCTCCTGCAGTTTGCCCGGTGCGCTCGCTCGTTCTGCAACCGGCTTGGTGAAAAGTGTTGGGACGATGGCGGCCCCATTGATCGGTCCAGCCATGAGCGCTGCGGCGTTTTAATTTTCTCCAACTCGCACACATCGGCGGTCCTCCGCCTCCACAGTGAAGTGCAGCCAAATCGTCTCCGCCGGCAGCAATTCGGGGAATTTATCGCCCCACTCTGCGATGATCACTCCGCCTTGATCCAG
>JANMYL010000069.1:0-12944 GCA_031382045.1 Akkermansiaceae bacterium | reverse complement strand
GAGACCGGCGCACGGTAAATCTGGGTGGCGATGCCTTTTGCTCTGCCAGCCAGTGGTGGCAGGGCAAAAGGCATTTGAGCCACCGGAAGAACAACTCAATGGTCCAGCGCTATTTATAGATTTCGCAAAGTTTCCAGATTCCGACTTTTTCTAGCGGAACGTTGCTCAGGATCACGATTTTGTAGCGGCCGGCACCAGGCATCAACCGGAGGAGCCACCAGCATGAAAAGGGAAAAAGAGGATCCGTTGAATGCCCATGAGTGAAGCGTTTGATGGGGGGCGGGATGGTAGAAATTTGGTTCGTTTTTCACCTACTCACCAAGACTGCCGACTCTTCGGGTCGCATAGTTCTGCACCGGTATTTATCTCCGTTTATTGTGGGTTATTTTTTTGTCTGTGCTCTCGGTGAGAGCGCGCGAATTTAAATAAGCTTACTTTCGTGATAGGCTGTATTTAAGATGATTTCTCTTTCTGGCGTCTTAGCACAGCGTCTCGGTTATGCGGCTGTCTGTTGCATTAAAGACTCAATCTTTCCGGGTGAGTTCCACGAAAACATCTTCCAGTGTGGCGACGTGGCGGAAAAGAGAGCGGAGCGGCCAGCCGTATTGTGAGGCGAGCTGGGCGATGTGTTCGCGGGAGTCAGTGCCGGAATCCACCCAGACGGTGTAGCGAGTCCAGTCGCCTTCGAGGGGTTCGGGGCTGACTTTTTTCACGGGTTCGAGGCGCTTGATCGCTGCAGCCACGACTTCGGGATCGGCTTGGATTTCCACTTGGATGCGACCGGCGGCGCGCATCTGGCTGACCAGGTTGGCGGGGGTGTCGGCTGCTTTAATTTTTCCGCTATCGATGATGATGACGCGGTTGCAGGTCATTTCCACTTCCGAGAGGATGTGAGTGGAAATCAGGACGGTGTGAGTCTGGCCCAGGTGGCGGATGAGCTCGCGAATCTGTCGAATTTGGTTTGGGTCAAGGCCATTGGTGGGCTCGTCGAGTATGAGTAGCTCGGGGTCGTGAACGAGGGCATCTGCCAGACCAACGCGTTGGCGGAAGCCTTTTGAGAGGGTTTTGATGATCTTGCGGCGGACGTTGGTTAAGCCGCAGGTGTCGATGACTTCACCGACCCGCCGGCGGCTGTCGCTGCCGCCGAGACCTTTGAGTTGGGCGCGGAATTTCAGGTATTCCTTCACGCGCATGTCGTCGTAAAGCGGGACATTTTCAGGCATGTAGCCGATTTTCCGGCGAGCTTGGATAGATTGGCGGAAGATGTCGTGGTCGGCGATGGTAGCGGTGCCGGAGGTGGGTGGCAAGTAGCCAGTGAGCATGCGCAGGGTGGTAGTCTTGCCTGCGCCGTTCGGGCCGAGGAAGCCGACGATCTCGCCGCGTGCGACGGAAAAGCTGATGCCACTGACCGCTTCGTGGCGGGCATAGCGTTTAGTAAGTTGATTCACTTCGATCATGATTTCGGGTCGGTGGATTGCCGGGAAATTCGTGCTTGCGCGGTTGACGCGGTGGGCTGCGCCCTTTAATGAATTGCCGCGCGTGGCGGGCCAAGCGGGAAATTCGCGGACTCGCCTCCTCATTTTACTTCTTTCTCATGAACTCTACGGTTTCGCCGCGACAGAACGCAGAATTACTGGAATCCAAATACGCCGAATGGTGCGAAGATCCGAAGTCGGTCGACACGACTTGGGCGGCATTTTTTGAAGGATTTGAGCTGGGTTCGGCCCAAGTGAAACGCAAGGAGGAAGCCGCTGCCGCTGGTGCGCCTGCGCCGGCGTCTGATGCAGATCAGGCGTTTTTTGGGAAGGTCGTGAGCCTGATTTATAATTACCGCACGCTCGGACATACTCAAGCTGCGATCAATCCACTGGATGCGCCCGAGCAGAATCCACGTTTAAAGCTCGATCAGTTTGGCCTGACCGCGGCTGATCTCGACCGCGAGGTCTGGAACGCTTTTTTCCGCCACGGCGAGAAAATGAAGCTACGCGACATGGTGGCCGCGTTGGAAATGACTTACTCGAATAAGATCGGTTTCGAGTTCATGCATATTCACAACACGACCGTCCGGCACTGGGTGCGCGAGCGGATCGAAAGCCACGCCTTACAGTCCGAAGAATCTCCGGCTAAAAAGCTCAACTCGCTCTGCTGGGTGCTGGAAGCGGAGGCGTTTGAAAATTTCCTCGGCAAGCGCTTCCTCGGCGAAAAGCGCTTCTCCAATGAAGGGGGTGAGGGCGCGATGATCTTGCTCAACGCGCTGCTTGAAGCCTGCCCATCGCACGGCGTCAAGGAGATCGAAATGGGTATGTCGCACCGCGGACGAATGAATATTCTTGCGAATTTCGTTCGTAAATCTCTCACCACTGTCCTTTACGAATTCACTCCAACTTATGAGCCCGACCTTGTCGCTGGCGATGGCGACGTAAAATACCACCTCGGCTATGAAAGCGTCCGCGAGCTCTCGGACGGTAAAGTTCGGGTCAGCCTTGCGGCAAATCCGAGTCATTTGGAAGCCGTCAATGCTCTAGTCGAAGGTAAGGCTCGCGCGCGTCAGCGGGTCCTCAGTGAGGGCCAGGGCGGCGAAATAGACCGCGGCCAAGTTTTGCCGATCTTGCTTCACGGCGATGCGGCATTCGCTGGCCAAGGTTCAGTCGCAGAGGTGCTCAATCTCTCTCAGCTCAAAGGCTACCGCACGGGCGGTCCCATCCATTTGATCATCAACAATCAGATCGGCTTCACCACCGTGCCGGCAGATGCTCGCTCATCTGCCTACGCGACTGACGTTGCGAAAATGATCGAGGCCCCTATCCTTCACGTCAACGGTGAGGAACCGATGGAGCTCTACTGGGCTGCGCTTTTTGCTTTAGAATTTCGCCAGAAATTCGGCCGTGATATCGTTATCGACATGTATTGCTACCGTCGCCAGGGCCACAATGAGGCCGATCAAGCGGCGTTCACTCAACCGATTGTCGCAAAGAAAATCGCCGATCGCCCGACCTTCGGGAAAGTTTACAAACAACAACTCGTCGCTGAGGGCGTCATTTCTCAAGCCGATCTCGACTCGCAGGAACAGGCGATTTGGGACAAGCTGGAGACCGGCTATCAGAAAATGTTAGAATTGCAAGAAGCGGGCGATCGCACGGCTTTTAGTGGCTCAACTGGCATCGTCCAGCCTTCCTATTCGCATGCGCCGGTGCCTACCGGGATTGATCGCGAGAGGTTCCAGCACATCGGCAAGACACTCACCACCGTTCCAAGTGATTTCAATTTGAACCCGACGCTGGAAAAGCGCTTCATCCCGCGGCGGGTCGAGGCGCTGGCGAACGGCGGCCCGATCGACTGGGCCTTCGCTGAGTCACTTGCATTTGGCTCGCTGCTGATGGAGGGCACGCCAGTGCGTCTATCTGGCCAAGATTGTCGGCGTGGCACTTTCTCGCAGCGCCACGCAGTTTTCTATGATTACGAGACGCGGGAGCGATACATCCCGCTGGAGCACCTCGATCCCGAACAGTCGAAATTCTGCGTTCACAACTCCTTTCTCTCCGAGTTTGCAGTGCTCGGTTTCGACTACGGTTATTCGTTATCTTATCCGAGCATGCTCACTTTATGGGAAGCCCAGTTCGGGGATTTCTCGAATGGCGCGCAGGTCATCATCGACCAATTTATTTCCTCTGCCGAGTCCAAGTGGCAGACACCGAGCGACTTGGTGATGCTGCTGCCGCACGGCTATGAAGGCATGGGCCCGGAGCATTCGAGCGCTCGTCTCGAACGATTTCTGCAACTTTGCGCTGAGAAAAATTGGGTGGTTGGGAACTTCACCACGCCCGCCCAATACTTTCATGCGCTCCGCCGCCAGAAGCACCGGGATTTCCGCAAACCGCTGGTGCTGATGACGCCCAAGAGCTTGCTTAGCCGCCCCGAAGCCGTGTCCCAAGAATCTGATTTCTCAGAGGGAACTTGCTTCCAAGAAATCCTTCCGGACACCAAATCCTTCGCTCAGCCAGAGAAAGTCAGCCGCATCATTTTCTGCAGTGGTAAGGTTTACTACGATCTCATGGCTTATCGTCAGGAAAAGGGTATCGAGGACGCTGCCATCATCCGCATCGAGCAGCTTTATCCTTTTCATGAGGAAATGGTCGAGGCTCTCATCAGCCAATACTCGGGCGCGACGCACTTCGTCTGGTGCCAGGAAGAGCCGCTCAATATGGGCGCGTGGTCTTATATTTTTCCGCGCCTCGAACTCGCTGTCGGCAGTAAAATCCGCTACGCTGGCAGGGGGACTGCTTCCAGTCCAGCAGCCGGCTCCAAGACGATGCACTACCGCGAGCAAAAGGCGCTCACTGCCCAGGCCTTCGAAGTCTAACTCTGATTTATTTTCTCCAACTTTCACCCCGCCTCATCCATGTCACTCGACGTCAAAGTTCCCGCCGCTGGCGAATCCATCACTTCCGCCAACGTCGCCCGCTGGCACAAGAAAAACGGCGATGCCGTCCAAAAGGGCGACATCTTAGTCACCCTGGAAACCGATAAAGTTTCCAATGAACTCGAAGCCGCCGCTGCGGGGATTCTTGAAATCCTTGTCGGCGAGGGCGAAGAGGTCTCTATCGGCACCTTGATCGCCCGCATTTCCGGTGAGGTCGCGGCTGCAGCAGCGCCCGCTCCGGTAGTTGCCCCGGCACCTGTCACTCTCGGTGGAGTCATCGAGCTGAAAGTCCCCGCTGCTGGTGAATCTATCACCTCCGCGAACGTCGCGAAATGGCGGAAAAATGACGGCGAGCAAGTCGTCCAAGGCGAGATTCTCGTCACGCTTGAGACCGACAAGGTTTCGAACGAACTCGAAGCTCCCGCTGCTGGCCGGTTGAAAATCATCACGCCTGAAGGTGAGGAGGTCTCGATCGGTGCTATCATCGCAACCATCGATACCGCCGCCACATCCAGCGCGGCTCCCGCGCCCGTCAAGCTAGCGCCGGCTCCGGTAGCAGTTGCCACCCCGGCACCTGCCGCGGTCAAGCCAGATTTCTCCGCCCCCGCCGCCCCAGTCGAGCGCGTAACTCCATCGCAAGTGAGCGACGGTCGCACCACCCGCAAGAAAATGTCGATGCTGCGCCGTAAGATTGCGACGCATCTCGTCAACGCCCAACAGACGGCCGCTATCCTGACCACCTTCAACGAAGTGGACATGACCGCCGTGATGGACCTCCGCAAGCAGGTGCAGGAAAATTTCATGAAGAAGCACAGCGTGAAGCTCGGCTTTATGTCTTTCTTCGTCAAAGCCGTCACCCAAGCGCTCAAGGATGTGCCTTCGGTGAATGGCCGCATCGATGGCACGGACATTATTGTGAACCATTTCTTCGACATCGGCGTCGCCATCGGTACAGAAAAAGGTCTAATCGTGCCTGTTCTCCGCGATGCAGATCAGAAATCTTTTGCTCAGATCGAGAAGGATATTCTCGATTACGCCAAGAAGGCCAAGGACGGGAAAATCACCCTTGATGACCTCACGGGCGGTGTTTTTACCATTTCCAACGGCGGCACTTACGGCTCGCTGCTCAGCACGCCGATTCTCAATCCACCCCAAAGCGGCATCCTTGGCATGCACACCATCCAGCAGCGCCCTGTCGCCCTCAATGGCCAGGTCGTTATCCGGCCGATGATGTATCTTGCGCTAAGTTACGATCACCGCTTAGTGGATGGCAAGGAAGCTGTCACTTTCCTGATCCGCATTAAGGACTGTCTTGAAAACCCGACGCGTCTGTTGTTGGAGATGTGATTTGAAAGGTGATACAGGCATTCCTGCCTGTTTTTCACCTTTAATCCGGCATCGTCCTGTCCTGCGCAAAGAAACAGGCAGGAATGCCTGTGTCACGTTACGAAAGTGATGGTGGCGTTTTTTGGTTTTTTTGTCCTTCCGGCTGACCGGCGATGAGTTGTGCTAGCAACTCGCCGCCGCGTGGCAGTACGGTGAGCCGTGCGCCGCTGCCGATGACTTTCTGGGTTTCCAGAATCTCAAACATTGCTTCGGAGACCTCGTGATTCTCGGAAATCCGTTGTAGCGCCTCGCCGACGATCTGTGGACGGATGGCGGCCGCTTTGGCAAACTCGACGGCGGCCTCGCGTTCGGCAGTGCTGGTAATAATGCTCACCTGGTTCGCCCCGTCCTGTTTGATCGCGGAGGTCACTTGCCGCAGGCGGTTGACGACTTTACTCTCGATCTGGCTGATCATGCCGACGTCGCGGAAGTGGACCTTGCGGATGTAAATCGAGCCCAACTTGTAGCCCCACTCGTGGGATTTCGGGGAGACCTCGTTGCGGACGTTGTCGCTCATTGCGTGGCGGTTTACCATCATGGTAGCGAGCGGCATGTTGCTCAGGCAACGGACCGTCGAGTTGCTGACATTGGCGGATAGCGAGCCGCGTGGATCGCTGTTTTTAAACAGATAGGCGACAGGATCGCTGATGAACATTTCATGCCAGATACCGATGCCCATGGGCGCGCCTTCTTCGGAGTTCACCGGCTGACTGCGGAGGTATTCCTGGTCGAGGCGCATGTCGAGGATGTGGCACTTGCCGAACAGGTTCACGATTAGAGCAGCCGGACCTAACTTGAACGGTAGGATGTGTAGGCCGGGCTCGTCGATAGTTGCAAGGACCTTGCCGAAGAGCACATAGACATTGCACTGGCGCTCTTGGATGATTGCGTAAAGCCCGAGTATCCGCGCGATGGCGAAAAGAATCGGGAAGCCAATGATGCATCCAAAAAAAGTAACGGCGGCGGAGATGAGGAAGTTCATTTGTTGGATTCCACGAAGACTTGTTGAGCTTTTTCAAACAGCGAGAGGCGGACGTTGCGGACGTAAGAGCGAAGGGCTTCGGTGCCGCGGCTTTTCAGATCCATCAGCTGGGCGGCGAGGCGAGTGAGGGGCTCGACTTCCGCCAGCGCGCGCAGCGTTTCGATTTCCACGGCGCGGCGCGACTGCACGATCTTCTGGTCGGCGGAGGCTTGGGCGAGGCTGATGTCGGACGAGACTTGGTTGTAAGCGGTGTTGATCGCGGCGAGCGCGGACTCGACTTCCGGCGGCGGGTCGATGCTGGTGATGAGCGTGGCGTCAAGCACCATCCCGTAACGAGCGGCGGAGGAGGTGCACTCGCGGTCCATGTGCTCGTTAAGATCGCGGAGATTCTTGCGAAGGTCGTTGATAGAAATGCCGATGACAGCCGCGTTGTCCGGTGTGCCGTCGGCGTTGGGTGCGCGCGGTGCCTCGAAGTTGGCGATGCGCTCGCGCAGAACTGAGACGAAGTAGCCCATGATGTGGGCGAAGGGGTTCTTGATGCCAAAGATAAAGGCGTAGAGATTGCGGTCGGCGATGCGGTAGCGAATCTGGCCGGTGAGGCCGGTGTTGAGCTGGTCCTTGGTGACTGCTTCGAGCATCGTGTTGTCACAGTTGGCGGACGAGTCCTCTGGGTCCCAAGCCATGTTGACCGTCTCGGTTGCGATGGAGATCTTGTGGATTTTTTCCCAGGGCCATTTGAAATACGGGCCACCGGGCATGATGACGCGCACTTGGGGGTAGGAATAGCGGCGCTTCTGGTCGTCGGTGAGCATGTCCGTGATCGGATCGTCGAGGGTGGTCAGATTGTCGATGCGCTCGGCGCGGCCGAAGCGGGTTTTTACCGCCCGCTCGTTTTGATCGACTGTGTAGATCCCGGCGACAAGGTAGCGCATGAGGAACCAGATAATGAAGCCGAAGATGCAACCGAGGATGATGGACATGGGAATGGTTTGAATTATTGAGAGACTGACGGGCGGAGAAATGTCCGCCAAGCGGAATCCGAGGTTGGGCTTGAAACAAGGGCAGGTGCGGAGTCAAAGAATTCCCGATGTTAGCTCCTCCAAATAGATGAATTCTGGAGTTTTCACGCCGGCTTCTTCACGGATTTGCACAAGATGTGGCGACTCGAAAAACGCTTTGGCATGGGCGGTTGGGAAGAAGAGAAAGAGCGGAGTGAATGTCCGCGCTGCAATTTTTAGGCTACCCTTCGAGGCAGGCGGTCCCGAAGAGCGTGAAGCCGGTGGATTCTTCGATTTGAATGTCTAGCAGTTGACCGGTGAGGCGAGCGGGGTCGCCGTCGAAGATGACGATCTTGTTGTGTGTGGTTCGTCCAGTTAGGCGGGTGGCGTTGTTCTTCGATGGGCCCTCGCAGAGCACTTGTTGTCGGGTCCCGACGACGGCGGCGTTGCTGGCGATGGCGAGGCGGTCGACAACAGCTAACAGTCGCTGATTGCGCTCCTCTTTCACAGTTTCCGCGAGTTGGCCATCCATCTCGGCTGCGGGAGTGTTACGGCGCTTTGAGTAGCGGAAGACGAAGGCGTTGTCGAACTTGAGCCTCTCGACCGTGTCGATGGTGGCCTGGAAATCTTCCTCCGTCTCACCGGGGAAGCCGACGATCATGTCGGTGGTGATGGCCAAGCCGGGGCGGGCGGCTTTCATTTTCTCGCAGATTTCGATGAACTTGGCATTTTTGTAAGGGCGGCGCATTTCCCGCAGAATTCTATCGGAACCGCTTTGCATGGGAAAATGGATGTGCGAGCAGAGCTTGGGCAGATAGGTGAAGGCAGCGACGAGGTCGTCCCGGTAGCCGATCGGATGCGGTGAGGTGAAGCGGATGCGCTCAATGCCGTCGATTTCGTGCACGGCTTCTAGCAGCTGGACGAAGGGGGACTTGCCGTCGATTTTCGGAAACTCGGTGCGGCCGTAGAGGTTGACGATCTGGCCGAGTAGCGTGATTTCCTTCACGCCGTGGGCGGCGAGATGACGGACCTCGCCGACGATTTCGACGATCGGGCGTCCACGTTCTTTGCCGCGGGTGTCCGGGACGATGCAAAAGGAGCAACGCATGTTGCAGCCCTGCATGATAGAGACGAAAGCGGAGGCTTCGTGGGCTTTCGGGACGTGGTCGCGGATGGTGTTTTGTGAGCCTTCTTCCTCAGCAGTGTCGCAGACTGATGTGCCGCGAAGTGAGAACGCGGGATCGTCCATGCGGGCCTCAAGCCGGCGTTGGAGGATGCTGTCCACGTATTCGAAAACCTTGTGGTATTTCTGGGTGCCCACGACCACATCGAGCTTGGGCAGAGTTTGGAAAAGTTCTTCGCCGCGCGACTGGGCCATGCAGCCCATAAAGCCGTAAACGACATGTTTCCGATCGCGGCCTTTGTGGATGAGATTGCCCATCTTTCCGAGTGCTTTCTGTTCCGCTTGATCGCGGACGGAGCAGGTGTTGATGAGCACGGCATCGGCGGCATTTTCGTCAGTTGTGACCGTGTAGCCGCCCTCGCTGAACATGCGCAGGACTTGCTCGGAGTCGCGTTCGTTCATCTGGCAACCGTAGGTTTTTACGTAGACTTTGGGCATGGAATTTTCGGGTCGGGCGCGCAAGCTAGACCGGAAATCCCGGGGGTTCAAGGCCGCAGGAGTCATCGTTGAAAGGGATCACTCCAAGCACTTCGCCGAGTTCTTCGATTTCTGTCTCTTAAAACTCGTCTGGCATTTGAATCTCATTCGTGGTTCTTCTTTGGGGTCAATTGCGACGGTGACTTCGATTCAGTAAAACTCAAACCACGATGGAAGAAATTCAATTTCCAAGAAACGAGGGTCCAAAAAAGCACGGCAGACTTACGCTGTGGTTGGTGGTGGGATTGCTGTTGGTAGTGATTTCCGCAGTGGGCGTGGGGGTGTACCAGAAGCAGGCGGCGGATGAAGTGCGACTGCTAGAGGTAGCAGCGGCGCAAGACCGCCAGATGGCTGCGCGAGAAATCATTCGCAACGCCCATGATTTTTTCGGGAAAGGGGATTGGCCGCAAGCCGCGCGATGGTGTGAAAAAGCTGCCATTCAAGGCGACGCGCCGTCTCAACGGTACTGGGGCGAGTGCTTGGAAAAGGCACTCGGCGTCGTAGCCAGACCCGAAGACGCCGTGGGCTGGTATCGTAAAGCAGTGGCAGCGGGCGATGTCCCGGCTAAGACGCGCTTGGCGGACTGTATGGCTCATGGCCGGGGCTGCGGCCAGGATGCAGCGGGGGCAGTGCAGCTTTACCGCGAAGCGGCGGAGGCGGGTGACGCGGCGGCCCAACTGGTGATGGGCGATATGCTGGCGGAAGGCAGGGAATTGGAGAAATCGCCTACGGATGCAGTGGCATGGTATAGGAGGGCGGCGGAGCAAGGGCATTCCCGTGCGCAGGCGAAACTCGGCAATTGTTTGTCGCTCGGTGAGGGAGTGGCGGTGGATTATCCGGAGGCTGTTAAGTGGCTGAAGCTGGCGGCGGAAAAAGGTGATAGTTTGGCGCAGCGGCGCTATGGAGTCTGCTTTGAGCTAGGCTGGGGGGTGGAAAAAAACTTGGAGCAAATGGCGGGCTGGTTTCAGCGTGCTGCCGACCAAGGGGACATGGACGCACTGACCAATTTGGGGATCAGTTACATGACGGGTAAAGGGGTGGTGAAAGACCCAGCTAAAGCCATTCAAGTAATTAACGCTGCGGCGGATGCCGGGTGTGCGAATGCCGAGAAGACCTTGGGATATTACTATGAGAAAGGAATAGGAGTCGAAAAAAATCCCGAGACCGCATTTCGATGGTATTCCATGGCGGCCAATCACGGTGTGGAAGATAGCAAGTTTACGGTCGCCTGGTGCCATTACAACGGATTCGGGATTGCGCGGAATTATCAGATGGCAGCCGACCTGTGCGAAGGGCTGGTTTTGGTTGGGAATACTAAGGCCATGAATTTGTTGGGGATTTGTTATGGCGATGGCAAAGGGCGGCCAAAGGACATGGAGAAAAGCAAAGGACTCATGGAACGCTCCGCTGGCTTGGGCTTGGCGCTGGCTCACAGAAATCTGGGTTTCATGCATCGCGAAGCCGGCGACGCCAGTGCTGCGGCGAAGTGGTTCCGGCAAGGCGCGGACTTGGGGGATGCGAGTTGCCAAATCGAAACCGGACTCTTGCTTGCATCGGGCAACGGCGTGCCTGTGGACAAAGTGCAGGCCGCCGTCTGGTATCGTAAGGCGGCCGAGCAAGGGAATTCTGGCGGGCAAATTTGTCTAGGACTCACTTATGCGAATGGCGAGGGGGTGGCCAGGGACTACTCTCAAGCCTTCGAGTGGTATCAGAAAGCGGTGGCTCAAGGAAGCGCTCTCGCACAGTCCAATCTCGGCCAGCTGTATTTGCGCGGGCAGGGAGTCTCCAAAGATATGGACAAGGCGGTGGAACTTTTCCGCAAGTCATCGGACTCCTACAATGCCCACGGGATGCATAATCTAGCGGATTGTTACCAGTGTGGCTGGGGGGTGGCTCGCGATGGGAATGAGGCGCTCAAGTGGTATCGTAAATCTATCGAAATAGAAGCCAATCAAGACACCTATCATGACATGGGTAACTTGCTGGCCTTCGGTCTGGCGATGCCAAAAGATGGGAAGCAAGCGGCACAATGTTACAAATCAGCTGCGGAGATGGGGTTTTGGAAGTCTCAAGCGGCCTATGCCAAATGCCTAGTCGAGGGATTCGGCGTAGAAAAGAACCCAAAGGAAGCGGCGGAGTGGTATGGCAAGGCCGGGCACCAAGGACATCCCGAGGCGCTGCTTGAGCAGGCTATTACGCTCTCGATGTTCGATGACGCAGAATCCCGCAAACAGGCAGAGGAAATCATCGAAACCTTGTCCAAGCAGAATAACGCTGCTGCTGTCCGCGAGAAAGCACTGCGATTTGCCAAAGATCCGGCGCATGCTGCGGATTTGTTGCGCAAGTCCGCGGAGTTGGGCGACGCCGGGGCCATGGCGAGCTTGGGCGATTGTCACGCGAACGGGAGCGGCGTGACGAAGGACCCTGTCGAGGCTGCCGCTTGGTATCTGAAGGCGGCTAACAAAGAAAACCCGCAGGGACAGTTGTCCTATGCGAACTGCCTCAGGAATGGCACGGGTGTGGCTCGTAACGAGAGTGAGTCTACCAGATGGCTACAGATGGCCGTGTCTCAAGACCATGGGCCAGCACAAGTTCAGATGGGGCGCATGCTTCTTGCTCAAGATCCTTCCAAGGCGGCGGAGGCTTTTCAGTGCTTTGAAAAAGCGGCGACCAAGGATCTAGCAGATGGTCAGTATGAACTGGGACGGTGTTACGAAAACGGCAACGGCGTAGGTAAGAATCTCGTCGAGGCTGTGTTCTGGTATCGGAAGTCAGCACGGGCAGACTCGAAGGATGGGCTGCTCGCTTACGGCCGCTGCCTGCTGCGGGGCTTGGGTGTGGCTCCATCGAAAGCCTTGGCCCGAATCTGGCTTGGCCGGGCCGCTAAGATGGGAAGCAGCGAGGCCGCAAAATTGCTGGCGGAATGAGCTGAGGCGATGGAGCGTGGATCAATCAACCTTACCACCGCTCACTTTCCTCAAGCGAGTTTGAGGCGCTCGTCGGAGGCAAGTTTTTCGCTGAGTTCGGGCCAGCCGCCGGGGGTCTGCATGTTGAAGCAGTGTAGGTAAACCGTGAAAAGCTTGGGGTCGAAGATATCGACTAGGCGATCGATCGTGGTAGAGAGGCGCTCGGCATCTAGCTTCTTTGGCAGGTTTCCGACGACGGAGCCTTTGCCGTCGTGTGGGATGCCCATGCCATCGCAGAACATAGCAAGCAGGGATTGCTGGCCGGCCATCAGATAGGCTTGCAGCAGGTGCTCCCCGATGGTGTCGCAGGGCTTGAGCTTGAGGGTTTTGTGTATCCATGCGTATTGCTCTACCGCGGATTTTTTCTCGACGAAGATAGGGCGGAGCTTGCGATTCCCGGCGAGGGTTGCGACTGCGGACCGATACACGTTCTTGTCGTTGGTGCGGAACCAATCGAGGATTTGTGTAACAATAGCGGGATCGACGGCAGAGTAGAGTTCGTGGGCTTTCACAGTGGAGAAAATTGGAGTGG
>JANMYL010000061.1:0-47228 GCA_031382045.1 Akkermansiaceae bacterium | reverse complement strand
GACGCCGCTGGAGTGGAGAGAGAAAAAAAGTGGAAAAAACTCAACAGGGGAAAAATAAAGGTATACCGCATCTTCTTTCTTTTATCCGTGTAAATACGGTTGGTAAACATTTACAAGGACTTTAACTTGTAGCTACCAAATTTAAGGCTATGTCTATAAAATATATCGGGGATTTTTCAATCCTGAATTTTTTGTTCGGAAAAAGAAAAAAAGGCGATGACAATTCTTTCCGTGTTATGCTTATCATTATCACCCTTGGTCTTTTTGCCCTGATCGCCATAAGTTGGTGGGCATGGCTTGTGAACAGGAAAATGGCTTTCGGTGGTGTACTAGGCTTATCAGTTATAGTTGGCCTTGCTTCACTGATGAGTGGTGGATTACTGGGTTTTCTCTTTGGTATACCCCGGAGCCTGCAAAATAGTGATGCAGGTGCAACACCTCAAACAGGAAAGGAGGGCCAGCGGTTTTACAGCAATAATACCAATCTTGAACAGATTTCTGATTGGCTGACAAAAATAATCGTTGGAGTCAGCCTTACGCAATTACCAGCTATTCAAAATCAGTTCAATCAATGAAATCAGTGGTCCCTATTTTCCTCTTTAGCAGCAGAAGATCTAAACTGCGTGAACGCGGATGAATTGGATAAAAACGGAATATTTATTTTTTGTCCGCGTCCATCTGCGTCCATCTTTGGTTGAAATTTTAAAAGTGATAGAATCTGGGGGGACGATGCCGCTGCTTTTCACAAGCCAAGCCCCACAGCGGCCGATTTTAAATATCGAAGCCGAAATACCGCTTGGCATTCCCGAAGCACACCGCACGGATCAGCTCAGAGAGTTCCTCGAAATCGTCCGGTAGCTCGCCCCGGTCGGCCTCGCTGCCGATGAGGTTGCAAAGAATCCGCCGGAAGTATTCGTGGCGCGGGAAGGACAGGAATGAGCGCGAATCTGTGAGCATGCCCACGAAGCGCGACAGCAGCCCAGCTGCGGATAGAGCATCAAGCTGAAGTTCGATCCCATTCTTCTGATCAAGGAACCACCAGCCCGGACCGAACTGGACCTTGCCAGCAACCGAGCCGTCCTGGAACGCACCCGTGAGACTGGAAAATAGGTAGTTGTCCCGTGGATTGAGATTATAGAGCAGCATTTTCGGCATCGCCCCGGTGCTTGTCAGTGCGTCAAGATACATAATTAGCGCCGCGCCTTGTGGAGTATCGCCCATGGTGTCGTAGCCGCTGTCTGACCCGAGTTGGCTGTGCATCTGTGAGTTGACGTTGCGAAAGGCGCCGAGGTGCAATTGCTTAGTCCAGCCCTTTGCGGCGTCGAGTTGGCCAAAGAAAATCATCATGTAGAAAGAGAATTTTTCCTTCTCCTCAGGTGTGGCGGCCTTTCCACTCAAGGTCTGATCGAAGATCATGGCAGCTTCTTGGTCTGTGCAGCGCAACGCAGGCAGACGATCCAAATCATGATCCGACATGCGTCCTCCCGCCGCATGGAAATCATCATGGCGCTTTTGCAAGGCGGCCAACATGTCAGAGAAATGGACGATCGCTGTGTCCGAGCTGGCTTCGAGTTTCCCCAACCACGGCAAGAACACCCCGGGTAGATCCACCCGCAAGGCCTTGTCCGGGCGGAAAGTCGGAACAACCTTCGTGACCAGATCCGAGGCTGCGATCCGGTGATGCTCATCGAGCGAATCTGCTGGATCATCCGTCGTGCCGACGACACGCACGTCGAATTTTCTCAACAGCCCGTGGACGGAGAAGTCCGGCTCGGTGAGTTTGGCATTCGTCCGTTCCCAGATCTCATCCGCTGTACCGGGTGTGAGCATGAGATCGATACCGAAATACCGCTGCAGTTCAATGTGGGTCCAGTGGTGAATCGGATTGCGCAGGGTGTAAGGCATAGTTTCCGCCCAAGCTTGGAACTTCTCGCGCGGTGAGGCGTCGCCGGTGATCATTTTTTCGTTGATGCCGTTGGCCCGCATCAAGCGCCATTTGTAGTGATCGCTGCCGAGCCAGAGTTCGGAAATATTTTCCCATCGGTGATTGGTCGCGATCTCGCGGGGAGAAAGGTGCCCGTGGTAGTCAAGGATAGGCTGATTTTTTGCGACTTCATGGAAAAGTCGGCGTGCCGTGGGAGAATAAAGCAGGAAATTTTCGTCGAGGTAAGCCATCGCAACATCATTTCACCGTGAGAACCACCGTGGGCCAAGCGAGAAAGCACGCTATTTTGACCGAGAATGAACGCCAGTGTCCGCGATGTTTTCAGTGATGAGTTCTATGAATTTGAATTCCCATTCAAATCTCATCTTCATTCGTGTCGATTCGTGTTCATTCGTGGTTAGGAAATCTGAGCCGATTTCTCTGCCAAACAACTGAAAAAAGCTGTTTGACCGCGAATGAACGCCAATAAACGCGAATTTTCAGAGATGAATTCTATGAATTGGAATTCACATTCAAATCTCATCTTCATTCGTGTCGATTCGTGTTCATTCGTGGTTAGGAAATCTGAGCCTATTTCTCTTCTATCTACCTTCACCGTTCCTCCCAACGCTCCGCATGGTGCTCGGCAGATTTAGGCTCCAGATGAGAAATTACCCGACCGTTCGGGCGCAGCAAGTCCGCGATGCTGGCCTCGATTTCCGTGGCGGAATCATGCGCCTCGCCCACCGTGAGCTGGTCGGGGAAAACGAGGTGAAACTCAATCCAGTGAGTCCTTCCCGAGTGGCGGTGACGCAGGTTGTGGTAGGACAGCCCACGCTGCGCCACCTCCCGATCGAGCAACTCACGGATGTTTTTTTCCATCATAGGATCGCTCTCATCCAGCAGACCGCCGAGGCTCTCGCGGATTAATTTGTAACCGACGCGCAAGATATTGAGCGCCGCCAGCATCGCGGCGATAGGGTCCCACCAGACCCAGCCGGTGGATTTATAGAGCCCCAGCGCGACGAGCACCGCCACACTCGACCAGACATCGGTGAGGACGTGCATGCCATTGGCCCGCAGCAGCGGCGAGCCACTGCGCTTACCCACCGCGACCAGCGAGAGACCTAGCACCAGATTGATGACCGCTGCTGCCGCAGTGACCGCCACGCCGAAGCCGAGATTGTCGATGCGAACGCCGAAAATCATTTGTCGCACCGCTTCATAGAAAATCAGCAGCGCCGCCGCAGAAATCATCGCCCCCTCGAAGCCTGCGGAGAGAAACGAGACCTTATCATGCCCGAAATGGTGCGTTTCATCCGCCGGCTTGTGTGCGAGGCGCAGCGCCCAGACGGCGAAACACACTGCAAGAAAATGCACCACCGACTCGGCTGCGTCTGAGTAAATCGCAGAAGATCCCGTCACCACCGCCGCCGTTACCTTCGCCCCGAGCAAGAGCACAGCCGCCGCGAGCGAGAAATTCATCATTCGTTTTTGCTCATTATAGCTCACCACACCCACAGCTTGCACGCCGCTCCGGACATGGCAATCTCGAGGAATCCTCTAATCTTTCGCATCCGTGCTTGTTTTCCGCCAAAAATCCGCCAAAGGGTGCCCCTCCACTGCTTCAAAAAATCGGATGCGGCGGAATTTCGACTTACTAATTGCTCATGGATACGCCTCCTTTTTCTGAACTCGGGTTGCCCGATACTCTGCTCGCCGCCATTGAAACCCTCGGCTACGAACGCCCATCGCCTATTCAGGCCATGAGCATTCCCCCTGCCCTACTGGGCAAGGATCTGGTCGGCCTGTCCGCCACTGGCTCCGGGAAAACTGCGGCTTTCACCCTGCCCGCCCTTGCTAAGCTGGACGTTAAACTCGCTTACCCGCAAGTGCTTATCCTCTGTCCCACCCGTGAGCTCGCGGTCCAAGTCTGCGAGGAAGTCCACCGGCTCGGCGCAAAAATGAACGGCCTCCACGCCACGCCTGTCTACGGCGGCGCACCGATAGACCGCCAACTCCGCGCCCTTCGCTCCGGCGCACAACTCGTCGTCGGCACCCCCGGCCGCTTGCTCGACCACCTCCGCCGCGGCAGTTTCGATCCCTCCCGCATCAAGATGGCCATCCTCGACGAGGCGGACCGCATGCTCGACATGGGTTTCAAGGATGAAATGGACGAGCTCCTCGCCGCGCTTCCTCCAGAACGCCAAACACTATTTTTCTCCGCGACGATGAATCCAGGCGTGTCGCGCCTGATTCAGAAATTCGGCAATAGCCCGGAAGTCATTCAGATTGAGCAAAAAGCCCGCACCGTTTCCACGGTTGAGCAGTCGTATTTCGAAGTCCGCCAACGCTCCAAGGTCGAGGTGCTTTCCCGCATCCTCGACATGAATCCACCGCGCCTCGGCATTATTTTCTGCAACACGAAGCGCTCGGTCGATGAATGCACCGAGGATCTCGTGAACCGGGGCTACGCCGCAGACCGCCTCCACGGCGACATCACCCAGCAAATGCGCGAACGCGTCCTCAAGCGTTTCCGCGAAGGTGCGGTGGAAATCCTCGTCGCCACCGACGTCGCCGCCCGTGGCCTCGATATTGAGGAAATCGACATCGTTTTCAATTACGACCTGCCAACCGACCCAGAAGACTACGTCCACCGCATCGGCCGGACTGGTCGTGCCGGTCGCTCCGGCCGTGCCGTGAGCTTCGTTTACGGTCGTGAAATTTACAGGCTCCAATCGATCGAGCGTTACACTCGCAGCGTCATCAAGCGCGAACGCATCCCGTCCGTCGAGCAAGTCGAAGGCCGCCGCGCAGACCTTATTTTCGACGACCTCAAGGAACGTCTCGAAACCTCGAAATTCGATACCTACCAAGACAATATCGATCGCTTACTTGAGCAAGGCCACACTCCCACCGACATCGCCGGTGCGCTTGTCACGATGATTCGCGAGGCCAGCGGTCGGGAAGGCTCCGCCATCGAAGAAGATCGTGAGCCAGAACGCCGCGAACGCCGTGAGGCGCCCCGCCGCGACGACCGTCCACAACGCGATGATCGCGGACCACAACGCGATGATCGCCCGCAGCGCGACGATCGCGGACCCCGCCACGACGGCCCGCGCGATCTCATTCCCCATGAAGCTGGAATGACGCGCCTATTCCTCTCGCTGGGCAAAACTCACGGTGTCATGGCTAAGGAAATCGTCGGTATGCTCTACCGCGAGGCCGGATTGCCTGACGGCTGCCTTGGTAGGATTACCTTGTTTCCCAAACACTCGCTAGTCGATATCCCGGAGCAATTCGTCGGCCAAGTCATCGACCGCACTCGCACCGCCCGTCTCCGCGGCCGCCCGTTCCGCATGGACGTGGATCGCGGGCCCGCGTGATCCGGAGTGCGGCAAGCTCTGCTGCCGCCCAGGGGGATTGAGCTCTGCTCCATGTGGTGCGGAGCTCTTTCTTTTCGCAGTACGTGATGCGGGAAGACGCTCCGCACCGCATCCGGCAGAGCCGGAGCTACCACAGGCGCGAGCAGAGCTTCGCGCACTCCGGAGTGCTGCGCACAATTGCTCGTGATTTATTACGCTTTCGCGGTGTATTTCGCGAGGAGTTCCTCGGCTTTACCGGAGGCAATTCCTTCGTGGAAATCGTCATTCACCATGCAGACCGGCGCGCTGCCGCAGGAAGCGAGGCACTCAGCAAACTCCACGGAAAATTTTCCACAGGGCGAAACGCTGATGGGATGATGATGCGAATCACTGGCACTGCGGTCGATACCAGTCAGCTCGGCAAGACGTGCCATCAACTCATAGCTCCCGCCCATGGCACAAGAAAGCGTGCGGCAGACACGGATGTGGAATTTTCCGGGCGCGGATTGGCGGAAGCCAGGATAGAAAGTAACGACTTCTAGCACCTTGATCGGTTCGATGTCGAGCTTGGCGGCAACCCACTCGATAGAGGTGGCCGAAATGTAACCAAAATGATGCTGGACGATATGCAGTAGCGGCAAAGTGGCGGCGCGCTTGCTTTCGGGATAGTGCGAAATGCGCTCGTCGGCCTCGGCTTCAAGCTCCGGTGTAACGAGGAACGGCGGGTGGAACTGACTGCCGGGCGTCTCGTGTGAGGCGACAGATTCTTCGAGCTGAGAGACAGACATGGTTATTTTACGAGTTTTTCAAGTTCCTCAATCGACTCGGTACGACTGACAATATTTCCTTTGAGATCACAGGTGATCACGGATGGAATACCCGTTACTGCGTGAGGAAAGGCTTTTTCGAAATTCTTTACTTTCTTCATTTCGAGAAATAGCCAAGGCATCTTTTTTTCTTTGGCATACTCCTCCATGTCCTTCTCATCGGTATCGCTGGTGATCACGATGAGTTCAAAATTGGGGTTTTTATTGGCTTTGTAAAACTTGACCAGACTGGGTGTGTATTCGTGGCAAGGGCCGCACCATGAAGCAGTGTAGTAAAAGATAAAATATTTACTCGCCGCAACCGGCTCATTGTAAGGCTTCAAAGACTTACCCGACAGTTTTTGGAGGTTTCCTTTAAAAATTTCATCAAACGCAGATACAGTCACTGGTGCAGTCGCTTCTGCGGGTTTCCACTCCGCAAGTAGTTTTGCATCGGCCTCGGCAAGATTGCTGGAGGTCAAAGAAACCGATTTACCACTACGCGTTTTGAAAGTTCCAGATTTCACACCGGCGGTTTCATTAACGGAAATAAGATCGAGTTCAGCAGTTTTGCCATCGTCGCGAGTCCAAACACGGAACTCACCGCTGGCGGAAACCGCAAGCATGCTACTAAGAAGTAATTGAAGGGATGTTTTCATGACAAATTCGTAAATAATGTTATCGATCGCACTCGCCCATCACAAAGTCGAGTGAACCCAGGATGGCCGGAATATCAGACACCATGTGGCCGGGCAGCAGCTTGGAGGTGATGGAGAGATTGCAGAACGAGGGGCTGCGGATTTTCAGGCGATATGGCACGCCACCGCCCTTGGAGTGGATGAAAAATCCAAGTTCGCCCTTGGGATTTTCTGCAGCGAAATAAACTTCTCCGGCTGGAGCGTTGATGCCCTGGGTGGAGACAATAAAATGGTGAATAAGCTCTTCCATCGACATCATTACGCGCTCTTTGTCGGGCAGCATGCTTTTGGAATCAGCCAAATTCACAGGGCCGTCTGGCATCGTGTCGAGGACTTGGCGGCAGATACGAATGGACTGGCGCATTTCCTCCATTCGAACCTGATAGCGGGCATAGCAGTCACCTTCATCGGCGATGGGCACGTCGAATTCGTATTTCTCATAGCCTAGGTAAGGGCTGTCCTTGCGGAGATCACGAGAGACTCCGGAGGCACGCAGGTTCGGCCCGGTCATGCCATAGGCAATGGCGGATTCGCGGCTGATCACACCGACATCTACCATCCGGTCGAGGAAGATTTTATTCTTATCGAGGAGTTTGGAAATTTCGCCAATAGTGACGAGGCATTCGTCGAGGAAGGTGCGCACGGAGGCCTCGAAACCCGGCGGCATGTCGCGGAGTTGGCCGCCGACGCGGGTGAAAGAAGTGGTGAAACGAGCCCCGGTTAGCTGCTCACAAAGGTTGTAAACTTTTTCACGCTCCGTGAAAGTGTAAAGGAAAACGGTCATTGCACCGACATCCATGGCGCAGACTCCGACTCCAAGCATGTGGGAAGAGAGCCGTGCAAGCTCGCAACACAGCACTCGCAGGGCCTGGCCGCGCGGTGGCAGCGTCCAACCCATGAGTTTTTCGACAGCGCAGGCGTAAGCGACGTTGTTTGCCAACGGCGCGAGGTAATCCAAGCGGTCCGTGTAGGGCACGAACTGGTTGTAATGCATGTTTTCCGCGATTTTTTCATCACCACGATGCAGGAAACCGACGTCAGGATCAGCGGAATGAATCACTTCGCCGTTCAGCTCGAGAATAAGCCGCAAAACGCCGTGAGTCGCCGGATGGGAAGGCCCCATATTTAGGATCATTCGCTCGCCCACCAGGTCATCCGTTTCCGCATGATAGTGGTCCGCAGCGCGAGCGGCGCGGGCAATGGTGTCGGGTGCCTCGATTTCTTGAATAGTGTTGCTCATGCTAGATTTGCAGACGAAATAAACGCCCAAAACTCGCCGATTCGCAAGGGGTTTGTGAAAATTTTCACAAGCTACTACGACCTTAACGTCCTTAAAAATGACGAGGTAGGTCAGCCAAGCGATCGGTGTGCTTAACTGTGGCGGCCGCTGTCATTCCTGAAAAACTAATCCGCGGCAGGTTCAATCGCTGGCGGCACGGCATCCGTCGCCGTTGCCTTGAGCCATGCCATAGACGCCGCACGGATGAGACCGCGGGCGTGCGTGCCCGTCGAAGGAATGTCGATGTGACCGAGAACCATCCGCCCCAGTCCGGGGACACGGGAATCCAGCAAAGCCTCCATTTCCGCTTCTTTAAGTGGCTCAAGCTCCACCACGACTTCGGACAAACGATCGACCAATCCGCCACTGAGACGGGGCAAGAAGGCGCTCTCCCAGATGTCTTGATTTAGCGAGAGAATGACATCGAGCCGGTCCACCGATTGGCGAAGCGAGCCAAGGAAGGCCGCCAGTTTGAGCGCAGCAGATTCGTTTGCAGAAAACCCCTCCAAGTCATCAGCGACAAGCACGACGCGGATCTGCAAGGTGAGCAATCCGAGCAAGGCCTCCAGTCGCCCGCTCGCGACATACTCTCCGCAGTTAGCGCTTTCCGTTAGAACACTAACCCGCTCGGAATTTTCCAGTGGCGCGGTGGCGAAGCAGAACAAAGTATTCACCCAGAAGGCAATCTCGCGAACCGGCAGGTCGCACTGTTGCGCGAGTTCTAGACTGAACTGCTGGCCAAGCACCTCGAAATTTTCCCGCGCCCAATGGGCAGTGATCGCGTTAGGATGGTGAAAATCAAAAGTTTCTACCGGTCTCATACGCAGTGCCGTCAGCGCGCCCTCGCGATCCTGACATGGCACTTCGCCCGAGCCGACCAGCGGCTGCAAGGCAGTTGAAAACATACGTCGCGTCACTAGATCGAGCATGCAAAGCCCGCCCGCCGCCGGCAGTGGGCGGACCAGCCGCCGTAGGGTATCATTGATGACTGTTGTCGCATCGATCCTACTGCCGAACTCCGCGCGCACTGGGATAAATTCATGGGAAGCGCCCATCTGGTGCTGAATGCGGGACAGCAAATGGGTCTTTCCATGGCCGGCACGAGGCGCGCGCAGTAGGATGCAGCGGCCGGTTTTTTCAAGCGACACCGTGAGAATTTCGGATAGACGCTTGTAAGCTTGGCGATTCACCGACTCGGCATGAGCGGCGGGCACGCGGCCAAGCGTTTCGAAAAGAAGTTGGAACGGATGCTCATTGGCCATGGGAGTATTCATTCGGGACTCATAAAGCCTGCGGAGATATCCTCGAATCCGCAAGACTGGAGGAAATAAAATCCCAATTTGCGAAAAAATGAATTTTCACGGAAAACCGTTGGCATTTCAGGACCGCCCTGCTTGCCTATATTGCATGAAATCTTACCTCGTCATGACAGTGCTCGGCAATGACCGCCCCGGACTTGTCAGCTCTCTCGCGGACACCGTGGCCCGCCATGACGGCAACTGGCTCGAAAGCCGAATGGCACGTTTGGCCGGACAATTCGCTGGCATCGTCCGCATCGAATGCCCTACCGAGACCGCAGACGCACTCATCGCTGAGCTTCAAACTCCCGGCAACTCCGGTCTCACCGTCCTCGCAGTCCGCGAGCACGCGCAGCCTCCCCTGCCCCGCCGCACTCTCGCTGTCGACGTCGTCGGAAATGACCGCCCAGGCATCGTTCGCGAGCTAGCCGCAGCTATCGCCCGCACCGGCGGGAACATCGAGGAACTCACCACTGGACTCGAAAGCGCGCCAATGAGCGGCCAACCGATGTTTCGCGCACACGGAATTATTTCCATTCCAGAAAACATGGAGTCCGCGGCACTCACCGCCGCCATCGAAAGCCTCGGTAACGACTTAACCGTCGATATTTCTATGCAAAGTCCCTCGCTCCCATCCAGTTAAGAGCTAACTTTCACTCGAAATCGAAAGACTTCCGCCGCGTGGGCAGGAGTTTGAAGCGGCCACCATTCATCCGCCGAATGGGATCGAAGACGGAGTCCATTCCAACAGATTTTATTTCGCACACTTGAGCCATCAACTCACCCAAGCGGCCTTTCGGAAAGCCGCGCTCCAAGAACCAGCAAAGGTATTCAATGGGAAGATCCATGATTGGAACCCCTGCGGGCGGATAGAATTTTATTCCGAACTTACCGAAAGGAATCCGTGTTTTGCCAATCTCGATGAGAAGATTGCGGAAATCCTCACGGTCGATTTCGGTAATGTCCGCCACAAACAACGATCAATTTTGAGCGGTCGCTGGAGCGATCGGCTTCGGGCTGTTCGTTTTCAATGCAGCTTCGGTTTGGCTCTTATACCAACCATCGTATTGGTCTTTCGGAATCACCTCCATAGAGCCAACCATGTTACCATGACCTTCTCCGCACAGCTGACCACAAACGACAAAAGTTTCGAGAGACTTGATGGGTGTGAACCACATTGGGATTTCCCGGCCAGGAATGGCGTCCTGCTGGATACGCATGGGAACGATGGCGTAATTGTGAATCACATCTTTAGTACCTATATTAAGCACTGCTGGCTGATTGACAGGAAGCTTGAGAATAGGACTGGTAAAATCGTCTAAAGAATTAGGATCGGTGTAATCAATACCGAGATCATTGGAGCCCGAAATAAGATTCGGATCAACCCGGCCGAACTTGTTATCGGCACCTGCATAATGATAGGTCCAGCCGAACTGCCAGCCAACGACACGCACGCGCACAGGGTTGAGATTTTTTACATCCTTCCAACTGTCCACACGCTCGGCCCAGAGAGGGAACGCAAAGCCAATAAGTAAGACGGCTTCCACGATGATCACGCCAACTTCCAAATGGCTGGAAAGATGGCTTCTCACACCCACATAAGATGCTTTAGGGCTATTTTTATGCCAGAATCGGAAGATACAATAGAAGAAAAACAACGTCCACCCGACGAACAAGGCGATCATGAACCAGTGGACGACGTCGATCATGTGATCGACTTGGCCACCGTGGGCGGAAAAGTTTTCGGGAATGCCTAGAAACTTGGAAGGACTCATATAAGTGAAAATTCTAAATCTAAAACGAAAGACTCACTGCGAGGAAGAAGGACCCACATAGTCATCAGAGAGAGTGGGATCGAAATGCTCGCTCTGTCTCCGGGCGATGCGGATCATGAAGAAGCCAATTCCACCCAGCATCGCGATAATCACAAATAACAAAAAGAAAATCGACCAGCCAGCAGCATCACCGCCACCGGCAACCATAGTGACACGGCAAGTGGAGCAAGCGAGGAAATGGGAAATTGGATTCATGAAGTTCGTATCAGTTTGAAGGATATTATAGATGAATGCGGGTGATTTTACGATAAAAGTAAACGCCGTAAACAGGCATTAGCAAGGCACCGATTATTCCAATAATCCCAAGTGTTGTGATCATCATCGATCTTTCAGGTGAAAGCACGAAAGACCACAATGCCAAGAACATGCAAAGCAAAGTGCTGACGGTCACGAAGACGATATGAAAACCTTTAAGCGACATGGGGAAATTGAGTAGCTTGGAATTTTAAAATAGCATCAGCGACGCGATGGCGAAACTAGAATTTTGGGAGTTGTGGATTCTTTTCCGAAAAAAAGCGAATCGTAGATCGGGTCAAAGATCGCAAGCGCGGTAAATCCTGCAAGGCTACAGACCATGCAAAGCCCCGAGCCGAAGAGCCAATAAACCGCTTTCTTTTCATGATTAAGGTGCATGAAAATAAATGCAACCAGACACGCCTTGATCGTCGCGATGGTGAGACCAAGGACGCAATCCATCGCATCAAAACCGTGGTGCCCGACATCCAGCGCCGGAACAATCGCGATCAAGACCGTAATGATAGTTCCAAGGAATAGAATACCACCAACAAACAAGTAAGTGCGGACGGATTTTTTAATTGCTTCTGGAGTGTCAGCCATATGATTTTAAAATTAGAATTTAAGGATTAAGAACTTACATCAAATACAAGATCGGGAAAACAAAGATCCAGACAAGGTCCACAAAGTGCCAGAATAGACCGCCGATTTCGACCCGGTTCGCAAGCCACTCGGGATTCTCCAGATACATCTTGCGGCCAAAAAATAAGTAGTAAGCGAGCACGAGCGCGCCACCGATGACGTGTAAACCGTGAAGACCGGTCATCGTAAAATAAATCGCGTAATAAGTATTCCACGCTGGCGAGAATTTGGCGGCAAAACCGATCTGTTCGCGTGGCACCGAGAAGTGTGGGAAGGTCTCCTTGACAGGTTGGCCCTCTGCGTGAATTTGCTCGCTGTCAGGATTTCGCGCAACATAGTTAGGCCCCATAAATTCTTCTTTGAGAGCGTCTATGGTGGAGAGTTTGATGCCGTGTTGGTCTTCCGCTTTCTTGGCAAAATCCTTCCAACCGATTCGATAGAGTTCCTTGTGAGTTGGAACGAATCCTTTTTTAGCCAGCTCTGCCTTTAACTTAGCAACCTCGCTTTGATGCCATTCCCAAGCTTCTTTAGCAAACGGGCTATTTTTGATAAGCCAAGAATTCTCGATCGCCACTTCAGGGTCGATTCCTTTTTCTTTCGCCTTCATTACGAGGTGTTGGAAATCAATAGCATCGACATTGTGGAATACCATCGGACTGGCGAGCAGTTTACCATCAACTACGGTATCATCGCGAAGACGAGATTGGCCGTCGGCTTCTTTGATGTCGCGTGGGTGGAAATCTAACTTGGTCGGCGGCTCAACATTGAAAGTCACAGACGAAACCTCGGTGAGCAACTTGGGCGTGAGCGCAGCAAGATTTATATTCACGCCAGATGAGATCTGCCAATCCCTCTTACCGGGATTCGCCGCGTGGGCTTTGACCCATTCCTCGCGAAGCGCTGCCGTGCGCAAAACGGAGTTATGACTGCTAGCAGCCAAGCGAGTTTTCTCGATTCGGCGGAGCAAATTTGCAGCGAGAGGCTCACCAGCCTTGGCGATCACTTCGGCTGGCTGGCCCTCTTTGGTGACAACAGATATATCGGCAGCCAATACTATTTTTGAATGATGATGACTGGCCTGTGTCACGATTTCCTCAACCCACGATTTTTCAAAACGACGGGTATTGAAAGTGAGCTTTGAAGCCTCAACGAAAATGAGATTCTCCTCAACCTTGTTGCCATGATGGTCGAGCTCTTTTTCATAGCCTAAGTGACCTTCCATGACGGTGTAGTCCTTGAGACGTACTGCTTGGTGATGAAACTTCACGTTATATTCAATGCCTTTTAGCACCATAAAGATCAGTGCGCAAAACACCGTGATGCCCATGAAGAGTTGAAACATTCTCCAGTTTCTTAACTTCAGGGAAGCCCAGGCGAATACAACAGTGACCGAAGAACCAATCAATACGAAAGTGTTGATTAAGCCGGGTAACACCGGAAGCGTCCGCTCAGGCCATGGATAATCAGCGCCTAGGCGAAGAAAGACATAGGCTGAGAAAAAGCCACCAAAAAGCATGACTTCGGAAGCAAGGAACAACCAAATGGCGATCTTTGAGTTGAAGAGCCCGGTATCTTTCCGGGGAGTGACTACGTAAGGAATTTCCATTGAAAAAAGGGAATACGGGTGAAGTGATGGAACTTAATGTTTCTCGGCCGTCTTGTCTGCGGTTTCCAGATGTTTCGGCTCGATCCATTGCGGAAGGAAATCCGAATCTTCGCCGGGGCGGCTATATTCGTAAGGTCCGCGATAAGTCACAGGATCTTTGAGGAAATTGCCATGACCTGGAGGCGTAGGAGTCGCCCATTCTAAAGTGGTAGCGTCCCATGGATTATCACTCTCAACTTTCTTGCCGAACTTCCATGAGAATAAAAGATTGATGATGAAGGGAATCTGAAATAGCGCCATGGTCCAAGCACCCATCGACATGATGATATTCATGTCAATATTCTGAGCGACCGTATTACCAAAGACATTAACACTGTCTGCAGCTCTCGAGAGATAGGCATCACCACCATTATACCAACGGCGATGGAAGCCGGCCATGCCTTGCACGAGCATCGGGAAGAAGATAAGATTCATACAGATCAGGCTAGGCCAGAAGTGCAGATGGTTGAGCGTTTTACTCATGAAGCGCCCCGTAATTTTTGGATACCAATGAAGAATTCCAGCGAAGAAACCGAAGAGAATCCCGGGTGCAACAACGTAGTGGAAATGGCCAATCACATAATAAGTGTCATGCAGGTGAAGATCTGCAAGGTTGAATGCTAACGGTAATCCGGTGAGGCCACCTATGCCGAACATCGGAATAAACGCACAGGCCCACATCATGGGAGGTGTGAAACGAATTGAACCACCCCAGAGCGAAATTAACATTGCGGTAATAATCACTACGGAAGGAACCGAGATCAAAACCGTCGTAGTTTGGAAAAACGTAGAAACTGCTGCACCCATACCAGTCATGTACATGTGGTGAGCCCAAACGACGAAAGAGAGGAAACCGAGAACCAAAACCGAGTAAACCATCGACTTGTAACCCCATAGCGGCTTGCGGGTATTGGCAGGAATAATTTCACTTACACAGGCAAAGGCAGGAAGCAAAAGCACGTAAACTTCCGGATGACCAAGGAACCAAAATAAGTGCTGAAACAACAGTGGTGAACCACCACCGGACAAATCAGCAAGTCCCTCGCTCTTGGTGAAAAGTCCAGAAGGCATGAAGAACGAAGAATGTCCTACCCGGTCCATCAGCTGCATGATACCTGCTGCCTCGAGCGGCGGGAAGGCAAGGAGCAATAGGAAGCCTGTCACCAACATGGCCCAGACAAAGAAAGGCATCCGCATCCAAGTCATTCCACGCACCCTCAAATTGATGATTGTGGTGATGAAATTAACCGAACCAAGAAGCGATGAAGTAATAAGAAATACCAGACCGATCAGCCACTGCGTCTGACCTGCCAACCATTGGTTGACGACTTGGCCGTCCGCGAAACCTGCGAGTGGTGAGTAATTGGTCCATCCAGATTTAGCAGAACCTGATTCCAAGAAAAAAGAAGCACACATGATCAGGCCACCCATTAGATAGACCCAGTAGCTGGCCATGTTCAAACGTGGGAAAGCCATGTCTGGAGCACCAATCTGAAGCGGGGTCACATAATTACCAAAAGCACCAAAACCCAGCGGCACAATCCCGAGGAACACCATGATCGTGCCGTGCATCGCACCAAACATGTTATAGGTTTCCCCTGTCACTTTGCCATCTTGTAACCAACGGGCCTTCCAGCCATCAGTGAACACCCAGCTCATCCACTCAGGGAGTGGTTGGTGCGGATAAGCGATGCTCCAACGCATCACCATCATTAAGTAGAATCCGAAGGCGAGAAAACACAGGGCAGTGATTCCATATTGAATACCGATCATCTTATGATCAGTAGAAAAAATCCATTTCCGAATAAATCCCGGATCATGGTGATGATCTTCATGGTGGGCGTCGTGCCCGGCTTGTGAGGTGGCGTGAGAGCTCATAATTCCGTCTTGCGGCGTGTGTGGAGTCTAAAAAAAGTTGAAAAGGTGCGTCTAAAAAATCGGCTCAGGGAGCTTTCGCTGGAGCTAGAGTGATCGGGTCTAACAAAAACTTCGGATCAAGAACATCGCCAGGCAACGCCTTGATGTGAGACGCAGTAAGTTCGGCCTCAGTAACTAAATTACCAGCATTTTTGCGTGCAGCAGAAACTTCCAAAGCAGCCTTGGCCATGTCAGTTGTAATCACATCGCCAACGGTATTGCCAAAGTTGTTACGAACGTAAGTCATAATTCCTGCGAGATCTTCAGCGGCCATACCAATTCCTTGCGGTGGCATGGCACCGTAGGTTTTCCCGTCGCTGACTGGCCCAACGAGACCGTTGAGAATAATCATGGCAAATCGCTCAGTTTCACCTTTAACCCAAGTTGAGCCAACCAATGACGGAAATGTGGAACCATTGCCTTTCGCATCCGATCCGTGACAACCATTGCACTTGGCGGAGTAGATTTTGGAGCCCTTGGCCATATAAGCAGCAAGTGCTTCTTTCGGCACCGGCCCCATGTCTGCGGCGCCTGGGGCGGAAGTGCGGACATATCCTTCGCGATAAATATTGCCATAGGAAAATAGACGCCCGCCACTGCCAAGAATACCACCGGCTACTAGCAGAACTAGGCCACAAGCCGCAAATGCCCACAAAGAAACCGGCTCGATACCATTCTCGACGATACGCTTTTCACGGGCACAAGCAGCGGTTTCACGGACGACCCGCCCATGAGCCTCAGTCACATTAATGGAGTCCTCGAGGTCTGGTGTTTGCTTGAGCAGAGACATGAGTGATATTAAGTATTAAATATAAAAATTCAAGGAACAACCTTGGTTTTTGTGGGGCTAAAATTCAACACTGCGGGAACAGGTTGATCTTTTTTAAGAGATAACAGATAGGAAACAAGTGCCTTCATTTCGGAACTAGGCACGAGCTCAGTGTCCCCACACTTGCCAAAGGGCATCGCATCATCTGAGGGGTTCCCTGTGACCTTGCGTTTGTCGAACAGAAACTTGTGAGGCGGACAGGTAGATTTCCAGCGTTGTGGCTCTTGCCGGGGATTGTAGAGGTGAGCGAAAAGCCACTGCTTAGCATCGCCACCGGCTGCATACTCCGTCTCCACACGACGGCCAAGATTGGAAAGATCCGGGCCCATCCGTAAAACACCGATCTGTGCAAATTTCTCACCGAAGAAATCGTAGGCATTTGTTTCACGACGGGTATCGCCGCGATCTGGATCTGCCTTCAAACCACCCCAGTCAGATCGATAAAGATCGTTCCCCGCATAAGTGGGGCGAACGAGTTGTGTGTGACACAGGTAGCAACCGTTTTCTGCATATACCTGAGCGCCGTCTGCAATTCGCCCAGTGCGCTTCGGAAAGAAAATTCCAGTGCTGCCATCAGTCGCTTCAGACAACTGGATCGGCGCAAGGTTTCGCATTTTGATGAATGGCAAGACGACAACCGTCAGCCAAGCGACGCCGAAGCTAGTAGATAAACCGAGAATGAATGTGCGGAGGCTCATTGGAAAAGAATTTGAAATTTGAAATCTGAAATTTCAGATCAGTGGGCAGGTATGTGACCTGGACCGGCATTATCGATATCGCCCTCTTCGCCATGTGGGCCGGTGCCGTGACTGTGTTCGGATACCAACAAAGTGGGATGGGAACTGCGACGACCGAGACGCAACCACATCAGCGTCAGATGAATGAAGAAGAATACATTAGAAAATAGGATAAAACACCAAGCGATCGTCGTCGCTACCGCATATGGATAGGCACGGGTTGCAGCACCTTGCCATGGCTGCTGCCACTCTTCCTGCCCAATCCCCTGCTGGAGCCCGCCGAACAAAGCAACTAAGGCGACTGTGATGATGCCATAAACGGAAAATAGGAAATGAATCTTGATCAACCGGCGAGAAAGCCACTCGCGGCGAGTCACCCGCGGCACGATGAAGTAAATTGCACCAAACATCACAAAGCTGAAAAATCCATAGAGCGCAAGAATTTCAAATCCATAACCGGAGAGCGAGAATTGAGTGAGCGGAAGCGTGGAATCAGGTAAGTTTAATATGACTGCTGAAAACGCGAGTAAGACCAAGCCACCGATACCAGCAATCGTAAAACGAAGTGCCGGGCTGCTGGCCACAATCTCCGGAGAAACAAGCATCGTGCGAAGGAGATTGATGGAAGCTGCAATCGCAGGCACGAAAAGCAATACTGTGGCCGCTGCACCAATATATGGCAGAAAATAGGGAATCGGAGCGCCTGCAAGTTTTTGCATACCCGCCCATGGTGCGATGATTGCAAGCGACCAAAAGCCTAGCTTAGCCAGTGAGTAACTGTAAACCGGATGACCGGTGACTTTCGGAGCAAGGTAGTAAGCTGTCCCGAGAGCGATCGGAGTAAAAAAGAGAAACATCAAGGCAGATTTGTACCATGCATTAATTCCCGCCGCCATCACCGGGTGGCCGGGAATACAATGTAGCAGAGTATTAACCGTGATGAATACCCAGGGAAACCAAACCATGGCGGCGAGCAAATACCATTGGGAGATATAGACATGTCCCTCGGGACGCACGCGAAATTGTATGAACGACCAAACCACGATTGCGAGATAACTAAAGAGCAACACCGGCCAGCTGAATGCGGGAAACTCCATCCATGGCATCCCCGTGCCGTTACCCGAGAGGATTCCAACCAGTCCGAGCATCACTCCCAGATTCCAAATATGTCCTGCTGTGAGAATCAGTCCCGCTGCCGTGCATTCTTTACGAGAGAGACGCGCCATCATCCAGATAATCACTGCGAAAGCCGCTTGGAATCCCCAGCCGTATATCAGAGCATTGATATGAGCTGGGAAAACCCGTCCGTAAGTAAGATAGGAGTAACCCGCTAAAAACTCGGGACTGTGCACCTTTGCGGAAGCGATGATTCCCAGCACGATTGAAACTGCCAGCCATGCGGCACCGCTTGTCAGGAAAAACATGACTGGGTGGCGGAGCGAACGATCAATCCCCGCGCGAAGCAAGGAGTCTTGGGCGGTAGATATTTGGATGGCAGATGACATCGGCTTTGAGAATTGAAAAAAGGAACTAAATTAAGGTTTGGTGAGTTCCGCAGCAGTGAGTTGTGGTTTACCCACTTCACTGCGCAGCGCGGCAACCTGCTCGGGCTTCACGGCGGACGCCTTGTTGCCGAAACTGTTTCGAATGTAAGTGAGCACGCCGGCGATCTGTTCGTCCGTTTGATAGTTGAGAGCCGCCATACCGCCTGGCATATTGTATTCCTTGCCAGCAACCGTGATTGCGCCCTGAAGACCGCGCAATTGAATGCGGATGAGGTTAGAAACAGGCCCAGTGACCCACTCTGAACCGGCGAGCGGCGGAGCAATTACTTTCCCTTCGCCGTTTTCTCCGTGGCAAGCGCTGCAAATCAGATAGGAGACTTTTCCAGCAGCGATTACGGCAGGATCAATCGGGGCATCAGCCACTGCCGGAGCATCAATCGCCGAGGTATCCACAGCGGGAGCAGCAGCGAGTTTTTTGGCAGTTTCCGAACCGGGAACGACTTGCGCCGGAGCTTCTACGGCCACTGGCTTAGAGGCTGCGATCTGCTTACCGACTGCCAGCGTTGCGGCTTTGATCGCCTCAGCAGAAATATTCATAGCCTGCGCCGCTTCAATCTTCACCTTCGTTGCATACCGCTCTTGCGCCCGAGGTACCTCTAGCGAAGTCATCTCGGAGGAGTTGAAGAGCCAAATCACTGCGAGAAGCAGCGCAAAAATAAAAAAGATGCCGAATGCCCACCAAAAAGTGGTGAAGCGGATGATCGGGTTGTCGCGGGATGGGTCCATAGGCAGAAGGTAGGAAAAGATCAGTTGGAAACGTTCGCGGATTCAAGGATCCGCGGATCACGGTTTGGATAGAGCGAATGCTGACCAAGCGCGCGGATAAGAATGAAAATAAAAGCAGCACCGATGGTGACGAAAGCGAGAATGTCTCCCCAGAACGCACCTGGAATGGAAACCTGTATGTCACCGAAGATTTCCGGCTTGATCTTGCCCAAGGAAACACCGCGCTCAGGAATAACAATTAAGTAATGATCCAGCGCATGCATACACAAGGTGTAAACTGCAACTACCGAGAGTAATTTGGGATTCTTTTTCAACCAAGCTTGGAGAAGTACGACGAAGGGAACCACGAAGTGACCGAAGACGAGGAAATACATCGCGGTGTTCCAATTACCGGTGTTGCGAATCAGGAAGTAGGAAGTTTCCTCAGTGATGTTTGCATACCAAATCAGGAAAAACTGAGAAAACGCGATGTAAGCCCAGAACGTAGTGAAGGCGAACATCAGCTTGCCCATGATGTGGAAATGCTCTGGCCCAGTGACATGCTTGAGGTGGCCCATGCTTTTCAACCAAGTGCAGACAATGACAATTACCGCCATTGAGTTAAGCGCAGCACCGGCGAACAAATAGACACCCCACATTGTGGAAAACCACTTGTAATCGAGACCCATTGCAAAATCAAAACCCGTGAAAGTGATAGTGAGCGCAAAGATGATCAGTGGATAGTTAGAGTGATAGCGGGCTTTCAGCAAGCGGGCTGTTCCGGGATTCGGATCGGTATCCTGGTCGGTGGAAAGCTTACGAAGACCATAGTTCACCACACCGAGAGCGACGAGATAGAAAGCTGCTCGGCCATACCAGAATGGCAAGTTCATGAACCAATACTTATTGTAGAGCAAATGGTCTACGTGATGAAGATGCTCTTTCACGTTGCCATGGGCTTCGCGGTGAATGTTCATCCACTCGTAAAGATATTGCTGCACTTGCGGGAAAAACAGCGGAATACCGAAAAGGAAAACCCAGGGAAATGTCGAGCCAAGGTTCTCGAAGGTCCGACGCACTGAAGTGCCCCAACTGGAGTTGGAAACATTGTGCAACAGGGTCCAGAACACCCCGCCGATTGAGAGAGTCAGGAAAAAGTAGTACGCAAACACCCATGAATAGGCGAAGGGGCCACGAATTTTTTCCGGCGCGAAAAACAAAAGATACAAGCTGGCGGCGGTGCCGAGAACAGCCACGCCCAGGGCGATGCTTTTCACTTTCCCAACCTTGGAATTGTCGAGGTGATCGCCATTGATAGCGATGTCTGCAGAGGTGACGTGGTGGTGTGCCATTTCGATAAAAATCAGGAAAAAGTTATTTAGCCTCTTTGGCGGCCTGCAAGGTGCGGACGTAGGCGATGATTGCCCAACGGTCGCCGACAGAAATGTTATAACCGTAAGCGCCCATCATGCCCTTGCCATTGGTGATGGTTTCATAAATCCGACCATCGGGGTAAGAGGCAGATTTAAAGGTATCAAGATGAAAATTAGCGATTCCGGGAACGCCATACTGCCCGGTGATTCCTTGTCCGTCGCCGGATACACCGTGACAGACAGCACAGTAAATTCCGTAACGTTCCTTACCGCGCTGGATAAGCGATAGGGCGCTCTCTTCCGTCAATTTTAGCTCCTCAGGCATCCCCGAACCGAAGTAGTCGCCGACGTGGCCAGTGTAATAATATCCGGTCTGGCCGCCGAACTCGTATTCTGGGATTCCTCCGATGGACAATGCCCCTTCTTGATTGAAGCCGCGCGGTTGGGTCTGAGTCACCGGCAGACGAGAACCATGGCCATCCGAGAAAAATTGATCCGGTTTTTGAGCCTTCACCTTGTCTTGGTTATCCATATCCGGAAAAATCCGAACCGGCGGCTTGGAAAACTTCTGGCCGCGGATTCCGAGGATACCGACGACGGTCAACGCAATGAGCGCGTAGGCGAGGAAAAAGTAACGCATGTGAATTTGAAATTTGAAATTTGAGATCGCTTCAGGCGTCTTCTTCTTCGACAAGTTCGATGTTAGATCCACCGATGTCAGCGAGCAGTTCGCGGGTTTCGTTGGGGCTGAATTTCAGGTCACGCGCCTCGATGGCAATAAAAAATCCATCGTCCGTGACGCGATGAAACTGCCGGCTTGCGAATAAAGGGTGGTTGAGGCGCGGAAGCTGGATTAAGGCCAGCAAGCCGAATAAAACCGTTAAGCCCGAAAACAAAATCGTGAGTTCGAACATGATAGGGAAAAAGGCAGGTACTGTAAATATATTCGCCGGTTTCGCCTGAACAATCGTCGGATAGATCACCACCTGCGTCGAATATGCCAAGGCAAATGCAGTGGCTGTGCCAGTCATGCCGCCGAAGAATACAAACCATGGGAGGATCGAGCGCTTCACACCCATCGCGTCATCGAGTCCGTGAATTGGATAGGGCGAATAGCAATCCCATTTTTTGAAGCCTGCGTCGCGGATTTTTTCCGCACCCTTGTAAAGAGCGGATGCGCTCTTAAACTCGGCCAAATAGCCATAAACGCGTTTGCGGGTGGTGCTCACGGTGAAAATTGAAAGTTATTCGTTAAAAGTTATTTAGAAGAAGCCAGTTCTTTCTGGTAGGCGGCCTCAACGTTCACGCCGTGGTCGGGATGGTGCTCCTTGTCATCAAAGTGAGGATCCGACTCCAAGAGTGTCCACTTAACTTCGGCGATATTGATACAAGGCAGAAAGCGAAGAAACATGAGGAAGAGCGCAAGGAATAGGCCGATGGTGCCAACAAAAGTCATTAACTCGACGCCGCTTGGTGAATAGGTTTTCCAGTCACCGGGCAACCACATCCGAGCGAGCGTGGTGCATATAATGACGAAGCGCTCGAACCACATGCCCACATTGACGCACATCGCCACAATCATGATGACCCATAGATTTTCTCGGCAGGCTTTGAACCAAAATACTTGGGGCGAAAGCACGTTACAACTCATCATCGCGGCGTAGGCCCACCAGTAAGGACCAGCGATCCGAAACTTGAAGGCATCCATTTCATAAATCGCACCTGAGTAGAAGGCAACGAACAACTCCATCAGGTAAGCGTAACCGACGATCGTGCCGGTGAGCAGAATGATCTTCGCCATGTTATCGATGTGCTTCATGGTGATTAAATCCTGTAATCCGTAGATGAAACGGGCAGGCACCATGATCGTGAGCACCATCGCGAAGCCACCGAAGATAGCACCAGCGACGAAGTAAGGCGGGAAGATTGTCGTGTGCCAACCTGGAACCACCGAGGTCGCGAAGTCGAACGAAACGACCGAGTGAACTGAGAGCACCAGCGGTGTCGATAGCGCTGCGAGAAGCAAATAAGCCATTTCATAATGACTCCATTGGCGGTTACCGCCGCGCCATCCCATGGCAAAAACTCCGTAGAGCATCTTACGAATGCCGGGCTTGCAACGATCACGGATGGTAGCGAGATCGGGAACCATACCGAGATACCAGAAGATAAGCGAGATGGTAAAATAAGTAGAAACCGCAAACACGTCCCAGAGCAGCGGCGATTTGAAGTTCTGCCAGATTGCATTGGCATTCGGCACTGGGGCGAGGAACCAAGCGAACCACACCCGGCCGACGTGGAATGCAGGGAAGATGCCCGCACAGATGACGGCAAAGATCGTCATGGCTTCCGCCGCTCGGTTGATGGAAGTGCGCCAATTTTGTCGCGTTAGGAATAGCACCGCAGAAATCAAAGTTCCGGCGTGGCCGATACCGATCCAGAACACAAAGTTGGTGATATCAAAGCCCCAGAATACGCGGTTAGACATGCCCCAGACGCCGACACCGGTGGAGACAAGATAGGTCAAACCACCGCCGACGCCGATGAGGGCGATGAGCGCAGATGGGATAAATAAGAGCCACCAGAGAAACGGCTGACGGTTCTCGACAACGCCACAGATGCGCTCGGTGATCCAGTGATAAGAACGTCCGCTGAGAATGAGCTTTTCGCGCTCAAGCACCGGAAGTTTTACTCCGGTGTGCGTTTCAGGTGCGGTTTGGGTGGTGGAAGCCATGGTTAGGATAAATACTGAAATACTGAAAAGCTGAAATCAGACCATGTGGACGGTCGCTTTGCCTATAAACTTGGCATCCGGCATCTTGGGATTCGGATTCTTAACGCGAGCCAGATAGCTGGTCCGCGGACGGGTGCCGATGTAGTTGAGGAGATCGTAGTTTCGATCGATACGCTTACTGCGATACATCGCAGATTTCTCCTCGTCCTTAAGATTGCCGAAGGTGATCGCGTTCGCTGGGCATGCGTCTTGGCAAGCTGTCTTCACCGAGTCCACCGGGATCCGAAGAGTTTGAATGTTAACTTCCATCTCGGTGGATGGCTTGCCAGCCACGAGTGCCTCTTGTTTCTGACCACGCTTCTGACGGATCACAGAATCCTTCAGACGCTGCACGCAATAGGTGCATTTTTCCATCACACCGCGCATGCGGACGGTGACGTTCGGGTTTTTCTGAAGGTGGGCTGCCTCGCCGACCTGAGTCTCGCCGAACGGGCCTTTGTATAGATTGTGGGCGATGAGTGGGTTGCGTTTGTTGTAGTCGAAGTAGTTGAAACGACGGGCCTTGTAGGGGCAGTTGTTCGCGCAATAACGGGTGCCGATGCAGCGGTTGTAGGCCATCGCGTTGAGGCCGTCTTCCGTGTGGATCGTAGCGTTTACAGGGCAGACAGTTTCGCAAGGTGCCGCCTCGCACTGGACGCAAGCAACCGGTTGCGGGACGAGTTCTGGATTGTCCTCGTCAAAAGTATTATCCTTCTGCGCGGCGAAATAACGGTCCATACGGATCCAGTGCATTTCGCGGCCCATAGCGACCTGCTTCTTGCCGACGATTGGAATATTGTTCTCGGATTGACAAGCGACGAGGCATGAATTGCAACCCATGCAGGAAGAAAGATCGATCGACATTCCCCACTGATGAAGCGGGTCGTTGATGAGTGGCTGGGCTTTACCGTCCTTGCCTGGATGGAACACCGACGAGCTTTCCGATTTGTAGAGCGAAATATTCGGCGGCGCGTGGGAATCGTTGCCCTGCTTCGGGACGTTTACGAGTTGGGCGGCAAAGGAACCTTTTTGCTCGTCCTCGAGCGTGGAAACTTCACGGGCAAGGGCACGCCCATACATAGCATGGTGCTCTTGGGTGAGTGCGACCGAGTAGCGGCGGTTTGTCCGGGTCGCCTTTGCGCCAGTGGCGAAATAAGCGGTGGCGGCGGTGCGCAAAGGATAGGCATTGAAACCGCGATTCACACCGACGAGTCCGACGTGGGATGCGTTTTTGGGTCCACGCTCAAGTTCGTCATGCTTGTCGAAGCCCTGACCGTAGCCGAGCGGAATGACCAGCGTGTTTTCGGCTTGGCCGAAGGATACGAGAACCGGTATTTCCAAAGTCTGACCGTTGACCACGACGTTAATCATCGGGGAAGTGCGATTTTGCGCCTCATCGTCCGGAGAGCGTGGGGCGGTTTTCATTCCCAATATCTCGTTGAACGGTTCGAGCTGGATGATTTGGTCGTAGATTCCCAATTCCTTGGCGGTCTTCGGCGCTACGAGCGCGACGTTGTCCCAAGTGAGTTTAGAAATCGGATCGGGCGCTTCTTGAAGCCAGCCATTATCAATCCAGCGGCCATCGAAAATCGAGGAGTCGGTGGCGAAAATCACTTCCAACGAATCCTTCGTCGGCGCGGTGGCAACGAATGGTGCGGACACGTCAGCGCGAGGAGCCGGGTTAGCCAGCGGATAGGCGGAACCTTCTAGGAAACCGTCACGCAACAGCTTTTTCCAAGCGGCGTCCCCTTCCCCACCGACGGCGGAGAATGTGGCGCGCACGGCGGAATAAGCCGGGGAAGCAGCTCCTTTTTCGCCCTCTCCGTTGAGCAATTTACCGTCGGCAGAAAGCAAAGCGAGAAGGAGTTCCAGCTCAGAAATACAATCCGGATAAAGCGGGAGAATCATCGGCTGCACCACCGTGTAGGTGCCTCGTGCGCTGCGGGCATCCGACCAGGATTCTAGATAATGAGCGGCTGGCAGATGCCATGTCGAAGCGTGCGCGGTCGCGTCCGTGCGAGGACCGAGATGGATACTCGTTTTTAGTTTGGCCAAAGCTTCGCCAAACTTGAGATCCGCAGGTGCGTCGTAAATCGGGTTTGAAGGACTGAGAATGACGAGTGTTTCGACTGCCGAGGAATCGATGTCGGCCTTTAGCGCGGTGAGATTTCCGAGACCCTGGGTTTCAGTTTGAACAGCGACAAGCGGTTTGCCTTCACCGATGTTTCCGAGCGCGACATTGATCGCATGAGCGAGGAGATGGACGGACAGGGATTGGCGGGAACCCGCAAGAACAACAGATTTCCCGGCATTTTCTTTTAGATCATCAACCAAAGCGGCCACCCAAGCGACGTGCTTCGAATCGGCTAGCTCGGGTGAGACAATGGCGACACCGGCCTTCACGCCGAGGCCACGGGCAATTTGTGCGGCGACGGCATTGACTTGACTGGGCGCGATCCGCAAGCGGTGATCCGCCATACCACCGGTGAGGGTGAATGCAGCTTCCACCGCGTAGAGGCGGTTCATTTTCGTAGCGTCCGGCTTGTCAGTGTAGGCTTTACCCTCCGGCTTGCGGCGGTCGAAAAATGGAGTGACCGGACCTTGATTGTCGGTGCCGGCGAAGTCGCAATCGAGCGAAAGAATCCGGTCGGCTTTAGCGAAATCTGCAACCAACTTCACACCATCACCGAGTGCGATATTGGAAGCATCGCCAGTAAGAGCTTCATATTGATAAAACTTCGCGGCCGAGAATTTCGCGGCCAGTTCCTTGGTCAAGCGGGCGCGAGTCGGGCTGTCATCGGCACCGAAAAGAAAACCAATTTTAGCGGATTTATCAGCAGCAAGTTTGGAAATAATCGCCTCGAAATCAACGCGTTTCGCTGCTTTACCGCCGTTCAAAATTTTCTGCGAACGTGATGGCGAATAGAGATCGAGCACCGAGGCTTGGGCGAAGGCATCCGTTCCTTCGGCATCCGGGTGTAGCTTATTAGGTGCAAGCTTGGTCGGGCGGCCCTCGAAGGTCGTAACCACCAGAGGCGTTGCGCCGGTTGCACGTGGCATGGAGGACGCGTAATAAGTCGCATTGCCAGGAATCACCCACTCGGGAGCTTTCGTGTATGGAACGATGTAGTTTTCCGGACGGCGGCAGGCGGCCATGCCGAAACCCGCCAGAGCGGTGGATGCGCCCATCAATTTCAAGAACGAACGACGAGAATTCTCTGCATCTTGCTCGTTAGCCATTTCCGCAGCTCCTTGCGGGAACTCGCGGTCGAGCCACTGACGGAATTCCGCGGTGTCTTCAAGCTGCCCCGCACTGCGCCAGGCGACGGTGGTTTCGTCGGCTGAAACTTCGGGATGGTGCCAAATGCGCTTGCTCATGTTAAACTGCAGGAAAGGTAAAAATTGGAAAAACGGATTTGAGAATCAATGGTGACAAGTGGCGCAAGTTTCCTTGGGTTTCACCATAAATTGCTCTTTTAGCTTGAGACCGAGCTCCTCGGTGGTCTTTACGCCGAGTTGCGGATTATCGGAAATGTAGTTTTCCGCATTGTAGCTAAAGTTGTAGACTTCCTCCAGCGGCCGAAGGTTTTTCTCCGGTGCACGGTGGCAATCCAGACACCAGCCCATCGAGTGCGGCTCAGCCTGGTATATGACTTCCATCTTGTTCACATCGCCGTGGCAACTCTGACAGGAAATCCCACGATTCACGTGGGCCGAATGGTTGAAATAAACGTAGTCGGGAGACTTGTGCACCCGCACCCACTCGATCGGTTTGCCGTCGTAGCCCGCGTAAGTCGGATTCATCGATTTGTGCAGTGGAGCAAGCTTAGGACTATCGCGCTGGACATGTTGGTGACAGTTCCAACATGTGCTACCCGTCGGCACGTTCGAATGGCCGGAGACATCGACGAATGAGTGACAATAACGGCAATCGAGCCCCAACTGATCAACGTGAATCTTGTGAGAAAAAGGAATCGGCTGCGAAGGTTGATATCCCACCACCAGCGCCTTGGGCGTGGCGTAGTATGCAAAGGCAAGCGCTACGCCAGCCGCTGCGGTTCCCGCACAGAAAGCGATTTTGAGGGGCAGTAAGTTGGACCAGCGAGGAAAAATATTTGCCATGAGAAGAGCGATGCGATGCTCAGAGAATGGAGCTTGTGAAACTTTTCACAAGCAATATCACAAAAACCACGAAGGAATATTGGGACGGCGATATTGTGCAAATGAACTGACGTGATGCAATGCCAAAAAGAAATTTTGACAGAATTTGTAACTCGCCGTCGGAGCGTCTGCAATTTCATTATCCGTCCGAAGAATTTGACCAATTCAGCCCATTTTCTTGTCTCCACCGGCGATAAGCGCTAAATTGCTCGCCCTTGATTAACTGGCGGCGGCTCGGGTCTTCGCTTAGAAACGCTTCGAAGGCCCCACCAGACAAAGTTTCCGCCGACGTAGGCGCGGATTCGAAGGGTTCTCCCTCGCTGCTGTTTTCTGAAAGCAAGCGCTCCATCCGTGATAAACGCCCTGAAATTTGAAAAATGAGCAACAGCACCAAAACCAAGAGTCCGGCACAAGATGAGATTAATATTACGATTGTGGATCCATCAACATCTGGCATGTCCGATTCTTGTAATTTCAGCACGAACTTGAGAAGTCCGAAATCCTTGGACTCCGTGAAACCTTCTTTAGCTTTCGACTACCAGCCTGCTTGCCAGAAGTAGGAAGCACAGTTCTCAAATAGGTTTTCCATCTGCGAACCCGCCCCAGCGAATTGCAGCAGTCTCTCAAAACGCAGACTCAGCCAGCGCCCGGACATGTGCCAGCGCGGCGGATGCCAAGCCTTGAGGATTGTAGCCGCCCTCGAGAGAAGAAACGATCCGCCCGCTACTCCACTTATCTGCCAGCACCGTGCATCGCCGGGTCATTTCCGCGAATGTCTCATCCGTCCATTGCAAGCCGCCGACCGGGTCGCCCACTCGCGCATCGAACCCGGCAGAAATTAATAAAAAGTCAGGTTTGAACGCATCCACCGCAGGCTCCAACTGCGCATGCCATTTCTGTAGCGCGAGGGAGCCATCCGAATTAGCAGGCAGCGGGATATTTAAATTCGCGCCCTCCCCTGCCCCCGATCCGCGCTCCGAAACATCGCCCGTGTGGGGGTAAATATTTTCCTCGTGCAGGGAAATGTAGAGCACCGTGGGATCTTCTAAGAAAATCGCTTCGGTTCCATTGCCGTGGTGTACGTCCCAATCAATAATCGCGATCTTTCGTAGCCCGTGGCGAGCTTGGAGATAACGCGCTGCGATGGCCACGTGATTGAAAATGCAAAACCCCATCCCGCGCGTGGCGGTGGCATGATGGCCCGGTGGTCGCACAGCACAAAATGCCGATGAAACATCCCCGCGCATCACCGAATCCACCGCTTCCAACACCGCTCCGGACGCCTCTAGCGCGACATCGTAGCTCTCTTCGCAGATTGCCGTGTCCCCCGTCCGCAGGCAGTCTGCGAATGTTTCCGCATCTCGATAGACCAAGTCGTGGTAGTGATGATCGTGGGCTAGCAACACCTCAGAAACCAAGGCCCGCCGGCACGGCAGCCTGACAAACTCCGGCGGCAACCTCGCCAGCGCAGCTACCAGCACTCGGTAGCGCTCCGCGGATTCCGGATGGCCGGGACCAGTATCGTGCCGCTCGTAACACGAGTCGTAATGGACGCCCACCGTCATGTTGCTCCGTATCATCATTTCGTCTTCCAACCGTTCTCTACAATCTCAAGATTTGAGTCAATTCACATTCCAAAATCCAAATTCATCTCATCCCCAGAAACAGTTACACGCGAACAAACTTGCAGCGCCTTTTCCCACGGACAAACTCCGCGCGTGGAAATCCTAGTTGAAGACAGTCCGGGCGAGCGCATCGACGCCTTTCTCGCCGCCCGCCTCGCGGATCTTTCCCGCTCGCGCATCCAGACGCTCATCCGCGAGCAATTCATCCAAATCAACGGCCACCCCGCCAAGCCACGCGACGCCGTGAAGCTCGGCGACCGGATCACCGTCGTCGTCCCCGAAGCCGTGCCGCTCCACAACGAAGCGCAGGACATTCCACTGGAAATCCTGTTTGAGGACGACGACTTCGTGGTCCTCAACAAAGCCCCCGGCATGGTCGTCCACCCGGCCCCGGGAAATCCCGATGGCACGCTCGTCAACGCCCTGCTCCACCATTGCCGAGGGAAACTCTCAGGCATCGGAGGCGTCGAGCGCCCCGGTATCGTCCACCGCCTCGACAAGGACACGTCCGGCTGTATCGTCGTCGCCAAGTCGGACGTCGCCCATCAGTCGCTCGTCGGCCAATTCGCAGGCAGAACGATGGAAAAGCTCTATCTCGCTGTCAGCCAAGGCATTCCGAAACCGACCAAGGATACGATTTTCACCCACATCGGTCGCCACCCGGTGAACCGCCAGAAGATGGCCGTCGTCAATCCACCCGGCGGCAAGACCGCCATCACCGATTACGAAGTTCTCGCCGCCGATCCGGCCAGTTTAACGGCTTTAGTCCTTTGTCACCTTCACACCGGCCGCACCCACCAGATCCGCGTCCACCTCCATCACAAAGGCGCGCCGCTCGTCGGGGATCCGATTTACGGCAAGCCCAGCAAGACCTCCGAACAAACTGGCCGCCTGATGCTCCATGCTTGGCGGCTCACCCTCGACCACCCTGTCACCGGCGAGCGCCTCCATTTCCAAGCGCCCATCCCCCCCGAGTATCAACCGTGGGTCGATCAAGTGGAGAACCTCGAAGGGCGGGCGTAGGAATCAGAAACGTCCCTTATCCCGGGAGCAGGTCCTTTACCGCATCGCGCTCTTCCTTGAGCTCGCTGATGGTGAAATCAATTTTTTCCTGGCTAAAGGCATCGACGGGTACGCCTTGGACGACTTCCCATTTGCCGTTCTCGAGAGTGCGGATCGGCATGGAGGCCATCAGGCCTTCTTCGATGCCGTAGGAGCCATCCGAGCAGACCGCGACGGAATGCCAATCACCAGCCGGAGTCGGGTTGACAAGGCTTTTCACGGTGTCGAGCGCGGCGTTCGCGGCGGAGGCGGCGGAGGAAAGTCCCCGCGCTTTGATGACGGCGGCACCGCGCTGTTGGACGGTGGCGATGAACTCGCCCTTGAGCCACTCGTGGTCGGTGATGACTTCAGTGGCGGGGCGACCGTCGATTTTCGCATTGGTGAAATCTGGATACTGGGTGGCGGAGTGATTCCCCCAAATGCAGAGGTTGGTGATCTTGGATTGATGGACGCCGGCCTTCTGGGCGAGCTGGCTCTTGGCGCGATTTTCATCCAGCCGGGTCATCGCGAAGAAGCGGTCGGCGGGGATACCGGCGGCGTTGTTCATGGCGATGAGAGCATTGGTGTTACAAGGATTTCCAACCACGAGCACACGGACGTCCTTGGCGGCGTTGCGGGCGATGGCTTGGCCTTGGCCGGTGAAAATTTTGCCGTTGATGCCGAGCAAATCCGCGCGTTCCATCCCAGCCTTGCGCGGCACCGAGCCGACGAGTAAGCACCAGTTCGCATCCTTGAATCCCTCGTTCAAATCGGCGGTGCCCACGACTTCGCGGAGCAGCGGGAAAGCACAATCGTCGAGTTCCATGATGACTCCTTGCAGCGCGGGCAAGCCGGGCTCGATTTCAATCAAGCGGAGATTGACCGGTTGGTCCGGGCCGAAGACGAAACCCGAGGCGATGCGGAACAGCAGCGCGTAGCCGATTTGGCCAGCGGCACCGGTGATGGAGACGGTAATTGGTGTTTTCATAGGTAAATTTGCAAGAACGGCGGCAGGCTACGGAGCTGGTCGGATCAGGTCAACTGACAAGCAACGCGATCCATGGATGCGCGTGAAGTCTGGCAAAAAACGACCAGCCGCGTTGAAATCAAGCTTCCCCGCCCGCGTGCCCGGCCTTTTACTCCGCGCATGATCGACATGTTGGTGCGCCTTTACGACTTGCCGGAATCGGCGTCACTTTATGCGGAAGTCGCTGGCAAAGGCGTGACGCTGCGGCGCGCGAGGGCGTTCGAGAAACATACGGTCGCGGAATTCGCCAAGACGCATTTTTCTCCGAAATGGGTCAGCGAGGTGGAAGTCGCGATGACCCGCCAGCCGATCGCCTGCTTCATTGCCACGCGCGAAAAGCAGATCCTCGGCTTCGCCTGTTATGACACGACGCAGCGCGGGTTTTTCGGCCCGACCGGCGTTTCGGAAAATGCCCGCGGCCTCGGCTTGGGCAAGGCGCTGCTCTTCAAAGCGCTGGAAGGCTTGCGCGACATCGGCTACGCCTACGCGATCATCGGCGGCGTGGGTCCGAGAGAATTTTACGCGAAAAACTGCGGCGCAATCGAGATTCCCGGCAGCGATCCGGGGACTTACACCGACTTGCTGCCGTGACTCACTCCACCGCGTGAATCCCGATCCCGTGCTTGTCGCACAACTCGGCGACCCACGCCTTCTCCAACAGCAAGGTCTTTCCTGCCTCGATGGCGATGGCTCCCACCCCGGCGGCGGCGCAAGTCTCGATGGTTTGCGGGCCGATGACTGGCACGTCGAAACGAAAATCCTGGTTCGGTTTGGAGACTTTTACGAGCAGCACGTCTTTCCCGCGGCCAAGCTCGCCGCCGCGCTTGATGCAGGCGTTCGTGCCCTCAAATGCCTCCGCCGCCAGCACCGTGCCGTGGCGGACTACCACGCTTTGCCCGATGTCGAGCGCGCTCGTTTGCTTGGCGATTCGGAAGCCAAAATCCGCATCCGCGAGCTGGCGTTTTTTAAATGCTGGCCCGCAGACATGCCCCGGCCCCGGAAGGTGATCCTCGAGAAAAGTCGTTGCTGGCAGCAACCTAATTCCGTCCTTGGCCAGCTCTTCGCCAATCGCGCCGAACAGCGTCTCCGCGTTCCGCTCCTTCACCCGTGCCAGCATCATCAGGATGCGGAGGTCGGGCCGGAGATCGAAGAGATTCTTCGGGGAAATCTGCCCCATCATCACCGCTTCGTTCGCACCCTCGCGGCGGAAAAACTTGATCAACTTGCTTAGTTGGCCCACCCGCACCCACTCTGTGGCGTCCGCGAGTTTCTCCAGTTCCGGCTTCGTCTCGCCGTGAAAAGCGACCACCACCAGCCGGATTCCCGGTGATTTCCGGCGCGCCTCGGCGATGAAAGTCTCTGGATAAACGCCGTTACCAGCGATGATTCCGATGGTGCGAAGTGTCATATCGGGAGAAGCCATTGTTGCGTATGTCGGGAAACACCGGCTGTCGCAATGAATGAAAAGTAGCGGCTGTGGGACTCGAACCCACACTCGTTAGAACTCGATTTTGAGTCGAGCGCGTCTACCAATTCCGCCAAGCCGCCTTGGTGAGCCGTAGGTTGGCGGGACATTCCGCCGAGGGCAAGAGGATTTCTCAACCGATCTTTCCACGCGCATCTAAGCTACTGAGTAACCTTCAGTCGCACAAATGTTTGAGGCCCAACATTTGGAATGGTGACACTGACCCGATCCGATGGACTACCCGGCGTGATTGTTACTGACCCACCAGTAATTGTAGAAATCAACATTGGCGTCCAGCCGGTGAGATCGCTCCCATACTCCACGACTTGAACCGTGGCGGCAGATAACGATACGTCACTTCGGTTGTATGCGAACACCCAATTACCCGCTTGCTTCGTCAGCGTCGGTAAAATTGATCGATCCGGCGTCATCGGTCCGCCGCCGAGAGAGAATTCCATGAGGTTGGAAATACCGTCGCGGTCCGGGTCATCCATTGCACCATTGTTCATCCCCGAAGTTAATAATTGTGCCGGATTGACAGACCAAGAACTGTAGGATGCAGCTGTGATGACTTGGCTTATTGCAGAGGAAGTGCTTGCAGAATTGGTCGAATTACCTGCGTAACTGGCAGTGATGTTATGATTGCCTACCACTAAGTTATTTGTAGTCAAACTTGCTTGGAATGAACCATTCAAAACACCCGTGCCAAGCGATGTCGCTCCTGCGTAGAAAGTGACGTTTCCAGTTGGAAGATTGCCTACAACCGTGGAAGTGAAAGTAACAGAAGTTCCGACAATAGCGGGATTAAGGCTAGTGCTCAAAGTGGTCATGGTGGTGCCCGGAGCGACGGTAACAGTGCCAGTGCCAGTGAGCTTGGCGAGCTCCATGCCTACTGCAGCACTGCCCACGGGTTTATAGATCCCGGCAGCCATCTGCGTGGTGCCGACGTAAAGCTTGCTAACGATTTCAGTGCCGCTGAAATTTAAATTCACAGAAGCTCCCGTGGCGGCGATAGTGAGTGTAGAGCTATCGTTTCCCGTGTTGTCGGAGTTCATCTGAAGGATGCCGGCGGTGACTGTGGTGTTACCACTGTAACTGCTGTTACCAGAGAGCACTAAGGGTCCGCTGCCACTCTTGAGTAGTTCACCCGGTCCGCTCATAGTCCCACTGATGACTAATTGATATGGAGTATTGCAGTTAAGATTGGAATTGATTGTAACTGGACCACTCAACGCTGCTCCCCAACCGTTAGGAGTAACAAGCATTCCGCTGTTAATTATTAGAGAATTTGTCGCGGAAACTCGATCAAACTCGATCGTGGCACCATTGTTGAGCGTGATCGATCCACTACCCGCCGGATTGATGCAAAGCGGGCTAGTGCCACTTACTAACGTTGTTCCCAAGTGGAGTGTGCCACTGTTAACGACAGTTCCACCTGAATAGATGTTAGGTGACAAGCCATACAACTTGAGCATGCCCGGGGTATTTTTGGTCAACCCACCACTGCCTGAAATTAACTCAGAAACCACTACATTGCCAGTGCCTACGCCTGCGAATATCGTATTATTTGCGAAATTTAGCAAATTGTGAATCATCACTTCAACACCACTATGTTGGTTGATTGTGGGTTGAACATTGTCGCTCGCCACCAGCGTCAAACCTCCACCCGTAAGTGTCACGGTCGAGCCACCGAAATTGAGGCGATTAAGTTGGGTATTAGCAGCGAGATCGTGAGTCGATGTGTATACACCAGAAACATTGAAGTTGAGCGAGTCCGCTCCATTTACCGGGCCGCCGCCGAGCCACATCGCATTATCGCTCCAATTGCCAGAAACTGCCTTTTCCCAAATGAAGACCTTGGGCTGGATAGTGATGGTCACGGTGGCAGGTATGGAGTCCAAGAAGCCGTCGTTTGCCTTAAAAGTGAAACTTGCTACACCAACAAAGTCAGTGGCGGGGGTGTAGGAGAAATTCGCTCCGCTGCTAGTAAGGAAGCCGCTAGTAGGCTGCGTGGCAATGGAGAAACTCAGTGGATTTCCGTTTTCATCTGTTCCGGTTAGATTGATTGGTATCGTCTGATTCATCACCGTTGTAACGCTTTCGCTTACGGCAACTGGCGCGATGTTTCCGCCAACAACATTTACAACCCCAGTGCCAGAAAAGTAAGTGTTATTTTTATTAGTGGCAGGTGAGGCGGTGGAACCATAAGTGCCGTTAACCATGGCAACTCCGCCAAGAGTTAAGTTCTCGATGGTCCGGGTGCCGCTGAATCTGAGATTTGCCATCGCTCCATTACTCACGATTAAATGACCTGAGCTCATTGAATATACTTCTTGCCATGAGATTTGACCCGCTTGTAACACCGTCGCCCCGCGGTAAGTGTTACGACCGCCAAATCGGAGTTCACCAGCAGCAGTCTTGGTGAATCCACCAGGTCCACTGATGTTGCCAAGAATAACGATATTTGATTCGGGCCGCACAAAGGTGTTTGAATTTACGGTAACAGGACCCGACCAAGAAGCTCCCCAGCCGTTGGATGCCAGCAAATTTCCGCCGTTGAGCGTCAATGCATTATTAATGTTAGCACGCTGAAAGATGATGGTCCCGTTGCTGTTAAGCGTTACGGGACCAGTTCCACAGGCAGAGTTACACGGTGGAGAAGAGCCGCCAACCATGACTCCCCAAGCAAGGGTTCCGCTGTTGATGACAGTCCCGCCATCGTAAAAATTCGGTATCACTCCATCGAGGGTCACAGTACCGGTGCCGTTTTTCGTCAATGATCCAGCTCCAGTTATAGATGAGCTCAGTCTCACTGTATTTGGAGAATCGACTGTCAAGCTACCACGCACCGATATTGTACCATCACGCAGGGTATAGTTACCGCTAAAATTGCTAAGTGTGAGGTTGTTGACCATTACCTCGCTGAGGCTTATGTCTCCCCCTGTGCCACCTGCGCCAATTTGGACATTATTGTCATCTATCCAGCTCACGTTCGCTGTCCCGTTCCACCAAGAATTACTAATCCACTGACCGGCTCCGTCTGTGACGTTTGCAATTGTACCATTGGCGTCCCAAGTGAGGTTACTTATCGCCAAAATTGACAAAGTCACCGATGCGCTAGTTGTTGAACCGCCGGTGTTCGTGACCACCACGCTGTAAGTTCCGATATTGGAAACAGTGACGCCGTTTAAGCTGAGCATCGCGCTATTTGCGCCAGTAATTTGGCCACCATCCGCCAGTGGGACAGCCCCCTTGAACCATTGATAACCGGTAGCTTCGGGAGCCACTACGGTGAAACGCGCAGTCGAACCAACGACACTCGACCTACTACTGGGCTGCGTCGTAATGGAAGGTGGCAACGGTAAAGTGGTGAAATTTAACACCTTGGAGGCCCAATTTAAACCAGCTGTATTTATCCCACAGAAAGTGTAGTAATACATTGTTTTGGGAAGTAGCCCGGTAACGACGTTGCTCAGATCCAAAGATGTTAAATTAACAGAGGTTCCTAAAGATGCTGAATTTGCCCAACCAGCAGGAGTGATACCACCATTATAAATTCCCCAATAGACCTTCACCTCGGCATCGGTCCCACGGCAGTCGAGCGTAGCGTTTAACATGGCGGAAGTTGCGAGAACCCCTGTCGCTGGCCTGTTGTATAAATTTACAATTCCGTTGAGATTTGTGAAACTTATATTGTTACTGGTCCCGGGTGACAGACAGGTTGTCGAGGCAGTCAAGGTCATGGTATCCGCCGCCGAATACACGATTCCCGAGATCGTTACGCTGCTGCTGCCACTAGGAATCGTACCTGCAAAGGTTCCGCTCAAGGTTCCGTAGCCTGAGGCCAGACTCAATTGCACGTGAGTGTTGCTCGTTACATTCTGGGCTACGCCACTGGCATTATTAGCTCGTACCGTCACGCTGAAGGGTGTGCCAGGTGAGGCTGTCGCAGGTGCCGCAGTAATACTAACCGACCCGGGACTCGCCACGCTGCCGCCCCAATCTTGACGCCAAGCGATAGGCACGTAGCCATATTCGAAACCGAGTGGTGGTGTCACCAGCTGCCCAGCATCAAGATCGGCAAGGCTACCCGCCGTGGGCGGTGCGATGTAGTCGCGATCATTCTTCCAATCTCGATGCATTTTTTCGACGACAGTCTGCAGTCGATCTCGTTCAGCTACCGTCATATCGCCCTTCAGAATCGCGGGTTGGTCTGCAAAGCGATACCAATAATAAGTGACAAAACTGCCGTCACCCAGTAATGCATGATAGGGCACGGATGCCGGACCGGGGGAAGTCCATACCGAGTCGCTGGTCTTTAGCACAATAGAAGCGTGTCCTTTAGGTTCAGCGAGACTTACCGCCGAAAGTGCGGTTGCCGCAGACTGTGGCACGTTCGCTGACTCAATCGGGAGCCATAATGAAGTAGAATTTGGACTGACCGGCCCTTTGTAATACTCAGGCAACCTAATTCTTGCCCCCCCCGCGACAGTAGCGAGTGATGGATGCTCAGTTTTCCACTTATAACCAAATTCTTGTGAATTAGGCGCGTAGGGGCTAACCACTCCGCTCCAATCCAATGGCCCTAAATTTCCTGCCGCACCAAGCACGCTCATTGATGGATTGTAGGCGACGGCAGTTTGTAAGTAAGTGGAGTTTGGATTGATAAGACCACGCGGAGCTGGGCCATTCGCGCCTAACCACTGTCCTACTTCATTCCAAAGTGCGCCTTGGTCATAAACGCTCGGGCGGTGCATCAGTAATGAATAGCCATTCGCATCAACGGGATAGTAAGCTGGGATCGCTCTGATGTAAGTTGCGTCCGTCGCAGTAAATGCTACACTGCGCATGGCTGCTTGCGACTCCATGGCGAAACCTTTGTTGGCTTCGGCCCAACGAGTATCAAATGTCTGACCAGCCCACTCAGGATGGAGCAAGGCGGTTTGTGACCAGAAGTAGGGTGTGAAAAATGCAGCAGGGCCTTTATAGTTGCTACTGTTCATGAATAGAGTCCAGCAATGGTTACCCGTGGCAAGCGCTGTGCCTGCTGTGGTGGTCTTAGGCTCAGTTAGGGGTAATGCTAAATAACCATAGCCGAAAAGTTGGCCGCTGGTGCCTTGGCGGAGGTTGAGACCATCTGGAGGAATTAGCAGCGATGGGCTAAGCTGAGCAATTCCATATTTCCCATTTCCTCCACCAGACCCACTTCCCGGAGTGTTAGCGAAAGTCCACGTCTCATTCCCCATCGACACCCCGCCCATGATGAACTTGGGGGTTGCAGTTTGGAAATTACGGTCGCTCCACCAACCGAGACCACCCTCGATCGTGGTGTAATGAGTATTGGAAACTGTTTTCAATGGGCTCATCCAAGTGCCATAGAGTCCAGATTGAACTGAATTGTCACGGGGGTAATCCCCCAGCAGCGGCCATGCTGCTGAGTAGAATGAGTAACCTGCACTATAATTTTCTGGAGTTGACTCGACAAGAACGTGCAAGTAACCGCCGCTAGTAACACGATAAGGATTTTGCGCTCGCGCCGCTGGTTGTGTTGATGCCATCACCAAGGCCATAAGACAAAACAACCGACTACCAGTTGTCATGGATCCTTTTAAAGTGCTATCGCCGCTTAATGTTTTAGTTATCACTGGATTGTATCGTTGCTAATTGATTAAAACTATTGATTCCCAAATTCGCCGAGAAGGACCGCATGTAATTCACGTCAGGTTTAACATTGAAAGTCTTGCCACAGATTTTTGTCTCAAATCTTTCAAATTTTTTATTATAGGGTGAGGAGCTGATGCAATCTGAAATTTTTATGCTTGTGGCAAAACATTTAATGATCAGCACGAGCAATTAAAAATATACTTTGTAAATACATCTTCATAATCAGCGGATACCAACATCGAGAGAGTCCAGCGAAACACTGTCATACCCAATCTTTCCATCATTTTAATTCTGAGACAGCTTCAAGATTCACGTATCGAGCGAGCGCGCAAACACCACCTCACCGACATTTTTTCATCGCCTTTTGAAGCGTCATATGTGGCGGGGAGAGTTTTGATGACATGAAAGTATGCGGCAAATCCAAAGAACCATGGCTGCGGCAATGCTTAGAGCTCCCAACGCCATTCCCAGTCACGATACCTTCAATCTTGTCTTTCAGCTTCTCAATCCACATGCCTTTAAAGATTGCCTAATCCTTTGAAACGAGCCACTTGCAAAAAATATCGGTGAAATAGTCGACATTGATGGCAAAGTTCAACGCCGTGCTAGCAACAAAGACGAGAACCTCCACTACATCGTCAACGCTTGGAATGGCACCAATCCGCTTCTGCTAGGCCAGTAAGAGGTGAAAACTCCATTCCCGAGCTGTGCGCATCCTCGAACTTAGCGGCTGCATCATCACTTGCCGTGCTATTAGCTGCCACTAAACCATTGTTAGGGAGATTCTTGAGGTAGATGTAAGCTGCGTATTAGCTCTCAAAGGCAATCATGAAACAGCTCATTAACAAATAATCTAATACATTGACGATCTCGTCACCGACAAACAGAAAAATGCGTGATCCCAGAGCCGTGCCATTACCCTAGAAAAACGCTATCATTTACGCAGTATCGAGCTCGTTATCAAAGAGTTTTCGAGACCGCCTAGCGGAAATTGGTGCTTTGAAAAACTATCCTAGGTGCCGGATGTCATTTTCAAGGAAGACAAAAATCGAGCCCGGACTGCGCAGGCCGCCTATAAACTAGGAACTACCCGAGGACTCGCAATGAACTTGATAGGTCATGAAAACAGCAACAAAAATAGGAATTAAAGGACGAATACAACGTGCGGACTGGAATAACCCCGACTTGAAGAAAATTCTAACAAATGAAAAATGCATTTGCCCTGCGCACCCATGCAACATGAATCAAACAGGCCGCATGGTCCGGCGCATTCAAAAATTCACCTCCCAGCATAGCAACCCTGCTCTCTTAAAAGTGTCTAGACTCAATGATTTTCTTTTCGGCATCGAGGTAGTAGGTCAGGCGCATTCGACGGCTTGTCGCGCAGCTTGCACAACTTTCTCGTGAGACAGTGCAGGACTCAAACTTGCCATCCCGGCGGATCGCTTCAGACACAGCGCCCTGTTTGCTTACGTGGGAACGATTGGAATCAATGCATGCGACAGCGCTTGAGCGAGGGACATCCTTTCAAAAGGCTGGAAAGCAATTTACTCAAGGATTAACTCTTTCATAAATACACCGACAAACTGTAGGTTTAAGAAGGGCGGATTAACATTGCACCCATTTAGGCTCTCTTCACCATTCCTACTGCCTTCTTGCATCGCTCGGCAACCACAGCAGTGCCACCGTTTCGACCTTCACGTCGGTCTTCGCCGGCTTGATTGATTCCGTTTCAAGCGGCAACAACGCGGGATCGAATGACTGGGTTAATTCCATGATGCCCGCTTCGAGTTCGTCCTGGATGGCTTGGATTTCTCCGGCGACGCCTTCGATCTTGGCCTCGGCATTGGCGACGTCCTGATGCTGTTTGTAAGCGCCAGTCGCCTTGCTGATGGAGGACGAGCCGCGCGTGATCGAGCCGAGGCCGGCCTTCCGTCCGAAAATCGCACCGAGAATGCCGCCGAGCACCGAGACACCCGCCTGCATCTTCGCGGAGTTAGACTCTGCTTTTTCCTTCAGGAGCTGGCCCTCCGCCGTGCGCAGGCGCGCTTCGAGAGTAGCGACTTTTTTTGCGACAGTGGCGCGAAATTTTTCGATGGCTCCGTCACGGGCTTCGTGCGCTTGGTGAATGATCCGCGCACGGAAATCCGCCTCACTCTCGCCGAGCTTCGACCACGTTTTCACCGCCGGGCAGGAGAAAATCTCCGCACGCTCGTTTCGATAAAGCCACTCGGCGAAGTCCTTTTCTACCTGTTTGTAGTTCGCCGCATTCATCGCGAAGCCGGGAAGCTCGGCGAATCCTGCACCAGCTACAGGTTCGGTTTCTAGCAGCTTTGCAGGTGCATCCACAGATGTTTGCCAATCGATTCCAGTGGTGGTGATGGGATTCACAAAACGTATCGTACGCGAGCCATCGAGATCCGCCTTGGCCGAGGAAAAATGCACCACGCCGATGCGAAGAAGATGGGGTTTATAAATGATATCGCTCCCGTCTCCGGCTGGCGGCACAAAAATTTCACTCACTCCCGCACCCACATTCGGCCTTGGAGTATTTACTGGGTTCATTCCCGGAATTCCCATCGGATTCGCCTCTGCAGCAGTAGCCGAGGGAATCTTCATGAACTCCCCGCGCTTCGGGTCCATCAGCAGCTTGATCTGGCTGCGAGTCAGCGGGCCGGTGAGATAGCTCATCACCCAGCGGACGTGGAAAATAACAGGTGCGTCCTCGTGCACGTTATTCATGAGAAAAACCCGGTTCCCCAGACCGGAGATGAGCCGCTCCATGTCGGCCCGGTCGAACTTGGCATTCTGCGATCCTGCGGCGCCTTCCAGCCCATCGAGCACGCGCAGCTTATCGCGCTCGGTCTGCAGGCGGCCAAGGAACCAAGTGCCGATGTTGGAGAGTGCCTTGTAGTCGAGATCCACCGGGTTCTGCGTGGCTAACAAACATCCCAGCCCGAAGGCACGACCTTGTTTCAAGATCGTCATCATCGGCCGCTTGGACGGCGGATTCGCACTCGGCGGCAGGTAGCCGAAAATTTCATCCATATATAGTAACGCCCGCAGCGAAGTGGTTCCTTTTTGCGAGCGCATCCAGCCGAGCATTTGGTTCAATAACAGACTCACGAAAAACATCCGCTCAGTGTCGCCGAGGTGGGCGATGGAGAAAATCGAGATCCGCGGCTTGCCGGCCGGCGTATGCAGCATTTTCGCGATGTCGAGCGGCGGGCCTTCCAGCCAGCTTGCGAAGCCGGGGGAAGCCAGCAGGTTGTTAAATTTCAGTGCCAGCGTCTGCCGCGATTTCTCCGGCATGAACGAGTCCAAATCAATCACGCCGACCTTTCCGAAGGCCGGCTTCTGGATGTGCCGAATCAGCGTTTCCAAATTCACATTTTGCCCCGCCGCCCAGGCGTTCTGAAAGATCGCCGCCACCAGCACCGCCTCTGGACTCTGGATGGAATCTGCATCCACCCCGACCAGCGAGAGCAGCGACGAGACCGTGCTTTCTACCCGCTCGCCTAGTAGCTCCGAGTCGTCCATGATTTCAAACGGCGGCACCTCCAGCGAGCTAAGGATGCTCACCGGAATCCCTGCCTTACTGCCGGGCGTGAAAATATTGATATCCACCTTCTCCCGCAGCGTCGCGATGCGCTCCGGGTTTTGCCCCCAATCGGCGAGGCCGGTTTTCCACATTTCCGCCGTCTCGGTCGCGTGTTCGTCTGGTGTGATCCCCTTCTTCGCCGCGTCGTCCTCATTGATCCACGGACGAAAGCTCTTCGCGTCTAGATCGGGAAACATCAGCAGCAGGTTTGAAATGTCGCCCTTCGGATCGATGATGATCGCCGGAATGTTATCCATCGCCGCCTCCTCCAGCAGCGCGAGACAAAGCCCGGTTTTCCCCGAGCCGGTCATGCCCAGCACCACGCCGTGGGTCACGAGGTCCTTGGAATCATAGAGGATCAAATCATCCTGCACCTTTTTCGCCTCCGGATCGTAGCCGCGCCCCAGATAGAACTGCCCAAGTTTTTCGTAATCCGTGGAGGAAATGCTCATGATGCAGCCATGCTGGAAGAGCTGCGGAAAAACTCCAGCAGGAAGATGGAGGGTGATACAAGCAGAGGAAGACGCCCCCTTGACTCGGCGCTACCACTTGGTATATATCATTTGCAATGAGCACGACCGCAAAAGTTTTCATGAATGGCAGGAGCCAGGCGATCCGGCTTCCAAAGGAGTTCCGAGTTACCGGAGAAAAGGTCAGCCTGACACGCGTGCCGGGAGGGATTCTTATCTGCGAGTCCGATCCTTGGGAAGGATTCGAGGAAGGCAGCCGCGAGCTCGGGGATTCTTTTTTCAAGGCCATGGATGCCCGAGACCGGGAAACTACCCAATCACGCGATTTCTCCGCCGGAATCTGATGATCCATCTGCTCGCCACCGACACTTTCATTCTCTTACTGCGGGGCACCGCGATCACCCGTGCCAAAACACCGCGTCAAGAAGTGGTGAAACGTTCCGCAGGAAAAATCCTCGCCACCTGCAAAAAGCGCGAGTCCGAAGGCCATGAAATCGGACTCTCCGCCATCACTCTAGCGGAACTTGAATTCGGTCTCCAGCACAGAGGCAATCCGCAGACCCAGCAATCCGCGCTGAGAAAGGTGCTCTTCCCATTTACAAAATTCCCATTCGACTGTGCCGAAAGCGTTCAGCACTACGGCCTCATCCGCTCCCGACTGGAATCCAGAGGCCACGGCATCGGCCCGCTCGATACGTTTATCGCCGCGCACGCCATGGCACTTGGCGCAATACTGGTGACTCACAATACCAAGGAGTTCAAACGAATCGAGGGCCTGGTGATCGACGACTGGGCTTGAGCCGCCCCTTCACGGGTATTTCACACCTTCGTCATTCCCAAACTCGGCAGCCTCATTAGCCTCACGGAGAAATCCATGGAATACGCCACCGAAACGGAAGTCGCCGATGCCGCCAAACACCTCCGCTCGCTGTCCAGCGGGCTGAACCAAGTCCTTTTCGGCCAAGAGGAACTCATCGATCTTGTCATCACCGGCGTGCTCGCCCGCGGCCATATTTTGCTAGAAGGCCTGCCCGGACTCGGGAAAACCGAGCTGGTGAAGGGCCTCTCCAAATTGCTCAAACTCGGCACCAAGCGCGTCCAGTTCACGCCCGATCTGCTGCCCGGCGACATCACGGGAAACCCGGTGCTCCAGGAAATCGAAGGTCGCCGCGAGTTCGTTTTCCAACCGGGGCCGCTGTTCACCAACATCGTGCTGGCTGACGAGATCAACCGTGCCTCGCCGAAAACCCAGTCCGCACTGCTCGAAGCCATGCAGGAGCGCCGCGTCACCGTGCTCGGTAAAACCCACGATTTGCCGAAGCCGTTCTTCGTGCTAGCCACCCAGAACCCAATCGAGCTCGAAGGCACCTACCCACTACCCGAGGCCCAGCTTGATCGCTTCCTTTTTAAACTTGAAGTCACCCGCAACGATGTCGCCACGCTTCAGCGCATCGTTTCCCACCGAGAACTCGGCACAGACCCGCAGGTTGAGCGTATGATGAGCGCGGAAACGCTCGGCACACTGCTAGAACTCGTGCGCAAGATCTATCTGCCAGGGGTGGTTGCAAACTACATCGCCCGTCTCGTGGATGCCAGCCACCCCGGCCAATCCGCCGCCGCGCGCGGCATTCGCTACGGGGCGAGCCCCCGCGCCGCGCTTGCCCTCGCGTCCGGAGCCAAGGCCCGCGCCCTCATGCAAGAGCGGGTGAACGCGAGTTTCGAGGACGTCAAAGCCATCGCCCCCGCCGTGCTCCGCCACCGGATCGTGCTCGACTACAACGCCCGCGTCGAAGGCCATACCACCAACGACATCGTCCGCGCCCTGCTGGAGGAAGTCCCGTTCCAAGCCGCCGCGACGCCGAGGGGCCTCGTGGCGGCGATTTCCAACCGCCAAACATAACTCTAACTTCCATGCTCCGCTTCCTCCTCACCCTCGCGCTCGTCCTGCAAGCTTCCGCTCAGGAAACCATGATCCGCCAGGTCTTGGATCCGGTGACCGACACCCATGTCGAGGTGCTTGCGCTGTTCAGCAAACCCTCGCCCGGCGGCTATTTCCCCGTCCGCGTAAAAATTGCTAACAACCTAAAAACCGACAGCAACATCCGGCTCGATTTCGAGAGCAAAGCAGACTACGGCGACGATCTCATGACTCGTTCATCCTTCGATTTCTCAGCCAGCGGAGGCAAAACCGTAACCCGCGATATCTATGTGCCTCTGAGTCCGCAGGGTGACTCCTCTGGCAGCTCGAGTATCGCGGTCATACTTGGCGAATCGATGGGCCAGGCCAACAACACAATTAGCTCCGACATCGCCAGCCAGCAACCTGTGGTCTTGCTCAGTGAAGCGTTGTTCACCCCAAACGCTTCCGTCCTCGACTCTGCACTCAACTCGATGTTCAGCGTTTCCGGAAGCGGCTCCACCGAGTTCGCCGCCAAATGCGACCCTAAACAACTTCCCGACGACTGGCTCGCGTTTTCCGGCTACGACAGCGTGATACTGACCGACAACAACTGGACCAACATCCCGCCCGGCGGTCGAAACGCCATCCTCTCGTGGCTCCGGCTCGGCGGGGTCAGTTAGTCATTTATTCGACAAGCTCCGCCACAGCAGCCTCATTGAGCATTCCGGCGGAAACAAGCTTCGGCTCAGTCGTCATTCGCCCCGTGTCATCGGACTTAAAATTGGATGCGCCCGCAGTCGTGAAACTCGTCTCGGGCAATGCCACCATGCCGCAGCACGTCTCGCAGCAGAACGATTTCCAAAAATCTTGGCCACTTCAGAACCTCTTCGGCGCACAGACCTTCCGCTATGCACTTTTCGTCGCCATCCTGATTCTATTCGGCATCCTCGTTGGCCCGGTAAATCTCTTCGTCTTCGCGAAATCCGGCCAACGCCACAAACTCTTCATCACCACCCCGCTGATTTCACTGGGAGCCAGCCTCATCCTCATCGTCCTGATCATCGCCCAGAACGGCTTCGGCGGTAACGGTATGCGCCGCGTGCTGATGGAAGTCCGACCCGACGCTGGTGCGAACGCTTTCTATCTTAATCAGGAACAATTCTGCCGCACCGGCGTCTTCACTGGTTCGCGCTTCACCATCGACACGCCTTCCACCTTTCAGCCCGTCGCCATTGCAGCCAGCCGCTGGGCCCGATTCACGCCCGACTCCGGCGCGAAAGGAAATTTCAACCTCCAATCTATGGATGGCAAGCTTCAGGCCTCCGGCGATTGGTTCCAGAGCCGCTCCGAGCACGGCCACGTTCTATCCGCAGTCGTCGCCACCCGCGCCCGCATAGAGAAAACCACCACCCCCGGCACCTGCCTGTCCAGCTTCGAGTTTCCGATCGACACACTCTTTTATCTCGACGAATCCGAGCAATGGCACCGCGCAGAAGCCATTACCGCCGGCAAGCGATTCACCCTCATCCCAGTGGACATTTCCATGGTAGATCCTGCCCTCGCCACCGAGATAAACGCCTTCGCTAACCGCAACAAACAGTTTCTCAAGACAGCCACCAAACGCCCTGGCCACTTCATCGCCATCACCACCCACGCTCCAGGCATCGACACCAACCCCGGTATCAAGTGGAAAGAAACCCGCACCGTCATTACCGGGCCCGTCGTCGCCCCCTGATTTCTTTTTTGATCACTGCTCACTGATCACACTGAACCACTTCAAAATGTCCGCGCTTAAAATCAATAACCTCTACCGCTACTTCGGCGATCTCTAAGCCGTCAACGGAGTCACCTTCGAGGTGCCTCACGGCTCGGTCTGCGGCTTTGTCGGGGCCAACGGCGCAGGGAAAACCACCACCATGCGCATCCTCGCAACGCTCGACTATCCGACACTCGGCTCCGTGGAAGTGTGCGGCATCAACGTGGTCCACCACCCGGCAGAAGTTCGCAAACTCATCGGCTGGATGCCCGATCACTTCGGAAACTACGAGCACATGACGGTGCTGGAATATCTTGATTTCTACGCCCGCGCGCTTGGCTACAAGGGCAAGGAACGCCGCCAGCGCATCCAAGAAGTCATGGACTTCACCGACCTCGTGCCGCTGGCAGAGCGATTTTCCAATAAGCTTTCCAAAGGCATGACCCAGCGCCTCGGTCTCGGCCGCGCGCTGCTTCACGACCCGCAAGTCCTGATCATGGACGAGCCCGCCGCCGGTCTCGATCCGAAAGCTCGCGTGGAGCTCAAGCATCTCATCCGGGTGTTGGCCAAGGAGGGTAAAACGATTTTCATCTCCTCACACATCCTCTCAGAGCTCGGCGAAATTTGCGATTCTCTGCTCTTCATCGACAAAGGGCGCATCGTCCACCACGGCGATTCCGAAACCCTCCGCCGCGGCTCGGATACGCTCGGCGGCGTGCTTTACGACGTGCAGGTCGATGGTAAACCGGACGCCGTTTCCGACTGGTGCGTGCTCCAGCCGAACGTCGAATTCCTCGAAGCCCGCAAACAAGGTGGCCGCATCCGCATCGACACCGAAGAGCCCACCAAAGCCGCCAACGTCCTCGCCCGCATGGTCAAGGACGGCCTCCGCA
>JANMYL010000021.1:0-2390 GCA_031382045.1 Akkermansiaceae bacterium | reverse complement strand
TTTGCAATGTTGTTTAATCCAGCCAAAAAGGCGACCGTAAGGACCGGATGTCAATGGAATTTCTTGACCCGCCGAGCAGGCCACTGTGGCATCAGGCACAGCCTGATGCGCGATTTCCTCCCAATCCACCGACCCGCTTTGGTGCTTGCGCCGATGCAGGACGTGACGGACTTGCCCTTCATGCGAGTCATCGCGCGGCGAGGCGCGCCGGATTGGTTCGTCACGGAGTATTTCCGCGTGCATCCGGATTCCTGCCTGAACCGCTATATTGTTCGCTCCATCGTTGAGAATGAAACCGGCAAGCCTGTCTTCGCCCAAATGATCGGGCGAGATCTCCCAAGCCTCGTCCGGACCGCACAGGAATTGGCGGCATTGCCCGTCGCTGGGATCGATCTTAACCTCGGCTGCCCAGCGCCCATCGTCTGCCGCAAGGACGCCGGCGGCGGATTGTTGCGCAATCCAGAGACGGTGAACCGCCTGATAGGCACCTTACGCGAGGCTATTTCTGGGAGATTCACCGTGAAAACCCGCGTCGGCTACACCACGGCAGACGAATTCCCCACATTGTTGGAAATTTTCCGCAGCCACGCCATTGACGGGCTCACCATCCACGGTCGCACCGTGGTGGAGCGCTACCAAACTCGGGTCCATCCCGGCCGCGTGCACGACGCAGTGCAGGCGATGCCCTGCCCGGTGATCGCCAACGGCAACGTGGTCGATACCGAGACCGGGCTTGCCTACCTCGCGCAAACCGGCGCCGCGGGCCTGATGGTCGGCCGCGGCGCGATCCGCAACCCATGGATTTTCTCCCAGCTCGCCGCCGCATTTGAAGGCTCCCCCGCCGTCGCCCCCAGCTACCGGGATCTCTGGGAATACGTGCTCGAGCTCTCAGACGAAATAGCCCGCGAGACCCCTAAGTTCAACCCACTCGCCCACGTCCAACGGATGAAAAAAACACTCGCATATATAAGCCACGGCTTAGAAGGGAGTTTCGAATTCGACATGCGCCGGATGAAGACCCCTGCAGATTTCCAAGAAATCTGCCGACACCATCTCGACCACGATATACCGCTCCCCGCCAAGCCGCCGCTCGGCTCCAAGCTCTTCTGCGGCTTCGAAGCACTAGCTCAATGAGTCAGGCTCTATGCCAACACATTTTGATACAGCGACATTTCGCCATGCTTAAATTGGGTCGGTAAGGCATTTCCAAATTAGCATTTCCAAATGGACCCACACGCCAATTTACAACATTCACCCTGCCAACCCCATTTAAGAATCACAGTGCATGCAGTTACTCGGCGACGAACCCTCTTGACCCGATCTTGTGAATTACTCACCATAGGTAGTCACTTGTAAGAGATGTCATTTGTTACGCCACATCACCGACTCCACTCTTTTCAGGCAAGCCGCTATGTGATGCTATTTGAGAAATACACTGACTTGTCCCAAATCGCGTTCACTTTCCTGATGCTGTTTTTTTACCTAATTGCAGGAATTCTCCCTGTCTCCGCATCCTTGCTTAGTTCAACAAGCCGCCCCACGAGCATCACCTACACCCTGCCTGGCGGCGGCGAGTCCCACACCTATGACTCGCTCAACCGCATCGCCACCAGCACTTCGGTCATGGGCACCATCACCCGCACCTATCAAGGCACCAGTTCCCGCGTTCTTTCCGCCATCCCAGCGTCTGGTCCCAAGGTGCTCATGACCTACGGCACAGCGGCAGAGGACTTCCGCCTCAAGGAAATCTCCAACCAGACATCCACCGGTGCCATCATCTCCCAGCACAATTATACCTTCACCAAGGATTCCCAAATCGCCACTTGGAACCGCACCTACGGCCTTGGAACCAGTCCGCCCGCCGCCGAGACTTACCAGTTTAGCTATGATCAAGCCGACCGCCTCACCAGCGGTGTCTTGAAAAACACCGCAACGGGTGAAGTTCTTACCGATCACCAATTCCTCTACGACCCGGCGGACAACCAGCTCTCCATCCGCGAGAATACCCGCCTCAAGTCCGGCACCTTCAACAACGTCAACCAACTCACCGCCGAAGCCGGTGGCGGCAAGGTGCGCATCACCGGGGCCGTCAATAAATCCGGAGCCAGCGTTACCGTCGCTGGCCAGCCCGCAGCCGTGCATCCTCAGGGCGGATTCGCCGTGGAAGTGCAGGCCGCCCCCGGTGCAAACCACTTCCCGCTCGTCGTCACCGAGGCCGATGGCACCGTGACCACCAAATATGTGGATCTGCTGGTGGAAAACTCCATTCCGGTGATCCACACTTATGATCTCAACGGCAACCTGGAATCTGTGGCCCCCCAAGCCACGCCCGGCTCACCCACCCGCACCTACCAATGGGATGCTGTAAATCGCTTGGTCGGCATCACTCG
>JANMYL010000006.1:0-7399 GCA_031382045.1 Akkermansiaceae bacterium | reverse complement strand
CGGAAATCCCTCCTGCGGCCATCGGAGGAATCTCAAGCAAGATGTGGATGTGATTCGACATTAAGCAGTAGGAAAGTACGCGGCATCCCGAGAAATTTTCCTGCATCCGCATGAAAATCCGGAATTTCTCCCGCTCCTCATTCCTCAAAACGAAGCGCCGATCCACGATTCGTGCGATGCAGTGATAGGCTGCAGGCTTCGTTTCTTAATCCGTCCACGTGCACAAGAATCTCTTTTTCTCGCACTTCATCCTGTCGCACTTAATCGTGAATTCAAGAGCAGATCTTGTTAAATTAACTGGAAATTTGAATTACGTCATCGCCAAGGCCAAGGAAGAAGCCCTCCGCGCCGGCAAATAACGGCGATCACCGGTCGCCGCGACCCGCCTCAGCAAAACCCGCCGTCCAGCAAGGGACGGCGGTTTTTTTTATTACCTTGGGAAGGGGTTTGAAACCACGAACAGGCGGAAGTTTTTTCATTCAATGAATTACCCAGGGTTCATTCCATCAATGTGATCTCGATTTTTCCCTTCACTTTGAGCTGTGCACCGGAGGCCTCTGCGGATTCGAAGAGGGCTTTGAATTCCGCAGCGAGGGCGCGGAGTGACTGAAGGCGTTCTTCGGAATGGTCGGTAATGCCGGAGCGTTCGCCCTCGCTGCGCTTCTCGAGTGTGTGGTAGTCGATCTTGCTTTTCACCATCGCTCCAAGAACCTGACGGGCTTGGTCCGGGGTGAATGTGCCGTCGATGATTTGGAAGTGATGAGTTTGCTTGTTCATGGCGATGTGAATGTTCTGGTTGCGGTTACTTGGATGTTAGATTGATGATACGCCTATGGGATGCCAGCTCCCGTAGCGGCGTTGGCTCGCGGTTTTTCCGTGGAGGGCGATGAGGTGGATCCATTGGTTGTCGAAGAGTTCGCGCACTTCCGGATGGGCCGCGAGGACGGCATCGATGAGTTCCGGCTTGCTGTCGATGACCACGGTGAGGCGGCGCGGTTCGTGGACGAAATCCTTGCCATCGTGGATGGACTGGAGCGGGAGGCCGCTGCGGAGGTCGCCGGCATTCCCCTCGATGACGCCGAGGCCGCCGATCACTTGGTGGATGGTCTTGTTACCGGCGGAGAGGATTTCCGGGTTGGTACAAGAACCGTAGTATTGGAGGTTGATCCAGCTCGCGACAACCACCGGGGCGCTGAGAATGAAAGTGAGAATTTTCGATTCTGGATCGGCGGTTGGGTCGTATTCTTGGAGGAAGACTCGTCCGTCGAGCTTGAGGCCGGCGGTGCGGGAACGTGGAGCGGCGATCAGGGCAGCGTTGTTTGCCAGCGCCCACTCGGGCCTGAGCTGGGCGATGTCCGCGCCACGGCTGCGGACGGCGGAGTCGAGGGCCGAGCCTGCGAGGTGACCGAGCCCGAGGCGCGGCGCGCGCTCTTTCCGGGTGGCGGCACCGGCTGTGGCGAGGGCGGCTTCGAGGGTGGCGACTTCAGCCCGATGACTGACCGGAACGCTTTCCTTTTCGTAGAGTAGAAAGTCGTCGGCGAGGGTGTCGTGGCAAGCGGCGAGGAAGATGGTATCATCCGGAATGGCGATGCCTTTTGCGGCGAGCAGGGCGCGGACTTCGGGATCGTTGAAGGTGGCGGCGGCGAGGCGGGCGTTGACATCGCCGCCATGACCGCCGCAGGCCCCACAATCGAGCGAGGAGGCGTAGGGGTTGTTCGCGCTGTGGCTGCCGTGGCCGCATAACAGGATGATGCGGGCGAGGTTTTTTGTAAGGCTCATGCCGCGAAGTGCGCCCTCGGCGAGTGCGGCGCGATCCGTGGCGGAAAGGCCGACCATTTCCGGCTTTGGTGCGGGGCTGGGGTTGGGTTTTTCGCGGGAGCGGATGAGCCTTGCGCCGAAGGCCAAGCCCAGCGTTTCGACGAAGGTGAAGCAGGAAGTCGCGGAGTTTTGGAAAGCCTGCCATGCGCCAGTTTCCGCCTGATAGCGGGTGGCGTTAGTGGGTGGGATTTCGCGGCTGTTGATAGGCGGGACGAGAAGAACCGGGCAGCGTGGCGCGGATTTACAGGCAAGGGCGGGCTGGTGCGCCACGGGAAATCCGAAGAAGCCGGCGAAACCGAGTGTGTGCGTGCCGGGCAGCGCGGCCTCCAGATGGCGGCGAACGATTTCCGAGCGGACATCGATGCAAAAGACCGCTTGCACGGTGGGTCTCCCGGCTGGCATCGTGGCCGGTTGCGAGACAAGATCGGCGGCGAGTTTTTTCTGATAACCGGCCTCGTAGGCGGATTGCCAGCGGGAGAGTGCTTGGTCAAATTCGGGATTTCCGGAGACGGGATTTTCTGTTTTCCATGCGGATCTAACCTGTGGGTCTTTGCCGAATGCGGCGTGTAGGGCGGCATCGTAGGCGAGGCGGATGGCGAGTAGTTCCATGAGTGCTGGATTGTCATTTCCGCGCAGCGCGTCCTCGCGGACGAGATACTGGACGTGGCCGGCCCAGCCGAAATTCCCCGCAAGGTGGCGATGGAAAAAATCGGCGAGATCGGCGTCTTTGGGGTCGAGCGCGGCGAGGCAATGCTTCAGTGCGGCAGACGCATCATCGGGAAGAGCACGGACGAATTTGCGGAAGCCGGGCAGGCCGAATGCCTCGGGCTTGCGGTCGTGGACGGCGGCGGATTTCCATGCGGCGAAGAGCCCGAGGTTTTTCCATGGCGAGACCCAGACGCTTTGGTTGCGATCAAAGTGGACGGCGCACCATTTCGAGATTTCCTCGGAGATAAAACTCGCCCAGTGAGCGTGCGGAATGGTCCTGTCAAGGGCGTCGGCGAAGGTGGCGACCGGATTGGGTAGAGGAGACTTGCGCGCTTCCCTGAGAGCATCTAGCAGCTCTTTTTGAGTCCAGAATTCATCGGAAAATGGGGCGAGATCTTGCGGGGTGATGCTGCCGTTTTGCCATGCGGTGAGATAGCGATCAGGCGACTGCACCGGGGCGTGGCCGAGGGTGCGGCGGAGTGTGGCAGCGGCTACCGCGAAGGGGCGATCCGTGAAACCAAGGAAGGGATTTACGGCGACGAAATGCTCAAGCGGCCAGAGCGGTGGGATACGCTTGAGCGCTTCCGTGATCGCAGGCTCGAGATCAGGGGCGGAGGTCGGCATGGCGGGGGTGGTGTTCATTTCAAAAAGGAGTTAGGTGATGGAATTTCAGTTGGATTGCTGGCTGGGCCAGAGACGGTTGAGGAAGCGGTTGGCGAGCGTGCCGATGTAAAATCCGCTGAGGGCGTGGACGTAAAGTCTGCGCCCGAGCGGGTGCGCGGAGGCCCGCCAGAGCAGGGCCTGGAAGAGAAACAGGGTGACGAAGGCGGCGAGGACGATGACCCCGAGCCATGCGGGAACTGGCGGTGCAACAGGCGTGGGAAGCAGGTGACCGGCGAGAAAATGGAGGGCAAGCGCGACGCTGGCGATGCCAAGTGCAGCGGCAAGCGAGCGAGGCAAGCTGCCAGGATTTCCTGAGGTGGCACGGGCGATTCCGTAAGCTAGGGCCAGGGCGAGGATGGCGAGGAAAACGGTCGGGGTTTCGACGGTGGTTGGGAGCAGGAAGTGAAGAGCGGTCGCGAGTGCTGCGACTAACGTCGTGCCGACCAGAGTGGCGAAGGCGAGGGTGCCGGTGGCAAGCGGGATGGCCGCACGGGGCATGGCTCCTATGGTCGATCCAGCCTGGAGGAAGGCGTAGGCTTTATACATCGAGTGGGCGACGAGATGGAGCAACGCAAGCCCCCATGCGCCGAGGCCGACCTGAATCATCATGAAGCCCATCTGCGCGATGGTGGAAAAGGCGAGCGCCCTTTTGACTCCAGGCTGGGCAAGCATGACGATGGCACCGAAGACCGAGGTCAGCGTCCCGACAACGGCGAGAAGATGCATGGCTGCGGGGGCGGCGGTGAAGACTGGGGCGAGGCGCAGGACGAGGAATCCGCCCGCGTTGATGATGCCAGCGTGCATCAGGGCGGAAACGGGCGTGGGCGTGTCCATCGTATCGGGTAGCCAGCTATGGAAGGGAAACTGCGCGGATTTCAGCATTGCACATAATGCCAGCAGAAAGGCGGCGGCGGGCAGGCCGGCATGGTTTCCGCATGTGATTGAAACGACCAGTTCGTCGATGCGCCAAGTACGGTGTCCCTCGTAAAGCAGGATCGCGGCGGCCAGCAACGAGAGTTCGGCAAGGCGGCTGAAGACGAATTTCTTTCTCGCCGCGAAAACCGCGCCGATGCGCCCCGGATAATGCAGCAGGAGACGGTGAAGGCAGAGGCTGGTCGCTGTCCACGCGCCGAGAAGCAGCAGCAGGTGGTTGGAAATGACCAGGATGATTACCGCGAACAGCGTCAGCGACATACACACCAGGAAACGACTGCGCTTCGGATCGCCCTCGAGATACCGGGCGGCGAAGCGGAGGACGATGGCTCCCAGAAAGGTGACGAGCACGGCCATCGTGATGGCGAGGGTGTCGAAGCGGACGAAGCCGGCGTCGGCCAGGGAATCGAGTAGGTTGGGGACTTGCATCGGCAGGAAAATGACAAAAGTTTGCATTTTAGGGAATGACATGGTTTTTACCATTCCGTTAACTTTTATAAAACTCTCAAAGAGACCATGGATTTCCTCAACTACCACCATCTTCGCTACTTCCGGGTGATCGCCGGTGAGCGGAATTTAACCAAAGCGGCACGTAAGCTGAACCTCTCACCGCCTGCGCTCAGCGTGCAGTTGCGGCAGCTTGAGGAAAGCATGGGGCATACGCTGTTCGAGCGGCTGTCCACCGGACTGGAGCTGACCGAAGCCGGACGGGTGGCCCTCGAATACGCACAAACAATAGGCCGGGCCGGCGCAGAATTGATGGACGTGATGCGCCACGGTGTCGGCGCGGGTCGGCAGGTGCTGCGCGTCGGCGCGGTGGCGACCCTGTCGCGCAATTTCCAACTGGAATTCCTTCGCCCCGCGCTGAAACGGGAGGATGTGGAGGTGGTGGTGCGATCCGGCTCGCTCGCGGAACTGGTGGTTTCCTTGCAATCGCACGAGGTGGATGTGGTGCTCTCGAATGAATCTGTCAGGCAGGATGCGGAACGACCTTGGCACAGCCATCTGCTCGCGGATCAGGCGGTGGCACTGGTCGGTGCGCCGGAGTGGAAGGCAAAGCGGCTTAAATTTCCGCAAGACTTCGATGGGGTGCCCTTGGTGCTGCCGAGTTTCGAAAGCAACACGCGGGAGGGCTTCGAGCGCTTACTTGCCTCGGCCGGCGTGCGCCCGTTGGTGATGGCCGAAGTGGATGACATGGCAATGCTGCGCCTGATCGCGCGGGAGGACGACGTCCTCGCGTTGGTGCCGCCGGTGGTGGTGCAGGACGAGATCGCATCCGGGGCATTGGTCGTGACCCACCGCATCGCCGAAATCCGCGAGACTTTCTACGCCGTCACCGCAAGCAGGCATTTTCCCAATCCGCTGGTAGGGAAGCTGATTGAAGCAATGAAAACGAAAGGCGTGAAGGTGGCTCGGCGGAGGAGCGCAAGCTGAATTTCGGGGCGAGCCGTTTGTCCGCTGTTTCACGGCAGGCATTCGTGTCAAGGCCGAGGCCTCGCTGAGTGCCATGTTCGACTCCATCGGCGACCTCCGCACCATGCCTTCCGGCCGCGGCCAGTTCTCGATGGAGTTGATATGCCCCGGGGTCAGTCCCCGCAGCGCAACATTTATTTCTGATGGATTGTTCAGGTTTGTGCCTGCGTAAGCGTCCCAAAATCGACCTTCCACCAACCTGTCGCTGATAGAGCATCCTCGCCGGGGTGTCTAAATCACACCCCACTCCATTCCGTCGAGTGACCTGCACCCATTTAAATAAGGTCAGGTGTCGCATTTTAAAAATTTGATTGTCTGAAGTAAGTGATCATTCTGATCGTGTTTGTGGATGCCCCGTGTGATTCGATACTAATATCCGGGAGCGGTTTATCACTTGATGGCTCGTGGGGATGGCGGGATGGTGGTTTTTGAGAATGACGAGGACCGGAAAGGCTTTCTGTCCCGCTTGGGCAAAGTGTGCGAATGCCACGGCTAGCGGGTTCACGCGTGAGTTTTGATGGACAACCATTTTACCTGCTGGTGGAAACTCCGTGAGTCGGCTGGTGGTTACGGCAAGTAAGGATGCCAAGCATGAATCACAGCTGAAAAACTGATAAAATTGTTGAAATGCGTTACCTGACCTTATTTATAACAAATTTTTCAAGGCATCCGACCAGTTAGATGTGTAACCCATGTCCCCGGTCAACTTGTAACCTATGTGGTCGGTTCATACCATTTGTTGTCCCTATTTAAGTTCTCGCGCTCGGGCCGCATCAGTTCGAAATCCAACGCGAGCCGTAGCCAGCAGCAGGGAGAGATTCCGAAATAGCGGCTCAGGCGCAGATCGCATTCCGGCGTGCAGTGGCGGCGGCTTTTTTCCTCTCCGTCAGCTTCACCGGTTCACTGCCATCGCTCAACAGCTAAATCGTAGCCTCTACCCACTACCACGACAGGACGACAGTCACGCGGAATGACTTTAATTTTCGATCTGTCCCGGTCTGTTTTCTCGGTGTCTGTGCCTGTTGCACGAGTGCGGAGGTGTTTATTCTGTTTCCAGAAAACGCCATTAAGATCACCACCGTTATGAATAGCCACAAAGGATACCATCTCATTAGCCCGGACGACGTGTCGTGGCGGCCATCCAATCTAATGAAGATTCCAAATGCGGACTACCTTGAGAGGACAGGTAGCGAGAATCTCGGAGCGCGGCTCTGGCGCTTACCCCCACAAAGCGCTAACACATTGCACAGGCACACCCGCTCGGAGGAGTTCTATTTCGTTCTGGAAGGCACGGGGCGTTTGAGAGTGGCAGACGAAACCCTAACGGTGCCGAAGTATGGTGGCGTGTGGGTTGGCCCAGAGCTGCTGCGCCAAGTGTTCAACGACACCGATGCGGAAGTGCTCTGGCTGATCATAGGTGGACCGGAGGAGCTGGAGTTCCTCCAAGGGTCGAACGCCACAGGCGTTGACCTAACGCTGATTTACCCGACAGACCCTAAACAATTACCCAAGGAACTCACCGGCGTTACCTGGCCACCCAATCTGTAATTCAAAAATCACCTTATCAATGATGCAATACGTTCTAATCATCCACGAAGTCGCAGATTATCCTGCGTGGAAGCAGGTCTTTGACGGTGCCGCCAGAATCCGAAAAGAAGCGGGCGAGCGCTCGTATCAAATTTTAAAATACGAGTCTGACCTGAACAAGATCGTCCATTTTAGTGGGTGGACCTCCATCGCCGATGCCAAAGTATTTTTTGAGTCCAAGCGCCTTATCGAGATCCGAAAACAAGCCGGGGTGAAA
>JANMYL010000305.1:0-6776 GCA_031382045.1 Akkermansiaceae bacterium | reverse complement strand
CGTAGTTCGCCGATATTCTACTGCCGCGGCAAAAATAATATCAAGCAGTGCAGAAATATCCGCCTTTTCTGTGCAGGGATTTAGTAAAGTAAGTTTAAGGCAACGTTGATCTTGCCACTTACTGAAACCGATAATCCCACGGCCCGTATGGAGTAAGTGAGTCGGCAAATAAGCGTGTAGTGCCTCTAATTCTGCTGTCGTCTCACCCGCCGTAGGCCGCAGGCGAAATAAGATAGAGCTGAATTCCGGAATGCAACAAAGTTCAAAGTATTCAGACTGAGCAAGCTCTGCCCCCACTGCCGCTGCCAGTGAGATCGTCTGATCCACCATCGCCCCGAGAGTGTTTGCCCCGCAGACGCGAAGGCTAAACCAAAGTTTAAGTGAATCAAAACGCCGCGTGGTCAGTAACGAACGAGTGACAAGATCTGGTACGCCGAGCTCTTCATGCTCTACAGGATTTAGATAGTCCGAGTGATGACGAATAAATTCAAAATTCGCATCGTCACGCACCACGATGGCAGAACAACTGATAGGTTGATAGAATCCTTTGTGAAAATCCAGTGCAACGGAATCTGCAAGCTCTACGCCCTGAAGCTTTGACCGATACTGAGTTGAAACTAACACCGCTCCACCCCATGCCGCATCGACATGAAGCCATATTTGGTGTCGTTGGCATATTTCTTGAATTTGTGGGATCGGATCAAACGCACCAGCATCCGTAGTCCCAGCGGTAGCGACGACTGCGATGATTTCGTGCCCCATGGCCGCTTGCTCGTCAAGCAGGCGGCGCAACTCATCGGGGCGCATCCGAGCTTCAGTATCCACTGGCACCGTGATCACCGCAGTAGAGCCAAGACCAAGCTGATGGGCAGCTTTCACCACACTGAAGTGCGCAGACTCAGAGCACAAAATTTTAAGCCGCCCGATCGCTTGCGGTGGCAGTCCATCTTGCTGCACCGACCATTGCCAGCGTCGGTCAATCAAGCGGTCCCGAGCCAGCAGCAGACCAAGATAGTTCGACTGAGTGCCACCGGTGGTAAAGATCGCTGCAGGATTTCCCGCACTACCGACTAGGCGGATGATCCAGTCGCAAACTTGTTGTTCGATTAAAGTGGCGGCTGCAGATTGATCGAAGGAATCCATCGAAGGATTTAACGCCGTGAGGACCAGCTCTGCACAGAGCGCCGGGACTAATACTGGGCAGTGTAAATGGGCGCAAGTGTACGGATGATAGACCGCGATGGACGTTGCTACTACACTGTGTAAATCCGCAAGGGCCGTCTCCCAGGACCCGCCTTGCTCGTGCCATTCTGGAAGTTTCTGCGCAAGTTGTGCAGGTGAGCCTCCTTCATAACTGCGCGTTGGCAGAGCTTCTGCTAGAACGCGGAGGCATGCGGAAATGGAGGTCTGATAGGACGCGAGGCTTGCGGGGGTTTTCCCGAAAAAGAGTGGTTCAAACATGACAAGTTTTCACGGAACAATGCGCCAGAACCGCAGCAAGAATTTCACAAACTTGAGTCACCTGTGCCAAGGTGACAATCAACGGCGGAAGCAGACGGATCACTGCCCCGTGGCGTCCACCCAGTTCGACGATTAGCCCGTGAGCGAGGCAACTTGCTTGCAGCGACTTGGCGAGAACTGCATCTGCGAGAGGCCGTCCATTCGCATCAAGCCGGTCAGGATTGATGATTTCCACACCGATCATCAGCCCGCGTCCACGCACCTCGCCGATGCAATCGTGGGTGGCTTGCAGTGCTTTGAGATTTTCTAAAAACACCTGCCCCATCGCCTCTACATGAGTGAGTAGATGGTGATCATGGAGGTAGCGCATCGTCGCCAGTCCAGCGGTCATGGCCATTTGATTACCACGGAAAGTGCCAGAGTGCGCACCGGGTTTCCAAGCATCCAAGCGTTCATGATAGACAATCACCGCCAGTGGCAACCCACCACCGATCGCTTTTGAAAGCACTAACACATCAGGGATCACCCCTGCATGCTCGAAGGCATACATGCGACCCGTCCTGCCGAAGCCCGTCTGCACCTCGTCCAGAATGAGCGGTATCTTATGAGTGGTTGTCAGCTTACGGATCCGCCGCAGCCACGAATCTGGCGCGGGAATTACCCCACCTTCTCCCTGCACCGCCTCTAAAATAAGTCCGGCAACCGGCGGGATTCCGCGTTCGTCGTCGTGCAAAAGCTGCTCCGCAAATTCCGCACAACGGGTCGCGACATCCGCCGCGTCAGTGCCCGACATCCGGTAGGGATAGGGGTAGGGTAAAAAATGGACATCTGGCATCAACCCAGCGATCAAATGCTTCGGGCCGAGATTTCCCATCAGGGCTAGGGCACCGTGCGTCTGGCCATGGTAGCCGCCACTGCAAGCGAGTAGCGCCCGATGGCCGGTGGCCGTTTTGACCAACTTGATCGCTGCCTCAACCGCATCCGAACCTGATGGACCACAAAACTGGATCCGTGCATGGCGGGCAAACTCCGGAGGAAATGTCGCAAAAAGTTCTTCTACGAACTGGTCTTTTATTGGAGTCGTTAGATCCAGCGTTTGCATCGGCATACCCGAAGCAAGGTGCTGCTGCAGAGCTTCTACGACCACCGGGTGATTATGTCCTAGGGCGAGAGTCCCCGCATTGCTTAGGCAATCCAGATAGACTTTTCCATCTGCATCTCGGATCTGCATCCCCTTTGCGTGGGTGATCGCAATCGGGATTTTTCGCGGATAACTGCGAGCATTGGATTCGAGCGCAGCTTGGCGGGCAAGATACTCACTGTTAGTCCGTTTCGGTAAATGATGAAGCATCAGGGCAAAATTAGTAGCTGTTCCTTAGAGATCTCGTAGCCCCCTCGCAAGGCTATTCTAATCAGCATGTCAGAGGAATGGGCTCTTTAATATTTTTTTTCTTGTGATTTTCACGACGCTCCGGTGGTTTTTGGTTCATGAGCGCGAGCACAATGGCTGACTGAATAATAGAAAGCTGCTAGAAAATTCATGTCGTATCATGTGTATTCGTGTGTGGTGCATCGGCGGTTGGTGCTGGGCGCATTCCGCCAAGTAGAATGACACTCAGATGAAAACATGATCTGAGATTATGAGTTATCCGAGCCACCGAAATCTATTCGGATACTTTTTTCCTGCGGCGGGCGAGCAGGCGAATCGTTACAGAACGTTTTTCAATCCTACTCCTAGATTCAAGGGTTTGCGTAGTAGGATCGAGATGTCTAAAACTCGGGATATCCTTTGAGTCGAAATCAAGCGAATGTGGATTGAATTTCAGATTGGCAGACAATCTCGGATGGGACTAGTTTGGGTAACGAGAATCAATATTCCTTCGTTGGCGGTCGCTGGGTTTATATTAACTTTTGGAATCGCTGCGATCGATGGTCGCATAGAAAAACAGTTGGATAAGTTGGTGAAAATGCTAGCTGATACAACGGACTCGCAAGATTCAAAAAGGCAGGTTTCTCAGCTAATGTTGGGCGCGATTCAATGTCTTAGTCGTTCCATCGAGCTTTACGCGTACAAGCGCAAGGAGATGAGTGAGCGGATCAAAAAAGGCGATGAAGCTGCGCTGGTCGATCTCGGGCAATTGCTCGACGGTGCGTGCTAATATCTTAGCTCGGATGCTTCCTCTCTCTTCCGACTTTATGACGAATTCGATAGCGGGCGCGCTTGTCTAGCGGGGTTGAGTGAAAATCTTGTGGCCCGCAAGGCTTGGCTGCGAAAAAATACTCCTGCTGGATACTAACCCGCACACAGGTCAGTCTCTAGTCTGACCTGTGCCGCGGACGCGGTATTGGTAGCTGGTGAGTTCGCGCAGTCCCATCGGCCCGCGGGCGTGGAGCTTGTCAGTGGAAATGCCTATTTCTGCGCCGAATCCGAACTCGCCGCCGTCGGCAAAGCGGGTCGAGACGTTATGGAAAACGCAGGCGGAATCGACCTCTCGCAGGAATTTCTCCGCTGATACTTCATTGCAGGATACAATGACATCGGTGTGATGTGAGCCGTATTTGTTGATATGGGAAACGGCGTGTTCGAGTGAATCTACGATTTTAATGGAGAGAATAAGGTCTAGATATTCAGTGCACCAGTCCACCTCGGTGGCGGGAATGACGTCTGCTAGAATGGCGTGCGTCTGTTCACAGCCGCGAAGTTCCACGTTCTTTGCGCGAAGGGCTGAGGCCACTTTGGGTAGAAATTCTGCTGCGATCTCACGATGGACAAGCAAGGTTTCCAGCGCGTTACAGACTCCGGATTTCTGGGTCTTGGAATTCACTGTCAGTGCGATGGCCATTTCCTGATCTGCTGCGGCATCTGCGTAGAGGTGGCAAATGCCGTCATAGTGTTTGATGACAGGCATCCGGGCTAACGAGACCACGGTCTCTATCAAACCTTTGCCTCCGCGAGGAATGATGAGGTCAAGCCACTTATCCATGCCCGCAAGAACGGCCACGCTCTCCCGATCGGTGAATGGGATGAGCTGGATCGCATGCTCGGGTGCGCCAGCTGCGGCGAGCGCTTCCGCGATTGCGACATTCGAGTGGATGGCTTCGCTGCCACCGCGAAGAATGGTGGCATTTCCAGTTTTAAAACACAGCACGGCGGCGTCAGCAGTGACGTTTGGACGGCTTTCGTAAATGATGGCAATAGTGCCGATGGGCACACGGATCTGTTCGATCCGAATGCCATTAGGTCGCTCCCACGAATCCAAAATCTGCCCGACGGGATCAGGCAACGTTGCGACTTGGTCAATACCGGCGGCCATCGCCTCAATGCGTTTTTCATCAAGCATAAGCCGGTCGAGCATGGCGTTTGAAAGCCCTTTTTCGCGGCCGACTTGCAGATCCTTTGCATTTGCTGCCAGTAGTTCTGGCACCCGCTGGCGGATGGCTGCAGCCATCCCTCGGAGAATTGCGTTTTTTTCTTCGCTGGAAATCTGGGCCAGCTTGTAAGCAGCCGCGCGCGCTTGGCGGCCCATTTGATGGATGGTTTCCTGGATGGTAGACATGGGCAAATTAGTAATTTCTCAGGTAAGCGAGACGTGAGGAAACTACGCCGAAGGGGCTCGGACTCAAGGTCGAATTGAGTCCTGTAAAACGTGACTTGGATGAAGCGATGCCGAACTTTATCTGAATCGCGCCTTCTCAGATTAATGCAGTTTCCATCTTTGTGAGAATCCGATATTTTCTTGTATAGAACTTCACGGGCATCCTCCACCGGGTCATCGTAGTTTCCGCTTGCTTATGAAATTCATCATTTCCGCCATTCTCATCGGTCTCGTGGCTGGGTTGCTCGGTGCGCTCTGCGGCGTGGGTGGCGGACTGGTGATGGTGCCCGCCTTCGTGCTTGCGCTCGGCGTCGAGCACAAGCAAGCGGTCGCCACATCGATGGCGGTCATCATCGTCACCGCCCTCGCCGCCACAGCGAATAACGCCCGAATTGATGGGCTCATCCAATGGAAAATCGTGCTGGCCGTGGGCCTTGCATCTGCTGTCGCCGCATGGTTTGGCAGCGATTTGATGCGTTCGCTAAGCAACCAGACGCTGACCCGGATCTTCGGCTGCGTGCTCGTCATCTTTGGTGCGCGGATGCTTTGGAAAGGCTGAATTCCGGCAGATTTGCGCATGATTTCTCTCTGATATCAAAGCCGATGCGTTGCGAAGACTTCGGGAATACCTCCGGTTTCTGCGCGAGTATTAGAAAAAATCAGTCGTTTCAATGCTCAGCGAGTGTGCCTTCGGTGACGCCGAGTTTTTCGAGGGCTTGCACCTCGTTGAGCAAGTCGTAGGCATCCAGCTTGCCGCTGATAAGCCCCTGATAGGCACGGATAGTTTTCGCTGCGTCTTCGGCCTCGTCTAGCAGCTCAACACGGAAGCGCGTGAGGCCGGTGGAGCGGAGTGGCTGGTAGTAGCGCGCTCCCGTCTGGGCCTTGCCGTTGAATAACGTGTTGCGGCAGCCGACGTCGGCTTGCAGGCGGTGGAGTTGGCCTACGCGGTCGCGCAGGTGCACGACGTGGGTTTCGCATGGGCGCCCGCAGTCTTTGTAGGTAGTGCCTTTGCTCAGGAAAGTGCAGAAGACGCAGTGCTCCATGTGAAACATCGGCATGTGTTGGTGCAGCGTGAGCTCAAACCAAGCGGGCGGCGCGCTGCTTAGCAGCTCTAATACTTGGCCGATATTTAGATCGTAGGAAACGGTGAGATAGTCGAGCGCGGCATTTTCCATCAGGAGCTTGGCGGTGATCGGGTTGGCGACGTTGAGGGAGAAATCGCCGATTTTTTTCAGGTCGTGGCGGTCCTTATAATAGTGGAGCGCGCCGAGGTTGCGGAGGAGCAAGCCGTCGGGTGCCGCGTTTTCGATGAGTTTGAGGTAGCCCATCTCGCCGGGCTTGAGGATGCGCGGGGTGGCGAGAAAAATTTGAGATTTAGAGGATCGAACGAGCGCGACGGCTTCCTTGTAGCGCCGCGGGTCTTCGAAGTCGCAGTAGAGAGTTTCCACGTCGCATTCTAGGGCGGCGGTGACTTGGCCGAGCGTGCGACAGAGAACGGATAACTTTGGAACATCGAACGACGAACGCTCAACATCGAACGTCGAAGGGAGAAGGTCCTGATAAGTGGTGGTGATTTTCGGGAGCGTCGGCTTGATCGCTGCGGTGGTTTCTAGCTGCTTGACGAGGGCACGGCGGAGCTGGTTGAGCGCGGAGACGGCGATGTGGCAATCTCCTTCGAGCTGGTTGTCGAGTGTGCCGAGTTCGAACGAGGAGTCGCCG
>JANMYL010000252.1:0-2358 GCA_031382045.1 Akkermansiaceae bacterium | reverse complement strand
GGACCGACTCCAGCACCAAGTGCTCGATGTTTTAAAGGAAAAGTTAGACGAAGCAGAACGCACTAAGCGCGAGCTCAACCGCGCGATGGACCACGACATCGGCGGTTGGCGCTATCAGCTCTCGATGAAGGCAGACCGCAGTCACAGCGCGATCTGGGCGCTTGTGGAAAAAGGTCTGAACCCCGGCCTAGAACTCTTCGCATCCGGCGCGAAGGAGGAAATCGAAAAAGCAAAAGCCGCGCTGATGGCTGCGATCGAAAACACCGAAGACCCGCGCCAACAGCGGGCGCTCGACTACCGATATTATCACCACTGGGACATCCAAGCCACGCCGACCGGCAAGGGCGAGGGCGCAGCGATTTCCCTCAACCGCAACGCGAAGAAGCAAAGCGGCGGTGAGAACCAAGCACCGTTTTTCGTCGCGATGCTCGCGGCCTTCCAGCGCGTTTATGACCTCGGCCCGCGCGAGTCGCGCAAGAATCTCGGCATCGTCATCATGGACGAGGCGTTCTCGAAATTGTCTGGCGACCGGATCGACGCGTGTCTCGATCTGGCACGGAATTTCGGCCTGCAATTGATCATGGCATTCCCGGAAGACCGCCTGCCCACCATGATTCAGCACGCGGAAACCGTGGTGCAATGCCGCGTCGAGCGGAGCTATGATGACAAGAGCGGCCAGATCACCAACATCGAGAACTGGGTGGTGAAGGTGGACCGGGATCGCTTAGTGGAAGCTCTATTGTGATCTGACTTGGACACTTATTCGTTAAAGAACCATCATCACCTTCCAGAGCCTCCTCACCTTCGCCACCAGCTTCACCGAATACAAATAACGATGCCCGTCACATCATCAGCGCAGTTTGAGAAATTCCTCTCGGAACCCGAGGGAACACGGCTCGAATTCAAATCCGCACGGGCGAGTTATGAATTCGATAAGCTGGTGAAATATTGTGTCGCCCTTGCCAACGAGTGCGGTGGCACGATAATTTTAGGCGTCACTGACAAACGTCCGCGCAGTGTTGTGGGCACCACTGCCTTTCCTGAGCCGGGCGAGACGGAAGCCAGCTTGCATCGGGTTTTTCATCACCGAATTCCCGTTGAGGAGTTTTTCCATGAGGGCAAGCGGGTATTGCTCATCCACGTTCCAAGCCGCCTGCCCGGAACCGCATGGCAGCACGACGGGAAATATCTCAAACGCGCCGGCGATGCCTTGGTTCCCATGGGCGATCAGGAACTGCGCGTGATTTTCTCGGAAACCGGCCCCGACTTCACTGCGGAAATCGTTCCCCATGCCAGCCTTGCCGATCTCCAGCCCGAGGCCATCGCCGATCAGCAAAACCCACGAAATCGCCGACTCGCCGAGGCCCTCAACCGCTGCGGCTTCATCGAGCGCTCCGGCCAAGGCGTGAACCTCATGATCGAGCAGGCCATCCGCCAAACCAAGCCGCTCCCGGATTTCTCCCGCTCCGCAGCCCACGAGGTTTTCCTCACGCTTGCCGGAACAGTGCAGAACCCGGTCTTCCTCCGTTGCATCGAGTACCTCGGCGAAAAGGCGCTTGCCAGCTTCCAGACCCTCGACTTCCTCGCCCTCGACGCCCTCGCTCATGGCCGGGAGTTGACTCCGGAAATGAAAAACCGGCTCCCAGATCTCATTGAAGCGGGTGCGGTGGAATCCCAAGGCAGGGGAAAAGGATGCCGTTTTTTCCTTTCCCGCGCACTCTACGAAGTGATGGGCGCACCCGGTGCTCATACCCGCCAGCAAGGTCTCGACTACGAAACCAACAAGGAACTTCTGCTCAAGCACCTCCGGTCCTGTGGTGATATTGGGGCGAAAATGGCTGAGTTAGAACAGGTTCTTCCCGCCCAATCCCGCGCCTCCATCCTTCGAATGCTCAACGACCTTCGCGATGAACAGCGTGCCGACCTGGCTGGGAACAGCCGCGCCCGTCGGTGGTTTATGCGTCAGGAAATCGATCCTGACGCATAAGCTGACGCATAAATCGTGACGCATAAGTCCATAATTCTTTTAAAATAAACATTTTAGCGTTTTTCTAATTGCGTCAACCATTCGATCCTGACGCATAAACTGACGCGATACTCTCCACCCACCATGGCCCGATCATCCACTGAACACTACGACCTGACCGAGCTTGAGAAGCGCGATCTCATCAAGCTCATCCGCGTTCATCCGTGGTTCCTTCTTCTACAAGCCGGAGAGGAATTCATCGACATCTTCGGCAACGACACCATGACGTTGGTGCCGGTGAACGTGGGATGAAATAAAACATCCAACTTGCCTCCAGAGTGAAAAGTTCCTGGCTTGCTGAGTTCTATCGTCGCTGGCGTGCTGCTCGGGGT
>JANMYL010000248.1:0-32725 GCA_031382045.1 Akkermansiaceae bacterium | reverse complement strand
GCGGCCGCGAATTTGAACGCGCCTATCAACGCACTCTGCCAGATTCCCAAAAAACCTACGGGGAATCATGGGAAATCGTGGACCGCGATCAGGAGCAGTCGCTGGTGGATCACGGTCCGTGGACCGGCAGCTCGCTCCATGAGTTGTGGACGAATCACCGCGAACAAATTTTCGGCAGTGGCTTTCTCGACCACCCACGCTTCCCCATTCTGATCAAGGTGCTCGACGCCCGCGACCGGCTCTCCATCCAAGTCCATCCGCCCGCCTGTCTTGCTGCCGCGCTTGGTGGCGAGCCGAAGAGCGAAATGTGGTTTATCGCCCAATGCGATCTGGGCGCTAAACTTTATGTTGGTCTTAAAAATGGCGTCACGCGTGCCGACTTCGAGCAAGCTATCGCGGACGGAACTGTCGCGGAGGGCATTCACGCTATCACGCCCGCCCCCGGCGACTCCATCTTCATCGCCTCCGGCCGCCTGCACGCCATCGGCGCAGGATTTCTCATTCATGAAATCCAACAGAATTCCGACACCACTTACCGCGTATTCGACTGGAACCGCCTCGACTTGGACGGGAAACTCCGCGAGCTCCATGTCGCGACATCCTTAGCCTGCATCGATTTTACCGATTTCGAGCCGACCATGGATACGCCTGCCGGCGACACACTTGCCAGCTGCGAGTCTTTTCAGACCAACCGCAAATTCCTCGCGCTCGGGGAAACCATCGCCAACCCGCGCGAAGACCGGTTTTCTATCCTCTCTGTCGTCGAGGGCCGACTGGAGAGCGAAAGCGGCCGCAGCTTTTGCAAAGGTAGCTTCATCCTTTTACCCCGAGACTCCGCGCCATTGATAGCAATCGAAGACTCCACCATCCTACAAATCACACTTCCGCAGTAAAAAATGCGCGGTCAGCTCTCACCGCACACAAGTCGCTTGATTCCCCCCGCGCGATTCCATTTCCTCCCGCCATGCGCGTCCTACTCACCACCTGCAGCTACCAAGACACCCCTGGCCCGCACCACTTACTGATGAATTCCCAGGGTTGGGAAATCGTCCGCGAGCGTGGCCCGCTTTCCGAGACACGCATGCTTGAACTCGTTGGCGATTTCGACGCATTCCTCTGCGGCGACGACGACATCACTCGCGCAGTTATCCAGAAATCCCTGCCACGCTTGAAGGTCATTTCCAAATACGGCATCGGCCTCGACAAAATCGATATTTCTTCGACCAAGGAACTCGAAATCCCCGTTCTTTTCACCCCGGGCGTGAATCACGACACCGTCGCCGAGCACACCTTCTTACTGCTGCTCGCACTGGCAAAAAATTTCCCCTATGCCATCGACAGCACCCGCGCCGGACGCTGGGACCGTATGACCGGCAGCGAGCTTTTCGCCAAACGCATCGGCCTCATCGGCTTGGGGCGGATCGGTCAAGAAGTCGCCCGCCGCGCCCGCGCTTTCGGCATGGAAGTCCACGGCTTCGGTCATTACTGGCCGGAGGAAATCGCGAGCGAATTCCAGATCACCCGTCACTCGTCGCTCGACTCGCTGTTCGACTCGGTGGACATCATCAGCCCGCACACCACTCTCAACGCTCAGACCCACCATTGCATCAATGCCGAGCGCCTCAATCGCCTGCCCGACGGCGCTTGGCTAATCAACACCGGCCGGGGAGAACTCATCGACCAAGCGGCCGTGATCGCAGCCTTGGATTCCGGAAAGCTCGCCGGTTACGCCACCGACGTGCTCGACCAAGAACCCCCGCCAGCCGAGCACCCACTGCTGCATCATCCGAAGGTGATCGTCACACCACACGTCGGCTCGCGGACCTTTGAAAGCGTCCCCCGGCAGGCGATGAAATCCCTCACCAACCTCATAAACGCACTTAAAGGTGAGGGCGAATGCAATTGCGCCAACGGTGTGATCAGTGCGGTGGACAAGTAAAATTTCTCCCGCCCGGGAGCACCTGGGCGGCGGCGGCGCGCAGGTAAAAAACGGACTCCTCAACAGCGCTTGCACTCTGCCGGGGATTCCCATAGAAAAACCGCGATGAAACGCCACCTCGCCCTCATTTCCCTCGTTCTATTTCCCGCACTCGCGCTTTGCGAACCTGCCAAGGAAGCGGAGAAACCCGCAGCAGCACCCGCCACCGCCAAGGTCGCAAAAGTCCGACTGAAGACCAGCAAAGGCGACATCGTCCTCGCGCTCAACTCGGAAAAAGCTCCTGTCTCGGTCGCCAATTTCCTCAGCTACGTGAACAAGAAGCACTATGACGGCACGGTCTTCCACCGCATCATCGAAGGCTTCATGATCCAAGGCGGCGGCTTCAAACTCGACGGCGAAAACCTCATCGAAAAGGAAACTGGCAAGGGCATCATCAACGAAAGCCAGAACGGCCTCAAAAACGAACGCGGCACCATTGCCATGGCCCGCACCAGCGACCCGAACAGCGCGACCGCCCAGTTCTTCATCAACGTGGTGGACAACGCGATGCTGAACTACCCCAGCAATGACGGCTACGCCGTGTTCGGTAAAGTTGTGGAAGGCATGGACGTGGTGGACAAGATCAAGGCAGTCAAGACCCGGGCCGATGCACGCCTCGGAGGAGATGTGCCCGTGGAAGCCGTGACCATCACCTCCGCCACCGCCGAGTGACGCGCCACTAACCGCCGCCGCATGCAACTCTGGCTCTGCCCGCTCATCGCCTTCCTGCTAGGGTCTATTCCTTTCGGCCTGATCATCGCCAAGGCCAAGGGAATCAACATCCGCGAGCACGGCTCGGGCAACATCGGCGCGACCAACGTGCTACGCGTCGTCGGTAAAAAATACGGAATTACCTGTCTCCTGCTCGACGCGCTCAAGGGATTCGTCCCCACCGTGATCGCGATTTCACTGATTCGTTTCCCTGGGATCCAAAATCCGATGACGCTCAGTGGACTGCTGCCTCATGCGAGTGAATTTCCGATGCTCACGGCCCAAATGTTTCAAGTGCTCGCCGGCCTGTGCGCCATCCTCGGGCACAATTATTCGCCATGGGTTGGCTTCAAGGGCGGGAAAGGAATCGCCACCTCCGCCGGTGTTTTAATCGCTCTCATGCCCGCAGCCGTCGTGATTCTCATCGCGATCTGGGGCTTAGTTTTCTTCTTCAGTCGCTACGTTTCACTCGCCAGCATCCTCGCTGCAGGCGCACTGCCGTTAGTGACGCTCTGGGGCTCGTGGCTTCACGGGAAAATCCAAAACGGCACTTGGAATAAGCCATTATTCGCATTTTCGATCATCATCGCCGTTCTCGCTATTTGGAAACACCGCTCCAATATCCAACGACTTCTCGCAGGCACCGAGCACCGCTTCACCCGCAAATCCAAGTCCGGCGATGTCTGAGCCTAAATTCACCTCCGCCGCAGTCATCGGTTCTGGCTCCTTCGGCACGGCGATGGCTAAGCTGCTGGCTCCAAAACTCGAATCTGTCCTGCTCATCGGCCGAGACGAAGAAACGACGGAAACCATCACCCGTGAGCATCGGAACCCGCACTACCTGAGCGACGTCTTGCTCGACGAGAACGTCCACGCCTCCTGCCAGATCGAAGACGCACTGGCCCACCCGCTAGTCATTTTCGCGGTGCCCACCTCCGCCACCCGCGAGACCGCCCGCAAGCTCGCCGCCAGTGGCCTGCCCGAACAAATCGTGATTCTTTCCTGTGCGAAAGGCATCGAGAAACACACCGGCGACCGCATGAGCCAGATCCTACGTGAGGTGTTTCCCGTCCATCCAATCGCCGTTCTTTCAGGCCCGAATCACGCAGAGGAAATCGCCACGGGCATGGCCACCTGCGCGGTGATCGGCTCGGAGGACCACGACCTGGCCATCCGCCTCCAAGAGCTTTTCACACTGCCCCATTTCCGCTCCTACACCAGCAACGACCTCCCCGGCATCGAGTTCGGCGGCGCGGTGAAGAACGTTTACGCCATCGCCGCGGGCATGGCTCACGGCCTCGGTCTTGGAGACAACGCCGTGGCCGCCCTCGTCACCCGCGCATTGGCGGAAATGACCCGCCTCGGCACCGCGCTCGGCGGCCGGCTGGAAACATTTTCCGGACTCTCCGGCGTCGGCGACCTCATCGTCACCTGCTTCTCCGAGCACTCGCGCAACCACCGTGTCGGCCTTGCCCTCGGCAGTGGCAAGACCTTGGAAGAGGCTGTCGCTGCACTCGGAATGGTCGCGGAAGGCGTGCCTAACACGCTCTCAATCCACGAGGCCGCCCGCCGTGTCTGCGTCCGCACTCCCATCATCGACTCAGTCTATAGCATCCTTTACGAAGGCAAGTCCGTCCCGCTTGCGATGCGCGATCTCCTCACCCGCGATCCCCGCCCCGAGCACAGTTAGGCAGCCATGAAAGACATCCTCGACCTCTTCCTGCATCTCCCAGATCACCTCCGCGACTTCATCAGCGCCCAAGGGCCACTGGTTTACGGGCTCTTGTTCCTGATTATTTTCTGTGAGACCGGCCTCGTCATCACCCCCTTCCTGCCGGGCGATTCTCTGCTCTTTGCCATCGGCGCGATCGCCGCAGACCCCACTTCTAACCTCAACATCTGGGTCGCCGCCATCATCCTTCTCGTCGCCGCTATCCTTGGCGACACCGTCAACTACTGGATCGGCCGGAAATTCGGTGGCTGGATGATGCGGACATTTCCCAAGATCGTGAAACCCAGCCACATCACAAAAACCAACGAGTTTTTTGTCCGCTACGGCGGCAAGACGATCATCATCGCCCGCTTCGTGCCGATCGTCCGGACCTTCGCCCCGTTCGTCGCCGGCTCCGGAGAAATGAACTACCGCCGCTTCATGTTCTTCAACGTGACCGGCGCGGTATTGTGGGTGGGACTTATCCTGCCCTGCGGCTGGTTCTTTGGAAATATGCCCATTGTCAAAGCGAACTTCGAACTCGTCGTGCTAGGCATCATCGGAATTTCCGTGCTGCCGATAGTCATCGAAATCGCGCGGGCAAAATTCAAAAAAATCCCCGCAGCCGAACCCACGAAATAGCCACTCGCTAAACCATCACCGACTCGTGATCTGGCCAATCGCCCACCGAGCATGTTCTGAAATCAGCGAGTCAGCATCTGCGGCAGCGAGTTCCAAAGCAGGAAGATCCTCACGCGTCCCGGTGTTTCCTAACGCCACGCAAACGTTTCTCAAAAACCGCGGACGCTTGATTCGTTTGATCGGCGACTTAGCGAATAGCAGGCGGAAGCCGTCATCGTCGAGAGCGAGAAAATCCCGCAGCCGCTTTTCAAAAACCGTCGCCCGCGCGTGGAAGATCATTTCCCGCGACTCCACGGCGAAGCGGTTCCACGGGCACGCGTCCAGGCAATCGTCGCAGCCGTAAATCCGGTCACCCATCGCGACGCGGAACTCCTCGGGAATCGCACCCTTGTGCTCGATCGTTAGATATGAAACACAGCGCCGCGCATCCACCCGCCGAGGCGCGGTGATCGCCTGCGTCGGGCAAGCCGTGATGCAAGCCGTGCATTTCCCGCAATGATCGCCGAAGGGCGCGTCAGGCGTGAGATCGAGCGTGGTTAGCAGCTCCGCCAGAAAAGTCCACGCGCCCAAGTGCCTGTGAATTTGCACCGTGGATTTCCCGTTCCAGCCGAGCCCGGCGTCGCTCGCGAAATCGCGTTCCAGCACCGGGCCAGTATCCACGTAGAAGCGCTGAACGCCGCCGAGAGCCTGCAATTTCCCGTCAAACTCCCGCAATCGCTTCTCGATGATGTCATGATAATCTTCGTTCCACGCATAGCGCGCGATCCGGTAGCCGCCGTCATGCCCCTCGGGAAACGGACTGCGGCCCGGATAATAATTCAGTGCCAGGCAGATGATCGACTTGCAACCCGGCAGCACCTCACGTGGATCGCAGCGCCGCTCCGGGGTGCGCTCCAGCCATGCCATTTCACCATGCTTCCCCTCCCCGATCCAATCCCGGAACAAGTCTGCGTGGCTTGCCTCCTTCGCCACCGCGATCCGACAATCATCAAATCCCAGCTCCGCCGCCCATACTTTGATTTGCTCGACCATCGCGCTCACAGGTGACCAGTGAAAAAATAACGCGCGCTTTCGAGAATCCCAGTCGCCAACTCCCCAGCATCCAGCCCGGAAGTATCCACCTGCAAATGCGCCGTCTCAGCATAAAGCGGCTGCCTAACCGCCATCAACGCCTCCACCCGCGCCACTGGATCCTCCGTATGAAGCAGCGGCCGGTCGCGATTTCTCCCCGTCCGCTCGAGGATAACCGCCAGTGGCGCGTGTAACCACACGACATACCCCAGGTGCCGCAGCAATGCCCGATTCCGCTCGCGCCCGATCACCCCACCGCCCGTTGAAATAATTCGCCGCGGCGCGCTCGGATCATTGAGCTCCTCCAGCAAAGCCGTCTCCATCCCCCGGAATGCCTCCTCACCCTCATCCTCAAAAATCGCCGTGATCGACCTCCGCGCCCGCTGCTCGATGACGTGATCCATGTCCACCAGTGGATACCCCAGCCGCTGGTGCAGCTCGCGCCCCACGGTTGATTTCCCACTGCCCATGAAGCCGATGAGGACGAGACTCTTCGGCGGGGGTTGCACTTCGTTCATGCCCCCACCTTAGTTCCCGAGAAGCACGGTGATAAACCGTAAAAACCAAGTCTCTCGCATTTTCAAGAAATCACCCGTGCCATGTCGCGATATTTTTAGATATAGAGATCAAATTCTGAAGCGCCCAAGAACAGGCAGGAATGCCTGTATCACCTCAATCCATCTCGACACGGTAGCGCGGGATGGACTTGTCAATTTCCCGACTCCACGCATCGATTCCGCCCAGCAAGCCGTAAGTCTCGTTCAGCCCATGGCCACGGAACCAAGCGACTTGGTCCAGCACGTTCTGGCCGCTGTGATCGTAAAGTAAAATCCGGGTACTAGGATCGCCGGCGAATAGCTGCTGTTGGAGTTCTTGAGTGAAAAATTCCGAACCAGAAATCACCACCGCCTCGTGCTCCTCACGAGTCCGAAGATCGATGAGACGAAGCCCGGAAATTTGCTCGTTCGCCACGGCTGGCAGCATCCACATCCCGGAATCGTGGACGTGGCTGGCTAGCAGATGCACCAGCACCTCGTCCGCCGAGATTTCCGAGCGAGCGCAGAGTTCCTGGAGGGTCTCCTCGGTTGAAAACGCGCAGCTCTGGCAGCCGCCGAGGTGATAACGCGCGAAAATCGCCCGCTTTGCGCCAGGCAAGGTTTCGAGAATCACGCCCATCGGCGAGTCGGTGGAAAGATCGGCAGCTTGCATCACCGATAAGTTAGCCGCCCCACTTGGGAAAACAACCTTATGCTCCAGCCTCTTTTTTGGCCAGGAACGCAGCTTCCTCCTCGTGCGAATGGATTTGCAACAAAACCTGCACCCCGTGCAGAGCCGCAGTGGCCTTTAGAATATTGCGGATCGCAGCCGCCGTGTGCCCTTCCCTGCCGATCAATAGCCCCACGTCTTTTTTTGCCAGCACGAGTTTAAAGCGCAACCCGGTCGGACCCATCTCGGAAACCTTGATCTGCGCTTGGCCCGGCTCGCTGATTAGATTCACCGCCACGTATTGCAAAAAATTTTTCAACCGAACCAAGATCGCCTGCATTTCGTCTCGGCTGATGCTGGCTTTGACAGGCGCGGCGGGCGCAGCACTTCTGAAGTTCCAATCCATCACCTTATAGTCGGCAGTGCGCTTGAGGAAACTGATGATATCAACCTCTTGGTTCGCCACTTTTTTCACCGCTGGCAGAGCCGCCCGGAAATCCCACTCCATCACCTGAATCCTCCCCAGGCGCTTCAGAGACCGGGTAATTTCAAGCTCCTTGAGCTCCGTGTTCAAGAGTCCCATGAAATCCCATTCCGCAACTTGAATTTCTCCGAGTTGTCTGAGGGAGTCGGCAATTTTCGAGACTCGTTTCGACATGATCTTCACCCACAGTATAGATCTTGGAAATCCAGTCGCTCAACCCAAATTTCCGCATTCAGGAATGCCACCACCGCTTGCCCGCCAGGCCCACCTCCGATTTTTACGCTGTTTTTAAAACCTGATCAGTGGAATAACCTCTCGCCATGCCGAGGGAACGCGATCCGGACGAACCGAAAATCTACTTTTTGCCGAACTTAATGACGGCGCTCAACCTAGCCTGCGGATTTTTCGCGGTCGTGATGATCGTCGTCGGGCTGATCGAAGTGCAGAGGAGATCTGGCGAGATAAAGCTTCCAGACAAAGAGTATTACGAAGTCTCCAAGCGCTATTATGAATACGCGATTCTATTGATTTTCGGATCCTGCCTGTTCGATCTGCTCGACGGCCGGCTCGCCCGGCTCGGAGGCCAAGAATCCCCCTTCGGTCAGCAATTTGACTCGCTCGCCGACATCATTTCCTTCGGCATGGCCCCCGCGATGCTGCTGTCCCGTGCGGTGCTCTTCCCGCTCGGCAACACTGGCTGGGCGATCGCCCTGATTTATCTCGTCTGCGGCGCGATGCGGCTCGCACGCTTCAACTGCCTCGCCGCCCTGCCGAAAAAGCCCGGCGCGTCATCCGATTTCCGTGGCCTACCTATCCCGATGGCCGCCGGATTCATCGCTTCCATGACCTTCCTGCTGACCGAACTCTACAAGAATGACCACGAACTCGGGATGTGGAAATACATCCTGGCTGGCGCGATGCTCGGGCTTTCCCTACTGATGATCAGCGACATCCGCTACCCGAGTTTCAAAAAAGTCGGCTTCCGGACCCGCGGCACCTTTGGCGCGATCGTCATCGCCGTGCTCGTCATCTACGCCACCGTGCAGTTTCGCTACGTGATGCCAGTGGTCCTCTTCAGCGTCTATCTACTGTATGGAATGATCCGGCCTTGGATTTCCCAGCGTTTACGAAAGGAAATTGAAGTGGAAACAGAAATGGACGGCGAGGAAGAATCGACACCCGTTGAAACAAGAAAAGAAGTCTAGCATGGAAATTCCTAAACGCCGCTCGCCGTGGGTCACCTTCCTGCTCGTTCTCCTACCGCTGTGGCTGATCGTCTCAGCAGCCGGAGCGCTTTGGTATTATTTCCACCGCGAGAAAAAACAGATGCTCATCGAGCAAGAGCGCTTCGTCCAAGCCGTCTCCACGCCGCTGTTAGCCGATGATTTGCGGAAAATCGTCGAAATCATCGGCGAGCGGAATTCATCCTCGGAGACCGCCGCCGCGAATCTCTCCCGCACCGCCTCGATGATCGAGGGCTTGCTCGGCCCGTCGAACACCGGCTACCCAGTCCGCAGAACAAACGGCCCCGGAAAATGGCCGATTCTCCAAGTCACCCTCGCCGGGAAAAACCCGCAAGCACCCGCCGTCTGGGTGGTCACATCCTACGACAGCCGCGCTGGCTCGCGCGGTGCAGAGGCGAACGCGACCGGCCTCGTCGCTACCCTCGCCGCCGCCCAAGCGCTAGCCCGCGACAAGCCGAATTTCCCAGTGCATTTCGTTTTTCTGCCCCACGCGAATGATTTGGAGTCCCCCGTCCTCGAGACCGCCTCGAAATTCACAGAACTCGTAAAATCGCCCAAAGCCATCCTCTGCGTCGAGTCCATGGGCGCTGGCGAACCGCTATGGCTCAGCTCCCGCGATGTCACCGCCGCGCCACTCAACCTCGTCTCCGGACTTGGCGCAGTTTACGGAGCGGAAGTCATTTGCCTCGGCGTAGATACGGATCTTGCCAGCACGCTATTTGAGATGAACCTGCCCGCCGTCCGCGTCTCGACCCGCCCGCTCCTGCCACTCGACGAGACGGACGAGAAGCTCCCCTTCGCGCCCACCGTCGCCGCAGCCACTGGGCGCATGATCGAGTTGATTCGCCGCTGCGCCTCCAAATAGCAGAAGATTCTGGGTTGCGAATTTCCCGATGCGGTCCAAAATCCTAATCTTGCACAAATTCGCCCAAGCTTCCCGCGATTCCTCCCCACTCTCCATGCACAACACCGATCTCGACCCCGCATTCATTTCCCACGCGCCCGGCTATTGGTCAGACGAGGCCACGGAAAACTGGGATGACCACCGCTGGCAGCTCAGAAATCGCGTCGATTCCCTCGCCGATCTCGAATCTCGCCTCAACCTCACCGACGAAGAACGTGCCGGAGTCCTGCTCGCAGGCACCAAGCTTGCAATGTCGATCACGCCGCATTTCTTCAATCTCATCGACCGCGACGACCCAGATTGCCCGATCCGTCGGCAAGTGATTCCTCGCATCGAAGAAGGCTGGAACGCACCGGAAGAACTCAACGACCCCTGCGGCGAGGACTCCCACATGCCCGTCCCCGGCCTCGTCCACCGCTACCCGGACCGCGTGCTATTCCTCGTCACAGACCGCTGCGCGTCCTACTGCCGCTACTGCACCCGCTCCCGCGTCGTATCCGGCGTCGGTGAGCAACACCTTGAAACCCAGTGGGAACCTGCGTTCAAGTATCTCGAAAAACACACCGAAATCCGCGATGTCCTCCTCTCTGGCGGAGATCCCTTACTATTTTCGGATGATCGGCTGGATAAAATCCTCACCCGCTTGCGCGCGATTCCTCACCTTCAATTCATCCGGATCGGCTCTCGAATCCCTATTTTTCTACCCCAGCGGATCACTCCGGAACTCTGCACCATGCTAAAAAAGCATCACCCGCTTTTTATCTCCATCCACTCAAATCACCCGCGCGAACTCACCACCGAAGTCCGCGACGCCCTCGGCCGCCTTGCCGACGCTGGCATCCCGCTTGGTAACCAAAGCGTGATCCTGCGCGGCGTGAACGACAGCGTAGAGGTCCAGAAAGCCCTCATCCACAAGCTGCTCATGTGCCGCGTGAAGCCGTACTATCTCTACCAGTGCGACCTCATCACCGGATCCTCCCACCTCCGGACTCCAGTGGCAGAAGGCGTCTCCATCATCGAAGGCCTGCGCGGCCACACCACTGGCTATGCGATCCCCCAATTCGTCATCGACGGACCCGGCGGCGGCGGAAAAATCCCGATCAACCCAAACTACGTGGTCGATACCGCATCCGGGCGGATCACATTGCGAAATTTTGAAGGCAAAATCTTCGAATACCCCGATCCCACCCCGATCCCGAAAGCGGACTTCGAGCGACTTCACCAAGAAGCACTCGGCCGCTCGATTTGAGCAAACTCCCCATTCCGCTTGCGCTCACGGTCCGGCGTCTTAGCATCCAGCGCTTTCCAAAGCCTGTTGCTCAACGTTCCCATGAATCGTATTTTCGTCGAAAAAAAAGCCGGACACAACGCCGAAGCCCTACACCTTCTGCACGACCTCCACGAGTCCCTCGTTCTTCCCGGCCTTAAAACCCTCCGCATCGTCCAACGCTACGATATCGATGGACTCACCGACGAAGAATTCAACTCCGCTACGCGTCTGATTCTTTCCGAACCGCAGGTCGATTCCACTTCGGAAATTCTCTTCACCGCGGAAAATGAAACCGCTTTCGCCGTCGAATTCCTTCCCGGCCAATTCGACCAACGTGCCGATTCTGCCGCGCAGTGCCTCCAAATCCTCACCGGTAAAGAACGCCCCGCCGTCATCTCCGCCAAGGTCATCCTCCTCGCGGGAACCCTTTCCGCAGAAGAAATCACCCAGATCAAGAATTTCGTCATCAACGCGGTGGATTCCCACGAAGTCCCCGTAGCGGCGATCACCGGTCGCCGCGAACCCACTTCCCCACCCGACGTCGCCATCCTCACCGGCTTCGCCAGCCAAAATCCCGCCACGCTCCGCGCCGACCTCGGCCTCGCGATGTCCGCCGAAGACGTGACGTTCTGCCAAGCTTATTTCCGCGACGAGGAAAAGCGCGACCCCAGCCTCACCGAGCTACGGATGCTCGACACCTACTGGTCCGACCACTGCCGCCACACCACTTTCCTTACCAAGATCGACGAGGTCACCTTCGGCGAAAATACCGAACCCGTGCAACGGGCTTGGCAAACTTACCTCGCCACCCGCAACGCGCTCGGCCGTGAGGATAAGCCGATCACGCTCATGGACATCGCCCTCATCGGCATGCGTGAACTCAGGAAATCCGGCGAACTCGACAACCTCGAAGTCTCCGAGGAAGTCAACGCCGCCTCCATCGTCGTCCCCGTCGCCATCGACGGTCGCCCGGAAGAAGAGTGGCTCGTCATGTTCAAAAACGAGACGCACAACCACCCGACCGAGATCGAGCCCTTCGGCGGCGCGGCCACCTGCCTCGGCGGTTGTATCCGCGATCCACTTTCCGGCCGTTCCTACGTCTATCAAGCCATGCGCGTCACGGGTGCCGGAGATCCGCGCACGCCGTTTGCCGAAACTCTGCCAGGCAAGCTCCCGCAGAAAAAAATCTGCCAAGTCGCCGCCCGCGGTTACTCATCTTACGGCAACCAAATCGGTCTCGCTACCGGCCAGGTCGCCGAAATTTACCATCCCGGCTACGTCGCCAAGCGCCTTGAAATCGGTGCTGTCGTCTCCGCCGTCCCGCGCTTCCACGTCTTCCGCGGCTCGCCTGCCCCGGGCGATGTCATCCTGCTCATCGGCGGTCGCACCGGCCGCGATGGAGTCGGCGGCGCGACTGGCTCTTCCAAAGAACACACCGACACCGCACTCGAAAACTCCGCCGAAGTCCAAAAGGGCGACGCCCCCACCGAGCGCAAAATCCAGCGCCTCTTCCGCAACCCGCAACTGACCCGCAAGATCAAGATTTGCAACGACTTCGGCGCAGGCGGCATCTCCGTCGCCATCGGTGAAATCGCGCCTTCGCTCGAGATCAACCTCGACGCGGTTTCCAAGAAATACGATGGCCTCGACGGCACCGAACTCGCGATTTCCGAATCCCAAGAACGCATGGCCATCTGCGTCGATGCCTCCGAAATCGCCTATTTCATCGCCGAGTCCGACAAGGAAAACCTCGAGTGCAAGCACGTCGCCAACGTCACCGACAGCGGCCGCCTCATCATGACTTGGCGCGGCAAAACCATCGTCAACCTCTCCCGCGCCTTCCTCGACACCAACGGCGTCCAACAGACCGCGAAGATCCACGTGGCGGCGATCACCGGTCGCCAAGCCCTCACCTCTTCCACCGACCCAAAGATTACAAATCACTTATCCTCTCTCAACATCTGCTCGCAAAAAGGCCTTGGCGAGATCTTCGACGGCTCCGTCGGCGCGGGCACCGTGTTATGGCCCTTCGGTGGTGACCGCCAACTCACCCCGCCCGACGCGATGGTCGCCAAGCTGCCGCTGCTCCAAGGCGACACCGACGTCTGCACTTACATGAGTTGGGGCTTCAACCCGGAAATTTCCTCACACTCACCCTTCCACGGCGCGCTCTACGCCGTCACAGAGTCCGTCTGCAAAGCCGTCGCCGCCGGCGCACGACTCCCAGACATTCGCCTCACCCTCCAAGAATATTTCCCCAAGCTCGGCAACGATGCCACCCGTTGGGGCCAGCCCTTCGCCGCGCTGCTCGGTGCTTATCAGGCGCAGCACTCGCTCCGCCTCGCCGCCATCGGTGGCAAGGACTCGATGTCCGGCTCCTTCAATGAGCTCGACGTCCCGCCGACGCTCGTTTCCTTCGCCCTCGCCCCCGGAAAAGCCAGCCTCGCGCTTTCACCCGAATTCAAACAACCAGGATCAACGATCTCCTTCGTGGAAATTTCCCGCGATGCCGATGAGCTCCCGGATTTCACCGAGATCAAGCAAGTCGCCGCCGCGCTGCATGAGCTTAATACTGATGGAAAAATCCTCGCGCTTCACCACATCGGCCAAGCCGGCATCGCTGCGGCATTGGCGAAGATGGCGTTCGGAAATCACATCGGCGCGGAGATCAACACCACTCTCGATCTCTCTCACGAACGCTATTTTGCCTTCCTGATCGAACATGCCGAGCCGCTGCCGGTGGAATTCGGCTCGCAGGAAATCGGCCACACCACCGAGGTCGGCGTGCTCGTCCTCAACAGCGAGACTCACACACTCACCGAACTCCAAGCGGCTTGGACCAACACGCTGGAGCCCATCTATCCGACAAAACCCGAAACCTCGTCCGACCTTGGCGACCTTGGCGTCTTGGCGGTTCAAACCACCAAAACTCAAAATTCAAAATCCAAAATCGCACGCCCCAAAGTCATCATCCCCAGCTTCCCCGGCACAAACAGCGAATACGACTCCGCCAAGGCCTTCCGCGAGGCCGGAGCGGATGCAGAAATTTTAGTTTTCAGAAACCTAAGCGCCAAGCACATCGAGGAATCCCTCGCCGCGCTCGCCGCACAAATCCGCCAGTCGCAAATCCTGATGTTCCCCGGCGGTTTCAGTGCGGGCGACGAGCCAGACGGCTCCGCGAAATTCATCGCCACCATCATCCGCAGCCCCCGCGTGGCAGATGCCATCATGGATCTCCTCAAAAACCGCGACGGCCTCATCCTCGGAATTTGCAACGGCTTCCAAGCCCTCGTCAAAACCGGCCTCGTCCCTTATGGCGAGATTCGAGACGCCCACGCCGAGGCACCCACACTGGTTCATAACAGCATCGGCCGCCACATTTCCTGTTACGCCCGCACCCGCGTCGTCAGCCAACTTTCCCCATGGCTCGCAGACTGCGAATTTGGCGATATCCACCGCCTACCACTCTCCCATGGCGAAGGAAAATTCTACGCCTCCGAGCAAGTCATCGCCGCACTGGCCGCCAATGGTCAGATCGCCACCCAATATTGCGACGCAGACGGCGTGCCCAGCATGGACATCGCGATCAACCCGAACGGCTCGCTTGCCGCCATCGAAGGCATCACCAGCCCCTGCGGCCGAGTCTTTGGGAAAATGGCACACACCGAACGCAGCGGCTCCAAAGTCGCCAAGAACATCCCCGGCGAGAAACACCAACCGATCTTCGCAGCGGGCGTCAATTATTTTAAATGAGCAACTATCCGCTCAAAAAAGCTCATTTCATTACATTTTGAGTTAATTATTGCTCATTTAAATTTCAAATACTTGACTAGCGAGTGAAATTCTGCTCAATTAAGCCTGTAAGAGCGGTTTTTGAGCAGATTTTTACTCATTATGATTCAATTCCTATCCAACCCACAAATCGAGCAAGAGCTTGGCAAGCGCCTTAAAGATCGGCGGCTTGACCTGAATTTGAGCCAAGAGCAAGTCGCGATCCGCAGCGGATTGGCACGCCGCACAATCACTGCGATTGAAAATGGTGAGGGCTCCACCCTGACCACGCTCATCGCCATGCTGCGTGCCTTGAACTCTTTGGACACCTTGGAAAGCTTTCTGCCTGACCCGGGCATCAGCCCCATGGCTATGACCTCTATGCTACAGGACGCGCCGCGCAAATATGCTTCTAAGCCGCGCAAGACACCCCCGGTGACACCTTGGAAATGGGGGGATGAAAAATGACCTCTGCCGCCATCGCGCTTTACGAGACCACCATCGGCGCGGTGACGTGGGACCCGGAGCGTGAGCTCGGGGTCTTCGAATACGCTCCGGAATTCCTCGGCAGCGGCATCGAGGTTTCGCCCATCACAATGCCACTCGGCACGGGTCGCTTTTCATTTCCCAGCTTACCGCGGGAAACCTTCAAAGGCCTGCCCGGACTGCTGGCGGATTCCCTGCCCGACAAGTTCGGCAACCTACTCATCGACCAATGGCTGGCACATCAGGGACGCCGGCCCGAGTCGTTCGATCCGGTGGAGCGCCTGTGTTACCTCGGCACCCGCGCGATGGGAGCCTTGGAATTCTGCCCAACGCTGATGCCGGATTTCCCACCAGAAACGCTGCATCTAGAGGCTCTGGTCCAGCTCGCCAACGACGCGCTTGCCTCGCGCGAAAGCCTGCACGCCAATCTTTCGGAACCGCCGGACGCCCTAGCGACGATTCTCCGCGTAGGCACCTCCGCCGGTGGCGCACGAGCCAAGGCTGTGATCGCTTGGAATCCGCAAACCGGAGAAATCCGCTCAGGCCAGGTCGCTGCTGGCCAAAATTTCGAGCCGTGGCTGTTGAAATTCGACGGCGTGACAGCCAATCGCGACAAGGAAATCAACGATCCGCTCGGCTACGGGCGCATCGAATTTGCCTATCATCTGATGGCCCGCGCCGCCGGGATCACGATGAGTGATTGTCGGCTGCTGGAGGAAAACGGCCGCGCTCATTTCATGACCCGCCGCTTCGACCGCGCGCCGGACGGCGGGAAATTCCACATGCAGAGCCTGTGCGCGATGGGCCACTTCGACTTCAACCAAGCGGGCGCTTATTCCTACGAACAGGCGTTCCAAACCGCCCGCCGCCTGCAACTGCCGCAGCCGGATCTGACAGAACTCTATCGCCGTGCGTTGTTCAACATCCTCGCCCGCAACCAAGACGACCACACCAAGAACATCGCCTTTCTGATGGACCGCCGCGGCGGGTGGCGGCTCGCTCCGGCTTACGATCTAATTTACGCCTACAATCCGAACGGTGCATGGACCCACCGCCACCAGATGACACTCGCCGGGAAACGTGAGAATTTTACCACCACGGATCTGCTGGACGCCGCGAGCTTCGCCGACCTCAAACCAACTGCTGCTAAAACCATCCTGAAACAAGTGCACGCCGCTATCAGCGGCTGGCGCACTCACGCAGCGGCCGCGGGTGTTGCCACCGACTGGATCTTGGAAATCGGCGGCAACCACCGGCTGGACCTCAGACCGTGAGAAACAAATCCGCTGGATCGCGGCAACGCCATTCAATCGAAACACAGGAAATAGAATTTCTACAATGGCATAATCATTGCTTCATTTTTTGACTCAAGCTTCATAGCGTCCGCCCGGCAATCACCTTGTCGGCCATGTCAAACGCCTCGCTCCATCAATCGTTTTCCCAGCAGCAAACACTTGCGCCACAGATGCGCAAGAGCTTGGAAATCCTTCAAGCCGGAACCTTAGAACTGTCCCAGCTCGTGCGGCTGGCGCTTGAGACTAACCCGGTATTGGAGGACCTAACCGAGACTGTTTCTCTCGACGAGGAAGGACCCAATCCCGAAGAAGCGGATTCGCTGGATTACATGAACCAGACCGACGATGACTGGCGCGACCGCACCATTCTGGAAGGAAAATCCTCGCCATGGACCCACGAGGACGAGGAGCGCCGCCAACGGATGTATGACTCGATCGTCGCGCCGGAGACACTTCCGCAACATCTGCAGCACCAGCTCGATCTCTCGATGGTCGATCCAGAAATCCGGGAGGCCGCACAGGCAATTTTGGGAAATCTCGATGACCGTGGATTTCACGACCTCCCAGTCAAGACGCTTGGAATCCGCATGGGATTCAAGCCCCAGCACCTAGATGCAGCCCTCAATCTGGTACAGTCGTTTGACCCAGCCGGCATCGGCGCATCCGGGATTCCCGAGTCGCTTTTGCTGCAATTGGAGCGCACCACCGGCAAGGAAACCATCGAATATAAGATCGTCCGCGATCATTTGGAAGATCTCGCCCGCAAACGCCATCCACAAATCGCCCGTGCGCTCGGCACCAATGTCGAGCGCATCGCGGAAGCCGCCTCGAGGATCAGTCACCTTACTCCAAATCCCGGCGGAGAATTCGACCCAACGGGGAATCCCTATATTCTGCCGGATGTCATCATTGAGCGCGACGACGATCGGAACTGGTATGCCCGACTCACGGGCGAGCACCTGCCAACTCTGCGGATCAATGATTTCTACAAAGACATGATTGGGAAAAACGGTACCGATGCCAAAGCCCGTCAGTTTCTACGCGACCAAATCCGCGACGGACGCAGCCTCATCCAAGCCATCTCGCTGCGCCAAGAAACCATTCTTGCTATAGCCCACAAGCTCATCGAGCACCAACCACTTTTCCTAACGAAAGGCCCCCGTCACCTGCGCCCGTTGACCATGAACGACATCGCCGACGAAATCAGCCTGCACGCCACAACCATCTCACGGGCCGTGGCCGGGAAATATGTCCTCACGCCGCACGGACTCATGGAAATGCGCGCGTTCTTCGCCACCGGCTATCAGACTAGCGATGGCGCGGAGGTCTCAAACGCTGGTGTGCGCGAAGCAATCCAACAGCTGGTCACTGCCGAAGATTTAGCAAAACCACTGTCTGACGAGATCCTAATGCAAGCTCTTGATAAACAAGGCATTAAAGTTGCCCGACGCACCGTCGCGAAATACCGCGAACAGCTCGGCATCCTTCCCTCACACCTGAGAAAGACATTCTAACGAATCAGCGCTGGTTTGCGAAATCGATAGTGGGATACGATCCACTCGTCGCCGTTTCGGTAGCCCCAGAGCTCAGCGCAAGCCATGAAGAAGACCCGCCAATAAACCCACCACCGAGTTTGTTGGTCCTCACCGTAGGTTTCCGCGATCAGTGGCATAAGTTCGTCACGCGCAGCGTCCATCCGGGAGAGCCAAGCCTCGGAAGTTTTCTGATAGTGTGTGCCATTCACATGCCAATGCCCTTCGATCCTGAGATCGTTCTGGAAATAAAGCAGCAAGTCATCCGAGGGCATCTGACCGCCAGTGAAAAAATACTTAGCCATCCAGTCGTCCTCGCTCTCTGCCTCATAGTGATAGGCATACTCGCGGTGGGTAAAAATATGGACGAACAAAGCACCGCCTGGCTTCAGCCAGCCAGAAATCCGCTGCAGGAGTAACTCGTAATTCTTCATGTGCTCGAACATTTCTACCGAGACCACCCTGTCGAACTCTCCATCTCCCTCACCTTCGTAGTGGATCATGTTCACGGTCCGCACCTCGACATTGGTCAAGCTGCGCGCCGCGAGCTGAGATTCGATATAGATCTTCTGCGTCCTAGAGTTAGAAACCGCCGTGATCTTGGCATTCGGATAATGCGCCGCCATCCACAGTGTTAGCGATCCCCAACCACAGCCGAGTTCAAGGATCCTCTGACCATCCCGCAGCTCAGCCCGCTCGCAGGTGATGCCGAGCATTCGCGCCTCTGACTCGTCGATGCCGCTCACCCCTTCGTCCCAGTAGCCGGAGCTATACTTCATGTGCTTGCCGAGCACCCTCTCGAAGAAACGGGTCGGCAGTTCGTAGTGCTGCTCGTTGGCCTCATCCGTCGCGATGGCGATCGGGCTGCCCCGCAATTCATCGACGTGCCGCATCACTCTTGCCTGCCGTTGCTCGCAGTCGAGTTTTTCAAAAGGGGCGAGAGTTCCCGCCAGACGATGGCGGATTCCGATTCGGATCAATGCGTCGGGGATGACGCCCTTGGCGAGGAGTTCGTTAGTGTGAATCATGGTTGTTTTACGAAAAAATTATAGGATCTTTTTTGGAGGCCATGGGATGAACGAACTCGTCGTTTCCTGATAGCGGCGGTAGGCATCGCCCTTGCGTCGCACAGCCGCGGCTTCCGTCGGCGGAATTCCTGTGACGCGCAGTAACAAGAATACAATAACCGCCGGAGCATGAACGGTGGCCCAGCCCCAGTCGGAACCGCAAGCATATAGATAGAAGCCAAGCCAGATGACCGCCTCGAAAAAATAGTTAGGATGCCGGGAATAGCGCCACAAACCCTCCTGACATACCGATTTCGAATCCGAATTCCTGAGCTTAAATCGTGACATTTGTGAGTCCGCCAGCCCCTCCCCGCAAATCCCTATCAGCGTGACCGCCAGTCCAGCGGTTTCCCAAGCACTCCACACTCCGTTGGGATCGACTGAAATTAAAAGGAAGGGCAAAGCCAACATGATCACAGAAACCGCCTGCGCTTGGAAAAACCAGAAAAACGCCCAGGAGACTCGTCCAGCCCACACCTCGCGGAGCTTCACATAGCGAGCATCTTCCTCGGGATGCGCCTTTCGAATCCGCTGCTGCAAGTGCCATCCGAGCCGCAAACTCCACAAGGCGAGCAAACCTCCCGCGGCCCAATGCTTCGCACCTCCGCCACTGCCAGCCACCAACCAGAAACAGCCAGTGAGACCGATCCCGAAGGCCCACACGGCATCCACCAGCGAGTAATTATCCCACTTCCGAGCTAAAGCCCAAGCGATAGCAAACACCACCGCCATCATTCCGACTCCCATCCATAACACCATCCAAGCATTCATGCCGCTAACTCCTTACGTCTTTGGATTGATAAGGCGAGGTGGTTTAAAATCGGCGTCACCGCCAGTTTGATGAGCACGGCGGCGATTGGCGCGATCAACAACCACGCGCTCACTCCATGCCACGCGGCCATTCCAAAATCCGTCGCGAACTGCAGCGGATCATTTCTGAATTTTCCCAGCATCTGCGGGATTGAAAATAAGATCAGTGGCACTCCATACAAACGCTCGCCTAAGCGGATGAAAACTAGAATCAACGCCAAGTGCAACGGATAGGCCAAGGTTTTGAAAACATGTAAAACCGGCTGGTTCAGTCGCAACAACCATCCTGCAAGCAGGCAAAGTAGGGTCGTCGTTCCCATGATCGGGAAAACTCCAAGCACGATTCCTAGCGCGATTGTCCAGCCGATCCGCTCTGGCGAAATCCCAACCGTCAACTGCGCGACCACCGGTGTTACTATCCAGCGTCGCCACCAGATTTCCCGAGGAATTGCTACCGTCTCAGCCATTATCTTCTGCCCTCCTCAAACTGGTGATGAAGCAAACTGTTGTTAGGCCTGGTGTAAGTCGCCTGCACCACGGAAATGTTCCGAGTCGCGAATGCCGCCTCACAGTATTTTAGGTAGTAGTTCCAAGATCTGACGAACGGCTCGTCGAATCCGAGTGCCTCTACCTGACTCTTCGACGCATTAAAATTCTCATGCCATGTTGAAAGAGTGCGTGCGTAATCCGCGCCTAAGTCTTCGAGATCATGCATGAAGAGATCGCCAGTTTTCATCAGCACTTCATTGATCCGTCCCACACTCAGCAACAGCGAACCCGGGAAAATGTGCTTTTGAATCCAATCCACGTTCTTCTTCAAGCTGCCGTAGCTGCAATCCGGAACCGTAATCATCTGCACGCCGAGCAATCCATCGGGTGTCAGAACTTCCGCACATTTCGCGAAGAACGAATCATGATACTTGTCTCCCACCGCCTCCAACATCTCTATAGAAACGATCTTGTCGAAACGACCCGTGATGTGCCGGTAATCCTGGATGAGAATCTCGATCCGCCCCTGCAAACCCTCATCGGCGACTCGCTGACGGGCATAGGCCGCTTGCTCCTCGGAAATCGTCACACCCGTGATACGACAGCCGTAATTCCTGGCCGCATGGACCGCAAATCCGCCCCAGCCACAACCGATTTCGAGAACATGATCCGTCGCCACAAGCTTGAGTTTCCGGCACAGTGCATCGTATTTCGCACGCTGGGCATCTTCGAGCGATTGTCCGGCATCTTCAAATCGAGCACTGGAATAAGTCATGCTGGGGTCGAGCCATAATCGATAAAACTTATTCCCCAGATCATAATGCTCAGCGATGTTCCGTCGGCTAGTATCCACCGTATTTTCCCGCCGAAGGTGGCGGAACCAATTGACAAGTTTCAATAAGTTCACTCCGGGCAAACTTGCCGCTGAAGTGGCCGCACCTTGAAGCGCATTTACGTTTAGAATAAACCACGAAATCACCGCTGCGATATCATTGGTATCCCACAAGCCAGCAGTATAAGCCTCACCCATACCTATATTCCCATAAAAAGCACAGCGCTTAAAAAACTCCGCGTCATTACGCAAAACAACCTGAGCAGTAACAGGCGCGCCGGGCGCGCCAAAATAACGAACACGGCCGTCCTCATGTTGTAAGCGAAGCCCACCGCGAGGCATCGTCGCGAGCAAACGAATCACCATCCGCTGGGAAAATCCTTGCACCGCATCACAGACAACATCGTGCGGCACCCGTTCATCATTGAGTTCTATCGTGGAATTCATAGGTGGTTTTTCTTCAAACTGGAATGAGGCCGCATCACGTCAAGCTGAGCTTCCTGTCTATCTGCTTTACGGAGAAATGGCACCCGGCGAATCCATAGTAGAAGCGCCTGCCAGTGAATCAAAGCGATGATCCTGAGCGACAATAACGGATACTTGAAAGCATACCAAATCAGCCTCGACGAAGTAATTTCTCGCCGCTCCCCGCGGACGGCACTGAGCAATGTGCGCTCGCCTTCAGCGTAGTTATCGATATTCACCCGCCACTTTTCGTCTAGCGGCCCCAGCTTAAAATCAAACTCCATCCCAGGATCGGAAAACGGCGAGACGTAGAAATTCTTGACTACCCTGCGATGCCAGAAACCCTCCGCGTTCATGGCTTTCAGGACATAGAGTTTCATCTCTCGGAAGGTGTTCACCACCTCTGCCACCGCAGCAAGTGGCTGTCCGCATTTCGAACTTACATAGTAGAATGAAACCGGGTTAAAGCCGTAGCCAAGCACCCGGGGAAAGGTCACCAACTTGATCGCCGCGTCTTCAGGACATGCAACTCCTTCACCAGCAAGCCATGCAATTAGATTATTCCGGATGCCGCCCGGTTTACCGATGTCTACGTGATCGCGGTCATCGATCGAGAATAGATTGAATTTATTATAGCTAAATCCACAAATTTTCCTGGCCAAATCAGGTAGCTCATCAAGGTCCACGGCAAACATGAACACTCGATAGTTGAACGAGTGCAGCTTCGGCTTCAAGCGGCAGTGCGAAATCGTGCATTCATAGAGATCACTCATCGCCACGGGTCCCTTCCAAGAATCTGCGCACACACGTTCACCGCCGACCACAAGCCGTCCTCGTGGAAACCATAGCGCTGCCACGCGCCGCAGAAATAACGCCCCGTTTCATCACCCGCAGCATGCAAAGCAGGTAAGCGGTCTTGTGCTGCCACTGCTTTCAAATCGAACAATGGATGCTCATATACCAGCCTCCGCTTGATAGACTCTACGGCAGGCTGGGAAGATGGATTTATAGAAACAAAGTATGACTCACGCTCAGACACGCCTTGCAACTCATTCATCCAATAATGCGTCGAGTGGGATTTACCACCGGCTTCGATGCGGTAATTCCAGGACGCCCAGCATCGGCGCGTCTTCGGCATGAATCTAGGATCGCAGTGAAGCAAGGCTTCATTTTCCTGATAGTGGAAACATCCCAGCAACTCATTCTCCAAGCCCGTCGGATCGGCGATCATTCCCAACGCTTGATCGCTATGTGTAGCGATGACCACCCGGTCGAATTCATGATGGCTGCCGTCATTCAATGTCAATCGGACTCCGTGGGATAGTTGACTCACGGCGCGCACGCCTGCACCGCGATGGATATTTTGCTCGAATGGCTTTATCAATTTTTCGACATAACACCTCGATCCGCCCACGACCGTGCGCCATGGATGCTGGGTATCAAGACCTAGAAATCCGTGATTGTGCCAAAACCGCATCAACGTCCGAGCGGGAAACTCGTCGATACGCTCAGGCGGACTGGACCACACCGCCGCAGCCATCGGCGACAAATACCAGCGGAGAAAATTCTCCCCGTAGCCGCGTGCTTTCACATATTCAGAAAGCGATATATTTCCATAAGCCGGATTTGCCAGTTCATCCACGGTCTCGCGATTGAAGCGCGCGATCTGGGCTAACATGCGCCAATAACGTAAATTTAAAAGATTCCGCCGCTGGCCAAATAAAAGGTTCAAGCTACCACCATTGAACTCCAAACCATCACCTACATGCTGGACACTGAAGGACATAGATGTCGGCTTGGTCATGACATCCAATTCACGAAACAAGCGCGTTAATAGCGGATAAGTCACCTCGTTATAGACCATGAACCCGGTGTCCACCGGAATTTGGCTCTGGCCCTCCTCCACCATCACCGTGTGTGAGTGACCGCCCACACGGTCGTCTTTTTCAAAAAGGGTCACATCGTGCGTCCGGCCGAGAAACCAAGCGGAAGACATTCCAGAGATTCCCGTTCCGATGACGGCGATACGTTCTCTGTTCATCAGTTGTGATGTTGGAAAGAAGCACTCTCTTCAATCACCGCCTTGGGGACTGGCCGCAAGTCCCAGATCAGGCCAGTCCATGATAGAATTTTCAACCCATAGTAAGTCATGTCTAACTCCCACCAACGGAACCCTTGCCTAACGGAGTGCGGGTAGCGGTGATGGTTATTATGCCATCCTTCTCCAAGAGTGATGAATGTCAGCAACCAACTGTTACGGCTATCGTCATCCGTCTCATAGCGGCGGCGACCCCACACGTGCGCCAGTGAATTGATAAAAAGTGTGCCATGAAGCAGAACAGTTGTGCTGATAAAAAAGCTCCAGATAAAAAACTGCCCAACCGTCACGCCAAGCATCGGGAAAAACCTCTCCAATACCCAACCTATCGCTAACATAAGCAACCCGTAAACAAATGGCACCGTCTGATCGTAGCGGTTTAGGAAAACCAGCTCTGGATACTTACTGAGGTCAGGAACGCTCTTGTAGGCCGTTGGAAAATTTTTCATCGAAGTCAACCAGCCAATGTGTGACCAGAGAAACCCACTTACAACTGGCGAATGAATGTCCTCCTCATGATCCGAATGCTTGTGGTGGTGACGGTGGGTGGCCGCCCACCAAAGCGGTCCGCGCTGCATGGAACTGTTTCCTAATACTGCAAATGCGAATTGAACGAACCGCGAGGTCTTGAAAGTCTTATGGGAAAAATAGCGGTGGTAAAAACCAGTGATTGCGAACATCCGGATGAGATAGAGAAAAACGCACGCACCCACCGCCACCGGACTGATGCCCACCCAGAAGACCGCAAGGCAACCGAGATGTAAAAAAATGAATGGCAGAGTACGCTGCCAATTCACTCTTGCAGGAAGCTGCGAAGGATCTGGTAGATCCTCGCGGCGATAATCGGAGTCAAGCCAGCGAAAAACAGTTAAGACGAAAACGCTCCAAGGACTTGTCTTCTGCCGGCGGGATAACGGGCTATCGGAATTCATCGGGAGATTCTTGTTCAGTTCGACTCTAAGCGTTTACGGACAAATCCAATCACTCCCCCAACCACTGGAAGATGAGCATAAAAATTCTTTCCTGAGTCCCAGAAGTCCTGATGAAAGACCACTTTCCCCTCCCGATTGAAGCGTATTTGACTGATGCCGACCGAGTGCACCGGCTTCCCGCTGCTCAGTGCAGGAGCGGCGAAGATCATCGTCCAGCGCACATAGTAATCATCGCCAGAGCGAGCGACGTCGTCAATCGTCACCTGATAGCTCGTCATCGTCTCGCTGGTCTTGATGAAATACGCCTCTATCTCAGCCGCACCATGATGAAGTGCCAATGTATCGTCCAAGTAAGCATCCGCTGCATAGACGTTGAGTGTGTTTTCTCGAACGTATTTCACGTCGCCGATGCCTTGGAGAAACGAATTAAAACGTTCAAGAGCTGCCTTTTCTCCGGGGCCATTGGCTTCGAATCCGCTGGCCGAGAATTTCTCCATCCGACTTCGATAGGCCGCCACGTCCTCGGCAGAGCGATTCGGATAGGCGCAGAAACCCAACAACAAAAAAACCGCAATCAAAGCTGCGATTACGCCTAGCACAAAAATGAAAAGCGGGTGGGTCAAAACGGATGTTGTCATCTTGCGTAGCTTTCGCCCCGCATTCTGGACAGCGCAAGTGCTAATCCGCCACGAAACAATTGATTTCTTTCGGCTCGCAGCAGACCGAAATCATGACTACAGATTAACACTCTGCCCAATCTCTTCCGGGATGAAATATGCGGATATTAAACGGCTTCCTGCGGTGTAAGGCACGCGGTTTTCGGGTTCATTGGTCTCACATAGAACCCAACCACGCAATGATCACAAAAATCGACCATCTGGGAATCGCGGTAAAATCACTGGATGAAGCTATCGCCTATTACGAAAACACCCTCGGGCTCGTCTGCGAAGGCCGGGAAGAGGTGGAGTCCCAGAAAGTTCGCACCGCATTTTTTGCCGCCGGAGATGTCCACATCGAGCTTCTCGAACCCACATCCGACGAAAGCCCGATCGCCAAATTTCTCGAAAAAAATGGCCCCAGCATCCACCACATCGCCTTCGCCACGGACGACATCACCGGCCAACTCGCCAAGGCCAAGGACCAAGGCGCTCGTCTCATCCACGAGGTCCCGTTCGACGGAGCTGCCGGCAAGTTCGTCGCCTTTCTGCACCCGAAATCAACCTTCGGAGTTCTAACGGAGTTCTGCCAGGCTTCACATTGAATCCCCATCATTTCCCGAAACCGACACTACAATGGCCATCGATACGACACTACTGGAAGGACTCAAGCAACGCAGGGAAGAAGCCCTGAACGGAGGCGGCATCGACCGCATCGAGAAACGTCACGAAAAAGGAATTCTCACCGCCCGCGAACGCTTGGCGCTATTTTTTGACGGCGGCGACTTTATCGAATTCGGCATGCACGCGCATCACTCGTGCATCAACTTTGGGCTCGAAAAGCGAAAAATGCCAGGTGACGGCGTCATCTGCGCGACCGGCGTGGTGGATGGGCGCCAAGTCGCTGCATTTGCCCAAGATTTCACCGTCGGCGGTGGCGCAGTCGGCCGCATCCACGCCAAGAAAATCTGCGATTTGCTGGACTTCGCCGTGAAGGCCGGCATGCCCGTCGTCGGCATCAACGACTCCGGCGGCGCACGCATCCAAGAAGGCATCGACGCCCTTTCCGGCTACGGACAGATTTTTTTCCGCAATGTCTTGCTCTCGGGAGTGGTCCCGCAAATTTCAATCATCGCCGGCCCCTGCGCAGGTGGTGCCGCCTACTCGCCAGCACTGACCGACTTCATCATCATGACGCGGCACAATTCCAACATGTTCATCTGTGGGCCCAACGTCATCCGCGCCGCCACCGGCCAGACTGCCTCGCTCGACCAATTCGCGAGTGCCGAGGCCCACGCCCAAGTCAGCGGCAACATTCACCTGATCGCGGAGGACGACGCACACGCGATCCAGCTCGCCAAAAAACTCCTCGACTACCTGCCGTCAAACAATCTGAGCAATCCGCCTCACAAAATGAACGACGAGATCGCGATCACCCCCGATCCCGGCATTTACGACCTCATCCCTGCGGACCCAAAGTCGCCGCTCGACATGCAAAAAGTCATTCAGCGCCTGATGGACCCCGGCAGCTGGTTTGAAATCCAACCCGACTTCGCTCCCAGCATGCTCGTCGGTTTTGCAAAAATCGAAGGCCTCGTCATCGGCATCGTCGCCAACCAACCGATGGTGAAAGCAGGCTGCATCGATATCGACAGCTCAGACAAGGCCGCGCGCTTCATCCGAGTTTGTAATATCTACTCGATTCCAGTTCTCTCACTGGTGGATGTGCCGGGCTTCATGCCTGGACTCGCCCAAGAGCGTGGCGGCATCATCCGCCACGGTGCCAAAATGCTCTTCGCTTGGGCCTCCGGAACGATCCCTAAAATCACCCTCATTTGTCGCAAAGCCTACGGCGGAGCCTACCTAGCGATGTGCTCCAGCGACATGGGCGCGGACTTCGTCTTCGCTTGGCCCACCGCCGAGATCGCAGTCATGGGTGCCCAAGGCGCGCTGAAGGTGCTCTATAAAAAGGAACTCGAGGAAGCGCAGGACCCCGTCGCTCTCGAAAAGGAACTGCTCGCCGCTTACACCGAGAAATTCGCCTCGCCCTATCAAGCCGCCAGCAACGGCATGATCACCGACGTCATCGACCCCGCTGCCTCCCGCAGCACGCTGGCCCTCGCCTTCCGCGGCATCATGGGGAAATCCGAAACGCGCCCTCCGAAAAAACACGGCAACATCCCGCTCTGATCCTATGATATACTTAACTTCCATCTTCGCCCTATTGGCCGTTTCGAGCACTTCAGTCTTCGATGAAATGCTCCGACTCATCGGAATTGCTGCGATCATTCACGCATTCTTCAAAGGTATTAAATCCCTCACCGCCCAGCCGGTCAGCTCCACTCTGGCAGCTTCACTTCCCACTTCCGCGCCATCAGTCATACAGCTCCCGGTCCAAGCCGCCGCCATCCAAGCAGTGCCTATCACCGCCGCCAGCGCTCATGACATCACTCCTGAAATCGTCGCAATCATCGCTGCCGCAGTTGCCGCTTTCACCGACTCCACCCACCGCGTCGTCTCCATCAAGTATCAAAGTAACACCTGGGAAAAAGTAGGCCGTCAATCCGTTCTCACTTCCCATCGAATCCGCTAACATCTCAAAAAACTATGGAACATTTTCGTATCACTGTTGCAGGCAAAGCCTATGACGTTGTCGTTGAAAAAGTCAGCAGCGACGAATCTAACGCTCCAATCATCCCGACACCCGTCTCGCGCGCCACCCCTCCGGCGCAGGCATCGCAGCCAAACACGCCGATGCCCGCTCTCGCTAAAATCCCCATGAGCGACGGAGACGTCCCCAGTCCTCTGGCCGGCATCGTCCAATCCATCGAACGAACCGCAGGTTCCCCAATCCATGAAGGAGAACTGGTCCTCACCTTGGAAGCCATGAAAATGTATACTACCATCAACGCACCCACCACGGGCACGATCAAAGCGATGCATGTCAAAGTCGGTGACGCCGTCGAAGAAGGACAAATCCTCTACTCAATCGCTTGAAATTACCCATTCCCCCCTTTCATTTCCACTCATTCATGAAAAGCGCATTCCCCATACTCACCGCTGACGAAGCCGCCTCTTTGGTCAACCACAACGAGGTGATCGGATTCAGTGGATTCACCCCAGCAGGAGCCGCCAAAGTCATTCCCACCGCCATCGCAAGCAAGGCACGCACCGAGCACGAGGCGAACCGAGAATTTAAAATCGGCGTCATCACCGGCGCATCGACCGGCCCATCGCTCGATGGCGAACTGGCCAAGGCCGATGCCATCAAATTCCGCACTCCCTTCCAGTCAGACAAGGATCTACGAGACAGCATCAACGCCGGGAAGACGCACTTTTTCGACATGCATCTCTCCCTGCTGCCGCAATACGTGCGCTATGGATTCCTCGGCGAGCTGGATTGGGCCATCGTCGAAGCCGCCGACGTCTCCGATGACGGGAAAATCCTACTCACCACCAGCGTCGGCGCATCCCCTACATTTTTAACACAAGCCAAGAAAATCCTCATCGAGGTCAACACACGCCATCCCAAGGAACTCCTCGGCTTCCACGACATTTACGAACCGAACTCGCCGCCAAACCGCCGCCCGATCTCCATCTGCAGTGCGGAAGACCGGATCGGCACCCAGCGCGTCTGGGTCGATCCCAAGAAAATAGCCGGCATCGTCGAAACCAACCGCAAGGACGAAGTCCGCGACTTCATGCCCGTCACCGACGTCACCACCCGCATCGGCCTCAACGTCGCCGAGTTCCTCGCCGCGGAGCTCAAGAAAGGCCACATCCCAAAAGGCTTCCTACCCATCCAGTCCGGCGTCGGAAATGTCGCCAACGCCGTGCTCGGTGCCATGGGCGAGCACCCAGGCATCCCGCGCTTCCAAATGTATTCGGAAGTCATCCAAGACTCCGTCATCGAACTGATCAAAAACGATCGCTGCAGTTTTGTGAGCGGAGTTTCCCTCACCCTCACCGACCCGGTCCTCCAAGACGTTTACGATAACCTCGAAAACTATCGCGGCCGCTTGCTTCTCCGCCCTCAAGAAATCGCAAACAACCCGGAAGTCGTCCGCCGCTTGGGCATCATTTCAATCAACACCGCACTCGAAGCCGACATTTTCGGAAACATCAACAGCACCCACGTCCTCGGCCAGAAAATGATGAACGGCATCGGTGGCTCCGGGGATTTCACCCGCAACGCCTACATCTCCATCTTCACCTGCCCCTCCACCGCCAAGGGCGGAAGCATCTCCGCCATCGTGCCCATGTGCTCACACATGGACCACAGCGAGCACTCCGTCCAAGTCCTCGTCACCGAGCACGGCGTCGCGGACTTCCGCGGTAAAGACCCGCGAGAACGCGCCGAAGCCGTTATAACTCATTGCGTCGATCCCTCCTACCGCGACCTCCTTTGGAAATACTTCAAACTCACCGAGCAAGGCCACACTCCACAATCCTTCCGCTCCGCCTTCGCCTTCCATGAATGTTTCTTGGAAACCGGCGACATGCGGAACGCCAAATTTTAAGCGCAGCGGCGATCACCGGACGCCGCGTCATAACTCGATCTCTCAACTGCCATGACCACTCCAGCCCAAGCGGAACAACTCCTCACAGAATTCCCGGAGCACACCTACGAACAATGGCACGCCGCTGCGGAACTCCTTCTCAAGGGTGCTCCTTTTGAAAAACGCCTCGTCAGTCATACCTACGAAGATATCACCATCCAGCCAATTTATCGCCACGAAGACATCGCCGACCTCAGCCACCTCCAGCACTTCCCCGGTGCAGACTCGCTCGTCCGCGGCAGCCATCCCAGCGGATTCTTGAAAGAGGGTTGGGAAATCTCACAAGAACTCAAAGCCTGCTCCCCAGAAAAGCTCAATCGCCTCGCCCACGAAGGACTCCACGGCGGACAGAGCGAACTCAACATCGCCGTGGGCGAACTCATGGGCGGCCAAACCCAAAACGCCTGCTCCGGCCTGCAAGTCCTCACCGCCGCAGATCTGCAAACCGCGCTCGACGGCGTCGCCATCGAGGCGATTTCCACCTACTGGCGCTCAGGTGCCAGCAGCGTGCCACTTGCCGCGCTATTCTTCGCCACCGCCCGCCAACGCGGCCTGCCGACAGCCGCACTCCGCGCCTGCTTTGACAACGACCCTCTCGCAGAACTCGTTACCCACGGCCACCTCTGCCACGAACTCAGCACCCGCTTCGATCATGCCGCCGCCCTCACCGACTTCGCCTGCAAGCACGCGCCGGGTGTCCGCACCCTCACCGTCCAAGGCGATGTTTATCACAACGCAGGTGCCTCCGCCACCCAGGAACTCGCCTATGTCATCTCGACCCTAGTCCACTACCTGGAGGAAATGAAAACCCGCGGACTCTCCCCAGCATCCGTCCTGCCGCGCGTCCGCCTCTGCCTCGCCGTCGGTTCAGACTACTTCATGGAAATCGCCAAAATCCGCGCTGCCCGCTGGCTGTGGAGCAAGGTCGCCGCCGCTTATGACGTCGCAGACGCCCCCGTCCACATCCATGCCAGCACCTCCAAGTGGAATAAAACCTGCTACGACGCCCACACCAACATGCTGCGCGTCACCGCAGAATCCTTCGCCGCAGTCGTCGCCGGCGTGGACAGCCTGCACATCGGTCCCTACGACGAAATTTCCGGACACACCGACGAATTCTCCCGCCGCATCGCACGCAACGTCCACATCATTCTCCGCGAGGAATGCGGACTGGACCACGTCATCGACCCCGCCGGCGGCTCGACCTACATCGAATGGCTCACCGACCAAATCGCCGCCAAAAGCTGGGGAATTTTCCAAGGCATCGAGCAACAAGGCGGCATGCTCACCTGCCTCGAAAACGGCTCGGTCCAGCAAGCGGTCGAAGCCGTCTGCCAAGAAAAATTTAAAAACATCCGCACGCGCAAGGACCGGATCATCGGCAGCAACATGTATCCCGACCTCAAAGGCAAAAAACTCGCCACCAAGTCCGCCTCTGCCGGCCGCCAGAAAAAACCTTCCGCCGAGCCCGCTCCGCATCTCTCCATCTCACTCGCGGCCGACTCTTCCATGATCGAGCAAGCCATCGCCGCCGCCCTCGCAGGCGCCACCGCCCCACAGATTGCCGCCGCCACCGGGTTAAGCACCATCTCCACCCGCTTGAAAATTTCGCCCCTCACCCCACGTCGCGCCGCGGAGGAATATGAAGCCCTCCGCGACGCCTCCACCGCCTTTGCTCATAGAACCGGCGCACCACCGCAGATCCTGCAATTGAACATCGGCCCCTCCCGAAACTACCGCCTCCGTGCCGACTGGACCGCCTCGTTTTTTGAAGCCGCCGGATTTATCATCGATGGCACCCGTGACTTCACAACCCTTGAAGAAGCCGTAGCAGCACTCGCCGCCACTAAAACGGAAATCGCAGTCATCACCTCGGACGACGCCACCTATCTGGAGTACGTCGCCCCACTCGCCGCCGCCGTGAAAGCCGCCCGCCCCAGCGTCACCCTGCTCGTCGCCGGAGCTCCCGGTGACAACGAATCCGCATGGCGCGCCGCCGGTGTCGATGATTTCGTCAACGTCCGCAGTAACAACTACGAGCTAAACCTACACCTTCTGAAGATAGCCGGAGTCCTGTAACGGCGATCACTCACTCTACAACCGCCTCCCATTGATCCCATGAGCCGTCCATCCTTCGCGGAAATCCCCTACACCGCCACTTCATCCCCATCAGGTTATGAACGATGGTGCGCATCACTCGAAAAAGAACATGGCAAACCCGCCGGACAAATCGTCTGGGACACCATGGAGAAAATCCCCGTCAAACCCCTCTACACAGAAGACGACATCACAGGCATGGAGCACCTGAAATATCAGGCCGGCATCGCACCCTTCCTCCGCGGCCCCTACGCCACCATGTATTGCTTCCAGCCCTGGACCATCCGCCAATACGCCGGATTCTCCACAGCAGAAGAATCCAACGCATTCTATCGGAGAAATCTCGCCGCCGGGCAAAAAGGCCTCTCCGTCGCCTTCGACCTCGCCACCCACCGCGGCTACGACTCAGACCACG
>JANMYL010000185.1:0-3313 GCA_031382045.1 Akkermansiaceae bacterium | reverse complement strand
AGGGCGCAGATGACGAACACGTTCGGATTGTCCCAGCCCTCACGCAGCGCGGAGTGGGAGAAAATGAAACGCACGGGCTCTTCCAGAGATAGCAGGCGCTCCTTATCCTTCAGAATCAGATCATAAGCATCCACGTCGTCTGTCTCACCGGCATTCTCGCCACGCGCGGCTTCCTTGGGGGCCACAAAGCGCTTGGTTTTCTTATCAATCGAGAAATAGCCGTTGTGCGTCTTTGATGCCTGGATGCCGCGCAAGTAGTGATTGTAGGGCGTGTCTTCAAGCGTCAGCACTTCATTGAGGCGCTCGTTGTATTCCTCTTCGAAGGCTTTGGCATACTCACCACATGCCTCACCGGCTTCGGTGTATTGGCGGTATTTCGCGACCTCGCTGATGAAGAACAGCGAGAGCACCTTGATCCCTTGGGAAAACAAGCGCTGCTCCTTTTCGAAATGCGCCTTGATCGCCTCACGGATTTGGATGCGGCGCAGCGCGGATTCATTCACGTCCCCCGTGGCTTCACCGACATGCAAGGTAGCTCCGTTAGTGAAGCTGATGGCATCGGTGTTTGCATTGATTTCCGAAACGACAAACCCGCGGTATTGCTCAAGACCGCTGGATAGACTGTGCAGATCATCGCCCGTTTTCAGCAATCGTTTCACTCGCTTGATCCCGTTTGCATGAAGCGTTTCCAATTCAACACGGGCCTCCGGCGGCTTCGATTTCGATATCTGAATCGAATCCAGATAGAGATAGGCATTGAGTCCGGAAAATCCTTTCACTGTGATCGCCCGCACCGCGATTTTTTTCACCAGCTTCTGGTTGAAGGCGTCCAGCGCATCGAGTCGATAGACCTTGTTGTGCTCCGTCTTGTGTGTCGCTGAATAGCGAAGAATCATCAAGGGATCGAACTCCGCCAGCTTCTCCACCGTCGCCTTGCCTTCCATTTTCTGCGGCTCGTCGAGAATGATAATCGGGCGGTTTTTCTTGATGACGTCAATCGGGCGGCGCGATTGGAAATCGTCTAACTCCAGGTAAATCCGAAGCGCATCCTCACCCTTGCGAGCAAATGCCTGCACATTGATGATCATCACGTTGATCCCCGCGTCCGACGAATAGCTCTCCAGGTTGTGAAGCTGCTTGGAGTTGTAAATGAAGCAGCGGGCACGCTTGCCATATTGCTCCATGAAATGCTCCGCCATCACTTCGAACGATTTCGCGACGCCTTCGCGGATCGCGATGCTCGGGACTACGATGATGAACTTACTCCAGCCATACTCCTTGTAGAGCTCGAACATCGTCTTGATGTAACAATAGGTTTTACCCGTGCCGGTCTCCATCTCGACGTCGAAGTTGAGCTTGGAAATGGACGTGACTTTCAACGCCGATGAAACTGGTAGATTTTGGCGACGCTGGATTTCTTGGAGATTTTCAAGGATCACCGCTGGGGAAATTGCTAAAGAGGCGTTGGCGAAACCGTCTGCTTCCGTGCCCGGCAGCAGCGCAGATCCACCTTTCGATTGGCGTCCGGGATCAATGGCATACTTGAAGCCACTGCTTTTCGGCTGGCTGCGGAAACAATCGACCACCGCCTTCACGGCGTCTGCTTGATAGGCTTGGTGCTTGAACTTGAGTTTCATGGGTGGGAGGATACTAACAAGGAGCGGAGGACTCCGATCCGCCGTGCCGATGAGCGGCCAATGGGGCGAGCGAATGCACAAATCATTGGCGATCCATCGACTGGGCGATTCGGAGCTCGCCCCTCCTTGAGTTGATTCTTCACAGCGATTTCACCTCGGTTCCGGGGCTCAGGTGCTTGAAAATCTGCTCCACGTTGATCTTGGCGCTGTCGTCGCCGTAGCTGCCGTCGCGGAAAATGACACGCAGCGGCTGGCGCTTCGCTAAGTTCTTCACCAGTTCCTCGCTGATTTGAGGGTCGAAGCAGGCGACCAGCGCATTGCCATCGACGAAGAAAATGGTTTTTCCTGCGACGGCTTCCCGCGTGATCGGCAGGGCGAGATCGACCCCCCACTCGACCAACACTTGGAACAAAAGATCTTCGTGAGTTCTACCTTCCTTGAGATTGTCCGCATGGGCGAGGAGGTCGGATTGCTTTACCTCATCCGGTGCGTAATAGACGTCCTTCATGTTGGAATCGTCGATCTTCAGCACGCGGAAGCCGATGTCCGGCGGGCTTGCGCCAAAGTTATTTGTTATGGGTTCAGAGTTATTAGGAGAGAGAAGATCGCCTTGCGTGGGCTTCTCCTTGGCCTGCTTCGCCTGCCACTCTGCTAGAATCTTCTTCCCGGCGCGGCGGATGCGCTCCTTGCCGATCTCGGCGATGGTTTTGTATCCGGCCTTGAAGGCCTCGCTCTTGGCGTCGCAAGGCTCGGGAAGCTGGACCATGATGTGGCGGCGCTTGCCGCCGTCCTCGGCGTTGAGCTGCATCACCGCGTGGGCCGTGGTGGCGGAACCGGAGAAGAAATCGAGGATAATTGGTTTCTTTTCGAAGTTTGTGGAAACTTGGGTGAAATATTTCAGAAGAGAGACAGGCTTCGGATAACTAAATAACTTGTTATTAAATATTTCTCCAAAATTTTTGGTGCCATCTTGGCTCATGCCAACTTCGCTAGGAAGATTTGTGCTGACTGGCACAAATCCAAATAGCTCGCCAGATTTTGCTTCATCAGCAGCCTTAAAATACCGCAACCCTGGCCGCGTCAGATTCAGAAAGTCATAATCTCCTGGAAATACGATTCGATTGTCTTTTAAATATTTTGGAAATGTTTCATTGGTAATAGCCCATGTCCTGTTGGGATTTGATGGGTATTCGGTTCCATTTTTTGGATTAATGATGGTGAAAAAACTATTGGGCCTCTCGGAGGCACTAGTTTGCTTTGTTAGGTCGTGAACACGCCATGGACGTCCAGGCAAATCTGGAGTCTCGTAATATTGGCGACCTTTGCCCAAAATGCAGCTAATAAATTGAGGTTTTGCGAAGGAAATGACCCACTCAAAATCTTGACTGACTCCAAACGGAACATCCGACTTTGCAGTGCGTTTGCGCCAAGGAAAAATACCAACAAAGCTTTCCTCACCAAATATTTCATCACACAAACGTTTCATGTTAGATTGTTCGCCGTCGTCAATGCTGATGATCTGCTGCCGGCCGTAGTTGGTCCGCTCCGGATACACCCAGCACTCCCACGTCATGCTCGAGAAGTTGGAGAAAGGCAGGTAACGCGGCGTCGTCACCGCATCGTTGATGCCGTCGAGCTTGAACGCCTCGCCCACGAACCCCGGTCCGAAGGTCGCG
>JANMYL010000174.1:0-20323 GCA_031382045.1 Akkermansiaceae bacterium | reverse complement strand
CCGAAACGATGCGGGCTTCCTCGTGGCCGGAGTGGCGGGCGAGCGCACGGCGGTAATAGAGTGCGGCATGACCGGGCGAGCCAGAACGATAACAGGCGTTGCCAATGTTATAGAGTGTGTCTGCGGAGAGTTGTTCGTAGTTTCCGGCGCCAAGCCATAGCTTCACGGCGGCATCGAATTTTGCAGATTCGTAGGCCTCTAACGCCAGAGCGGCAGTGTCTGCAGCTCGTGCAGGTGGGCTGAAACCGAGGGCAGAAATAAAGACGAATGCGAGCGCCGCCTTGCGAAGAAGCTTAAGAATTTGATTGCGGCGATTTGGACTAAGCACGGTTTTTGGTTCGTTAGCAAGGAAGCAGACTGCGTCGCGCTCGGCAAGGATGGCTTGGATATCCGGTGTCTGATCTTTACCGAGGTGACGCTCGATAAAAGCTCCCGCTGATTTGAGGAAACGCATGTCATCGGCGGTTGGGGTCTTCTCGATTTCTTGCAGCTCGCGGTTTAGTGCGTTGCGGGCGGGGCTTTTCCTGAGGCGAGGGGCGTAGCGCATCCAGAATGCCTTGGCGATGAGGGCTAGCGCCAGTAATGCGCCGGTTGCGTGGCCGAGCCAGCCGGGAATGGTGGGGGCGGCGGAAACGAGGAGTTGCTGTGGGCGAAGGACTGCCAGAATATCAGTCATGCGTTCGACTGGGACGGGCAGAGTTTGGATAGCGGCGGCAGGGATTGTCCCCGGTGAGTTGTTTGGGCGCATTTTTAGCGAGATCGGCTCGGTCGTCAGAGTCTTGTAGGTTTCATCTTTCGGGTCGAAGTAGACCAAGCGGAATGGGGGGATTTCGGATTTCATTTCCAATGCGCGGATAGATTGGTGGAAAACGACGTTGCCAGAAAGTTGGCGTCGCTCGTCGCCGCGTTGTTCAGTGGTGGTGCTGTAGATTTTCCAGGAAGCGGAGTTTGTGAGTTGTGGCGGTCGCAGCGTGTCTAGATTGCCGCTGCCACTCACAGTTAGATCGATGGCGATCGGGTCGCCCTCCTGGACCTCCGTGACAGCGGTGCTGGCGCTCAGGCGAAAGCTGCCCACGGCATTTTCAAACCCTTCGGGTGCGCCTTCGGGTAGCTGGATGGACTGAATTTCTAACTTGGGAACTTGCAGATAGACTTCTGCGCTGACTTGACGTGGAAAGGGGTCCATCACTATTTCCCGGGTCATTAAGCGGATTTTCGCAGGGCCAATCCCGATTTTTCCGCTGCGTGTGGGAGTGATTGTGCTCGGATAGGCCACTGAGAAGTATCGCATCCCTAGCAGGTTGATACTGCTGCGCATGAGGGACGGTTGGAAGCGCCATGCTGTCACGCCGTCGCGCTCGAAATCCGGAATTCCCCAGTCCTCAATGAGCATTTCTTCAGGGACGAAAAGTTTGATTTCGGCAGTGGTGGTTTCGTTTTCGAATGGCTTTTCGTTCAGCACGCGGAACGAGCTAGCGTAGCGGATAGTTTTTCCGCCGGTTTGAACTTCAGACCATTGGAGCTCATCGGGATTAAATATCTCGAAATCGATGGGTTCGGTGAATGTTTTTTTGCCATCCACGATCACCTCGATCGGAGGGATTATATAGTTACCAATTTCGTAGCCAAAAATATTATAACTTAAGACGTATTCGAATTTTCTACCGGGCAGTGGTCTTAGTTGTGGGTCTTGGCCGGAGGCTTGGATGGTGATGTTACGGATTTTATTTAGCTCGGGTGCTGGGCCAGGTTGTCCGCCAATCACGGATATTTCCAGCCGCGCCTGCTCACCGCGCGCCAAAAATGATGTGGAAAGCCGACTGCTCGTTTGAGCATTCGTATAGGTGCTGAAAAGGATCCAAGCAGCGAGAGCAGGGAGTGCTCGGACAGAATGTTTCAAAGTGTTCATGATATTACCAATCTTTCTCTGCATCTCGGAACTCGCGTCGGCCTGGGGTTAGTGGGCCTTTTTCGAGATCGGCATTTTCTTTGAGAATCCGGTGGGCGCGTTCTTGGGGCGACTCGTTGGGATTTTCGCCTTCTTTGTCCCCGTCTTTTTGATCTTTGTCCTTTTCCTTGCCCTTCTGGCCGTTGTCTTTTTTTTCTCCGTCTTTGCCTTTACCGTCTTTGGGGGCCTTGTCGCTCTCGCCTTTATCTCCGGATTGCTTGGTGCCGTCTTTACCCTTTTCTCCTTCTTTTGGTTCTCCTTCGCCGGGTTGGGGTTGGCCCTCGCTGGGTTGGGGTTCTGGCATGGATTGTTCGGTATCTTGTTTTTCCTGATCCAACAATTCCCCAAGCCGCTTGAGATAGATCATCGTTAGCCCACGGTTTTTTTTTGCGATATCGTCGGAAGGAAACAAGGCCAGCGTGGAATCATAGTGCCTAACTGCATCTGTCCAGTTAGTGATGAGCAACTCGAATTTGACGTATCCGCTGGCTTCGCCTTCTTCGGGAGATTCGGATTCGCGCAGTTTGGCGAGGGCTTCTTTCACGATCGTGTCAAAGCGAGCTAGGTCGGGAAGGGGCTGCGGGGCTGTTGGGTAAGAGTCGCCGGAGAGGCCCTTCCAACCTAGCTGGAACAATGCATTTCCAATGCCCGTATGTCCGCTCGCTTGGACTACTGAGTTGCTGGACAACAACGACTGGCTGAATGCCGAGCGCGCGCCACGGAAGTCCTCCGCACGGTAGGCCGCCGCCGCTTCGCCGAGGCGGTAGCGGGCTCGGGTTTCGCGGAGTTTTGATTCGCTGGCTAGCTTGTGATAGGCATCGCGAGATTGTTCGTAGTGCTGCCCGGTGAGTGCTGCTTTTGCATCGGATGCGTCGCCGGCTTGTGTGCTGTCGATTGTTAGGAAGCCGCCTGTGAGGAGGATCGCCACCCGGATTCCTTTCCAGCGGGTGCCCGCGACGATTGCGACGATAAGGAAGAGGATCGCGGGAAAAACCAGCCACTGATAGAACTCGATCGAGATGCGGCGCTCGCGGCCTTTCATTTGAAAGGTATCGAGTCCCTGCACCACGGACTTCACCATTCCAGGCACATCTAGTCCCGAGCCAGCAATCGTGAAGCGGCCGTTGGTGCCTTCTGCCAGTTTGCGCATCACGTCACCTTGCAGGCGGCTAATAACAGCTTGGCCTGATCGGTCGATCATCTGGCCGTTCGGGAAATTGGAATTCGGGACGAAGCCTCCGTCCTCGGTGCCCACTCCAATAGCGATGATGTAGACGCCGGCCCTTTCGGCTGCGGCGATCATTGCATCGAGGTCGCCAGTGTGTTTTTCGCCGTCGCTGAGGATGACCAGAGCATTATTTTTCTGTTCGGTTTTCTTTAAGGTTTCGGTGGCGAGTTGAACGGCTGCGGCGAGATCCGACCCACCAAGCGGGGCCCAAGTTTCATCGATCTGCTCGATGGTCTCGCGCACGGCGCTGTGGTCGATGGTGAGCGGCGCATAAACGTGCGGATTTCCGGCGAATCCGAGGAAGCCGATCCGCTCGTTAGGCATGGCTTCCATCAGTTCGTAGATGACGATTTTCGCCTGTGTGAGACGGTCAGGTTTGACATCGCTCACCCGCATGCTTTTCGAAATATCTAAGGCGATCATGATGTTCCGGCCGAGCATTTTTTCGGTTTTGGTGCCGGCGTCGCCTCGGGGGCGGGCCAGCCCGACGATCATGGCGGCGCAGGCAGTTAGGAGGAAAAACAGCGCTAACCAGCGGGGCAGTGGACTGCTGCGCTTGAGCAGGGTTTTCCGTAACCGCGGGGCCACGAAGGCCGCCCACTGTTGTCGCCGCAGGCGCGAAGCTAGGACTGCTCCGACTGCTAAGAAGGGGAGCAGGATTAGCAAGGCGAGCCAGCCGGGTTGGGCGAAATTCATAGGGTTAGGCGGAGGGAGGCGGGTTCAAGGCCAGGTAAGCCGCTGATCCCAAGGCGGCAAGCAAGGTGACTCCCAGAAACCAAGGGAATAATTCAGTATCATCGATCACGGTCAGGCTTTTAGCATCTGTTTTTTCGAGGTTGTCGATGGTGGTGAAGGTTTGCCTGAGCGCGGCGAGGTTCTGCGCCCAGTAGTGCTCTGCGCCGGTTAGCTCGGCAATTTTCTTGAGCGTGGGCAAATCAAATTCCTGATAGGGAAAGCGCATGATGCTCGGGTCCACCCGGCCCTCGGTGGTGCCGATGGCCACCGTGTAGATTTTGATGCCGAGAGTTTTTGCATGCTCGGCGGCTTCGATTGGCGAGATTTTCCCTGAGTTACTTGCGCCGTCGGTGATGAGCACAATGATTTTGCTCTTCGCGTCGCGGGCTTCTAGGCGAACGGCGGCGGCGGAGAGGGCAGAGCCGATCGCAGTGCCTTGTTCCTTGATGGTGCCCATGTCCCGCTGATCGTTCAGGCGGAGTTCGTTCAGAGATCTTCTTAGCCACTGGTGGTCGAGTGTGATCGGGCTGGCATCACGCGGCCGACCCGCGAAGGCGACAAGTCCCATGCGGTCTTCAGGGCGGCGACTGATGAAATCATCGACCACTTTTTTGGCGACATCGATGCGTTTCACCTGCTGGCCCTGATCGATGAAGTCATCGATGTCCATCGAGAGCGAGACGTCGAAGGCGATCATGATGTCGATTCCGCTGGCGGAGCGGCTTTGATACTCGTTGCGCCAAACCGGGCGGGCCATCGTGATAATAGAAAGAAACAGTGCTAAGTAGGCGAGCGGTAGCCCTAGACTCCATGCCACCCGACGAACTTGGTTTCCGAGGCTGACAAGAATCGATAGATTAGGGAAAACTACAGCTGCTTCTGAGCCTTTTCCGCGGCGGAGTGCAAGCAAAAGCAACGCTGGTAAGAGTAGCAGAAGCCAGCCTGGTTGTGCAAAACGGAAGTGCTGGAAAAATGCGCTCATGCTCGGAATCCGTGGTGCAGGGTTTCTAGCATTGCGCGTGATTCGGCGACGACTTCGTTGGCGGTGGCGTCGGGGACTTCCGCGGTGTATTTTACAGATGCTAGCTTGGCGAATCCGTGACACACGAGCGTGCGGGCTTCTTGGGAAAAATCCTTCAGAGCATCATGCCGAGAAATAGTTTCTTCGTGCGTCTCGAACAAGGCGGGGTCGCCTGCTGCGACGGATAAATATTTCCGGAGAATCAGGGACGACCGAACTGCCGCATCGTGCGCTGCGACGGTACCGATTTCTTCCAAGACCGCTACGGCTTCTGTATAAGCGGCCTTCCGCACGGCCAGTGGGTCGAGCGATGAGACCTTCTTCCTTTTTAATATCAAAACTGCTAACACTACGACAGTCAGCGCGATCGCGGTGGCGATTATCCATGGCTCGAAGCGTGAATCAGGGACCAAGGCCTCGGGTGGACTTGGTTCGAGTAATTCAAAACTGCCGGACTTTTCGTTCATTTTATCCAGAGCGTTTGCGGCTGCGTTTTTTCAAAAGCTGATGGAGTGCGGCCAGCGTGTCGCCGTCCGTTTTTAAGTCCGCCGAGTCGATACCGTGCTTCTTGAAAATCGCTGCCACGCCTTCGTGTTGTTTCTTCATCAATTTAGCGTAGCCCATGCGCAGGTTTGAATTGCTGGTGTTGACCAAGGTTTCCGTGCCCGTTTCTGGATCGATCATCATGACCTTACCGCCCTTTGGCAGCTTGGCTTCGAGTGGGTCTAGGACACGCAGTGCGATGGTTTCGTGTTTTTTAGCGAGCTTGCCGATCGGTTTCTCAAGCTGGTCGGAGAAAAAGTCTGAGATCACGAAAATCAGGGATTTCCGACGTAAGGTTCGCACGAGAAAGTCGCAGGCTTCGGCAACAGAAGTGCCAGGTTTTTCAGGTTTTGCGACTAGGATTTCGCGAATCATGCGCAACAGGTGACGGCTGCCCTTTTCCGGCGGAATGAAGAGAATCGGCTCATTGGCGAAGATGAGTAGGCCGACTTTGTCGCCGTTGTGCAGGGCACTGAATCCTAGCACCGCCGCCGTCTCCGCAGCGACCTCGCGCTTGCTGAGGGAAACGCTGCCGTAGTCGGCGGAGCCAGAGACATCCACGGCGATCACGACTGCAAGCTCGCGCTCTTCTCGGAATTTTCTGACGAACGGCGTGTTCATTCTTGCGGTCACGTTCCAGTCGATGAAACGAACTTCGTCGCCGTGCTGGTATTCTCGAAAGTCATCGAAATCGATGCCTTGCCCGCGAAACGATGATAGATATTCGCCAGAGAATGATTCGCGCACGAGGCGCCGGGCCTTGAGTTCGAGCTTGCGCACGCGCGCCATCATTTCTTCGATCTGTTGGTCCGTTAGCACTGTTGATTTGAGATTTGAAATTTAAAATCTCAGATCGTCACGGCACGGCGACCTTGTTCATGATGCGCTCGATCACTGAGTCGGTGGTCATTTCTTCCGCTTCTGCCTCGTAGGTGAGGAGAATCCGGTGGCGCAGCACATCGAGTGCCATGTCCTTGACGTCTTGCGGGCTGACAAATGCACGGCCTTGCATGAAGGCCCGTGCGCGTGCGGTCAGCGCGAGGTTAATCGTGCCGCGCGGCGAGGCACCGGAGCGGACGAGATTTTTCAGCGATGGATCTACCAGCCCAGGAAAACGTGTCGTGTGGATAATCTGCACGATGTATTTACGGATTGCGGGATCTATGTAAACCTCGTTTACCAATTCGCGCGAGGCCGATACCTGTTCGGGGGTTGCTACTGACTTTGTCTGATAAGGTGGGGTCGAGGTCGCCATTTTATCGAGGATTTCGAGTTCCTCGTCCATGGATGGGTAGCCGACTGTGACCTTGAGAAGGAAGCGGTCGAGCTGCGCTTCGGGAAGTTGATAGGTGCCTTCTTGGTCAATGGGGTTTTGAGTGGCCAGCACGAGGAAGGGTTTGGGGAGGGGATACGAGCGGTCGCCGAGCGTCACTTGGCGCTCCTGCATCGCTTCGAGCAACGCAGACTGGACCTTGGCCGGGGCGCGGTTGATTTCATCGGCTAGGATCAGATTGTTAAAAATGGGTCCCAGCTTCGGCTCAAATTTGGTTTCTTGCGGGTGGTAAACCATGGTGCCCACCAAGTCTGCGGGGAGTAGATCGGGAGTGAATTGAAAGCGGGCAAAGGTGGCGTGCAGAGATCCGGAAAGTGCCTTAACTGCCAGTGTTTTGGCCAATCCGGGAACGCCTTCTAATAGGATGTGACCATTGCAAAGTAGCCCGATGAGCAAGCGGTCTACAAGCCGTTCTTGGCCTACGAGCACGCGCCCCATCTCATCTTTCACCGCTTGGATCCAGCCACTCGTCTCCGCGATCCGCTCTTGCAAATTGTCTGTTGTCATCGGTTTGATGTGGCAGTTTGGCACGCCAGCGAATCCGTGCAACCGGCAAAGCACGAAAATACGTGTGTCGGGTAGGATGTGGGTGAGTGCAAGGTATAAAAAAGCCCGGCCCGCGGTGAGGCGGGCCGGGTTTTATGAAGCTGAATTACTTGGCCGAGTGCACGGGTGCTGGTGCCGAAGCTGGGGCGCTTGGGCAGCAGGAAGCGGCGAGCACGGAAGCGGCGGCTGCAATGATGAGGAATTTAACGGTGTTCATATAGTTGTATGGTTGTTGGTTACTCTGCAACTGGGCGACTAACGCACAGCGTGTCGGCAGATTAGGCAATCAAATCAGTGAATCAAGCTCGGATTGCCGCCTGAAAACAAAGCTGATAAGTGATGGGTGGGCAGAAGAATCTGACAGGAATATTTGATTGCAATCAGGCAGCGTCTTGGTCTGCGCGTTTGCGGCGGATGCTGGGAGGACGCTCGCCAGCCACAACTTGGCGGTTGATCGTGACAGTGTCGATGTCGTCACGCGAAGGAATGTCGAACATGACTTCGAGCATCAGTTTTTCGAAAATGGAACGCAAGGCGCGTGCGCCGGTACCGCGGAGGACTGCTTCTTCTGCGAGAGCTTGAAGGGCGTCCCGCGTGACTCGCAGCTTGACGCCGTTCATGGCCAGTTGCTTGCCATATTGCTTCACGAGTGCGTTTTTTGGTTCGGTGAGAATCGAGATCAGTTCGACTTCTGTCAGTTTCCTGAGTGCGGAAATGACCGGGATGCGACCGATGAATTCTGGGATGAGGCCGAAATGGAGCAAGTCCTCCGGTTGCACTTTTTCCAAGACGTTTACGGATGGATTATCGAGGTTGTCCTTGAAGGGCTCGGCATGGAAACCGAGGGTATTACTGCCGAGGCGGCGACGGACCATGTCTTCGAGGCCGATGAATGCGCCGCCGACGATGAAAAGAATTTTCTCGGTGTTTACTTGGATGTACTCCTGCTGGGGATGCTTGCGACCGCCTTGCGGTGGGACATTGCAAATTGTGCCTTCGAGAATTTTAAGCAGTGCTTGTTGGACGCCTTCGCCGGAGACATCTCGGGTGATTGAGACGTTCTCGGTCTTGCGGCCGATTTTGTCGATTTCATCCACATAAATGATACCGCGCTCGGCACGGGCTACGTCAAAATCAGAGGCTTGCAGCAGGCGCAGGATAATATTTTCTACATCTTCACCGACGTAGCCTGCCTCGGTGAGTGTGGTGGCGTCCACGATGCAGAACGGCACGTCCAGCACTCGGGCGAGGGTGCGAGCGAGCAAAGTTTTTCCCGATCCTGTGGGACCGAGTAGCATGATGTTAGACTTCTCGATTTCCACGTCCTTGAACTCGTCACTGATCTTCGCTTGGTCTTGGCGGAGGCGCTGATAGTGATTGTAAACGGCAACAGAAAGCACTTTTTTGGCGTTTTCTTGGCCGATGACGTGTTCGTTGAGTTTTGCCAATATCGATGCCGGGGAAGGGATTTTAAATCCGGATTTTTCGGCCGGGGTTTTTCCTTTGGTCGCAGTGCCGCCGAGTTCTTTTTCGAGAATGTTAGAACAAACTGTAATACATTCATTACAGATGTAGACACCGGGACCGGCGATTAGTTTTTTAACCTCTGAATGGCTCTTTCCGCAGAAAGAGCACATTGTTAGATTCGAAGCACGCGCCATGGGACAATATAGGATAGATATATTAAGAATTCAGTGGAATCAAGCCTCAGGCTTCTTCTCCTCGATGGCGGCGGCGACGGCTTCTGGAAGTTGTTTGCGGCTTTCGAGGACTTTATCCACGAGGCCGTAGGCGACGGATTTCTCTGCAGTCATGTAGTTGTCCCGGTCCGAGTCGTTCTCGACTTGTTCGATGGATTTGCCGGTGTGAAAGGCGAGGATGCCATTGAGGCGCTTTTTGAGATTGAACATGAAGCCGATGGTGCGCTCGACATCGGAGGCCGTCCCTTGTGCTCCGCCGGAAACTTGGTGGATCATAACGTGGGAGTTAGGGAGGCAGAATCGCTTCCCCTTCGTGCCTGCGGTGAGCAGGACTGAGCCCATAGATGCAGCGATGCCGATGCAATAGGTGTTCACGTCGCAGGTGAGGAATTGCATCGTGTCATACATCGCTAGACCGGCAGTGACGGAACCGCCGGGGGAGTTGATGTAAATATGAATATCTTTCTTGGGGTCCTGCATTTGCAAGAACAGAAGCTGGGCGATGACAGAGTTGGCGACAAAATCATCGATGGGCGTACCGATGAAAATAATGCGGTCCTTGAGAAGGCGCGAGTAGATGTCGAACGAACGCTCGCCGCGCGCGTCTTGTTCGATTACGACGGGAACGTAGTAGCTGTTGCGCGGGGCGGATGAGCTCATGGAAGGTGATTGGAAGTTAGTCATTGATGGGGGTTTCTGCAGATTCGACTACCTCCGCGTGCTCGACGAGGAAGTCAATGGTCTTACCGATAACCATTGAGCTGCGGATGCTCTGAATGCGGCCGGCACGTTGCATGTCCTTGATGAGTTTTTGCGGAGCGACTTTGCGCTGGGCCGCGATTTGGGCGAGGTGGTTGATTAGCTCGGAGTCTGAGACGATGATGTTTTCGATCCGTGCGATTTCTTGGAGTATGAAATTGGTGCGGAGGTTGGAGACGGCTTGCTGGCCGGCACTTGCGAAGATTTCGTCCTGTTGGGATTCGATTTCGCTTTCGGTCATGCCGGATTGGACGCCGCGTTTCACCAAGGCGTCTGCCTGACTTTGTGTTTCTTGGGTGACGAGTTCCTCGGGAAGCTCGAAATCAACCTGCGCGTTGAAGTGAGCGACGATTTGATTCACTTTCATGTCTGTGATTTTCCGAACGCGCTCGCCGGCCATGTTTTCGCGGATGATTTCCGTGATTTCCGCGATTGTTTTACCTGGGGCGAGGCGGTTGGCCAGCTCGTCGTCTAGAGCGGGAAGGACGGCCTCCTTCAGTTCTTTGAGGGTGGTTTGGAAAACGATTTCTTTGTTGGCAAGTTCACTCAGGGGGAAATCTTCCGGAAGGGTGAGGGTTATTTCGCGCGCATCCCCGGCATTCATGCCAACGAGCTGACCGACGAATCCGGGTAGAAAGGCTTTTTCATCAAGGCGGACCCAGAAGCCTTCGCGGCCAGTAAGATAGCCGGCGGGTTTGCCCAAGAATTCTTCGGTGGGCTTGCCTTCGACGGTCGAGGTGTAGTCGATGACGGCGAAGTCTCCCATGGCGGCGGCGCGGTCTTCAATGGCATTAAAATCGGCAAAACGTTCTTGGAGCGCGGTGAGTTGGGCTTCAACTTCTTCGTCCGGAATAGCGGTCAGCGGGACGGTTACGGTAATGCCTTTGTATTCGGGGAGAGTGACTTGTGGCGCAAGGGTGAGCTTGGCGACGAAGGTGATGCTGCCATCCGAGTGGGTCGTGAGGTCTTCGGGCACGCCGAAGTCGAGGACGTGAAGGGATTCCTGTTTGAGGGCTTGGTCGTAGGCCTCGTTGATAAGGGCTCCGTTGAGTTCCTCGGAGATTTCCTTTTGGAAGCGTTTTTCGACCATTGCACGGGGGGCTTTGCCGGGACGGAAGCCGGGGACGCGGGCCTTGCTTGCGTAGCCTTTTACGATTTGCTCGCGATCGCCTAGGACTTTATCCGCTGGAATTTCAACGCGAAGGGTGGCGACGCACTTTGGCAACTTTTCGACAACAATGTTCATGGTAAATTGGACCGACTTCAGCGTCGGGATGGGCAACCTAGTGGGAAGGGTTGTCGCTTGTCAAACGAGGCGTGCATTTTATGATTCAATCTTCAGTGGTGCCCGTCCAGTGCCACAGGCTAGGATCGAGTTCGTGGCGGGCGGATTTGGCGAGGGCGTTCGCATCGGTTCCGTCTCTTAAGACTGCAAAAACCGTGGAGCCGGAGCCACTCATCAGGGCAGCGGCGGTTTCCGGGCGCCCTAACAACCATTGTTTGAGCTCGGCGAGGAAACGGTGCTTTTGGAAAACTGGGCGTTCGAGATCGTTTAAAAAAGAAATTCCCGTGATTTCTTGAGCCACGTAGCGCACGCCGGGAATCTCCGCCGACTGTTTCCATCTGCGGTAAGCTTCGGCTGTTGGGACATTGAAGGAAGGCTTGAGGAGGAGGACGGTCATGACGGGCAGAGAGGGAGCCGGTTCGATTTTTTCCCCACGCCCGGTGGAGCGTGATGGTCCGGCAGTGAGAAAGAACGGGACGTCGGAGCCGAGCGAGGCGGCGATTTGATGCATGAGATCCGCGCTTATTTTGAAGCCATGAAGCTGATTGAGTCCGAGTAAAGTCGTGGCGGCATCGCTACTGCCGCCTCCCAGGCCGGCTCCGTGTGGAATAAGTTTTTTGAGTGAAATCGAGCAATTACAATGGACCCCGGCATTGGCCTCGTAGGCCCGGACGGCTTTAACGACGAGATTTTCCTCATCGCTAGGCACGCTAGGATCATCGCATTTGAATGAAAATGCATCGGCCTCGGCGAACTCGAGTTCGTCGGCCAAGCCTGGTAGTTTCACCATCAGCGTGTCGATTTCATGAAATCCGTCGTCGCGCTTGCCGAGCACGCGTAACGAGAGATTGAGCTTGGCAGGAGCTTGGAGGGTGAAAGTGTTCATGGGAGGAAATCGCGGGTGATGAGCGCCATCATTCGGCCGGTTTTACCGAGTTCGCGGCGGTAGCTGTAGTAATTTACCAGGTCGGCGGCGGTGTTCAATCCACAGTCCAGGAAGTTGCCAACTCCGGCGCGGCTGGCTTGTCGGGCTATTTCTGCGGGGAAATCCACGTCGTAGTCGGGCTGGCGGATGCATGGGCTGAGTACGGCGGTGACGTCTTCTGGGCGGGTGCCAAATTGCTCGGTCATCAGGTCGAGTGCATTTTTAAAAATATTTCCTTCGGTTCCTTTTTTACCTGAATGCAGCAGTCCGATTGCCCCAGTTCTGCGGTCCGCGAGCCAAATTACGCCGCAGTCTGCTGCATAAATCGTGAGGACCACACCTGGTTTGCAGGTGACCAAGCCATCGACGCCGGGAACGACGGGCAGCCCGTCGGGGGCGAGGATTTGAGGATTTCCGGGGACGACCGCCACGGAAATGCCGTGAATTTGCTCTGCGCGCCACCATTCTGTGGATGCACCGGCGAACTGGGCCACCGCAGCGGAATGATGGGGCCGCAGCAAATTCATCGCCTCATCCCGGTCGCCTGTAATGGGTAAATCTGCCACGCGCCCGACCCATGCGGCGCGGAGACCGGGGATGGTATTCAAGGAATCTAAAAAAGGAAGCGCCTCCGTCACCCGAGGACGGTAACGGAGGCGCTGAGGATTCGCCAAGCTGCTTTATTTAGCTGCTGGTTCTGGAGATCACGCGATCGCGCGGCCGTGGATGGCACGCATGGTGTGTTCAACGGTTTCTGTTTGGTCTTCATCCATACCGGCCAGAATACCGACCAAATCGTTCGCGATTTCAGTGCGCATTTTCGATACGAGTTGGGTTCCTTTCGCGGTGATACGGACCATGATTTTGCGGCGATCTTCGGCGGCGTGGACCCGCTCGACGTAGCATAATCTTTCTAAGCGATCGACTAAGCCGGTGGCAGCGGCGGTCGAGTGACCCATCTTTTTAGCAATGTCGGACATCGTGAGATATTCTTCGCTGGACAGATAGGTGAGGAGGAAGAACTGCGGGAATGAGACGTTCCCTTTGTTGAGTTCTGTTGACAGGTTTAGGATGCAACTTCGCTGCGTAAACAGGACGAAGTCAGCTAGACGGTTCGCATCGGCTTTCACCGAAGGACCGGAGGGGTTCATTGTTTTCATGGTGGCTGGTTGTGGTTTTCATGTTTTGGGACATGCAGATGGGCGCTGCCTTAATAAAAAAGTTGCTACTCGGTTTTCCGAATAATCAGCAAATTTTAATTTTAAATTATGGCTTTGCTTAGTTTTTCAAACGGGACTTTTTCAAAATAATTGGAAGCGGGAGGTTTTGAAAGTAAAGAATTCTGTAAAACTTAATTATTTTTTAATTTTTCCTGATTTGGCTCAATTTGAGATTGAGGGAGTGCGGGAGGTAATATTTCCGCAGGCTTGGCGACGTGCTGGGAATAGACGGCATCGCCCACTTCGACGGTGCCAGATTGGAGATCGGCGGCGGCGAATTCGCCAAGGGATTCGCCGGTGGTCTTGAGGTTCGCGCTCCTGTCATCTGGACCACGGGTGGTGAGAATTTTTCCGGACTCAATATTCCATTTCTCGTAACTTTGGATTAAGACAAAGCGTCGGTCTGCGGGGATGGAGGCGATGCGGCCGATCAGTTTTGGGCCTTCCACCACGGGTTTTGTGGGTTCGGGTTTTTTCGGATGAGCGCTGGTGCAGGAGGAAATGACGAGGCAGGAGAAAACGGCGAGCAGGACGGCAGGATTCAATTTCATGAGGGAAATTTGGAACTGTCCTGCCCAGAAAGAAACGCGGGATTTCATGGTGGCAGCAATCGCACCTCGTCGGCTTGGATGAGGCGCTCGAGGCCGTGTTCACTGCGGAGCAGGAGTTCGCCGCCCGCCGCGATGCCCTCGACGATTCCGATTCTCGGTCCGCTGGCGGTGGTGAGGGTCACCCGTTTTCCTGTCAAAACGCAGCGCAGTCGCACTGCGGGGAGCAATTCCTCGAATTCCTCGCTGATCTGGCGGCGGCGGAGGGCGAATTTTTGGATGATCGCGCCTAAGACATCGGCGCGGGAAAAGGCCTGCGAGGTTTCGAGCTGGAGCGAGGTCGCGATGTCTGCAACCTCGGGTGGAAAGCAGGTGGTATTCACGTTCAGGCCGATGCCGACGACCGCGAAATCCGATCCGGCTTCGACAAGGATTCCGGCGGCTTTCCGGTGTCCGATCCAGACGTCGTTGGGCCATTTGATGCCGGCTTGCGGGCCGAAGGTTTCCACGGCCTCTGCCACGGCGAGTCCTGCGGCGAGCGCGAGCCTCGGCCACAGGGATTTCGGCTCCTTCGGGCGGATGAGAATTGAAAAGGCGAGTGATTCCCCGGTGGGTGAAAACCAAGTGGCTCCACGCCTTCCTCGGCCGGCGCTCTGGCTCTCGGCAAGGACGATCAGCCCGTCCGCGGCTCCCGCTTGGGCGAGTGAGCGGACTTCGTCATTGGTGGACTCCACCGATTCGCGGACGAGTAGGCGGAACGGCTCGGGGAACTCCGCAGCGGCTGTGTGAAAATCTTCGGAAGTCATCGGCTAGAGGGATTCAAAGTCCAAGCCGACGTCGAGCGCTGGTGCTGAGTGGGTAAGAGCACCTACGGAAATGAAATCTACTCCAGTATCGGCGATTTCACGCAGCGTTTCCAGAGTGACGCCGCCGCTGGCTTCGAGCTGGGGCTTGCTCCGCTCACCGCGCATTTCCACGGCTGTGCGCAATTCCTCCAGACTCATGTTATCTAGGAGGATGAAATCCACGCCATCCAGCGCGAGGAAGGCTCGGACTTGCTCAAGATTGTCCGCTTCCAGCTCGACATCGACTCCAGGCTGATCTGATTCGAGTTGGTAGATCGCTGCTTGGATCGCATCGGTCCCGCCCTCGGCCGCGAGATGGTTGTCCTTCACCATTGCGCGATCGTAGAGACCGAGTCGGTGATTGGTGCCGCCGCCATCGAGCACGGCTTTTTTTTCAAGTAAGCGATAGCCCGGCGTGGTTTTCCGCGTGTCAAGAATCTGAGCACGGGTGCCCTTCACCTGCTCGACGTAGCGGGCAGTCAGTGTGGCCACGCCGCTCAGGTGTTGGAGGAAATTCAAAGCCGTCCGTTCGGCGGTTAAAATGGACCGCGCGGAGCCTTCTATGCGGATCAGCAGTGCTCCGGCGGCCACGCGGCTGCCGTCGGAAATCAGGATTTCAACGACTAACGTGGGATCAACCTTGCTGAAAACTCGCGCCGCCAGCTCAACTCCGGACACCACGCCGTCCTCACGCACCGCCACGAATGCGCAGGCCCGCCGCCCTTCTGGGATGAAATAACGAGAAGTGACATCGCCGCTGCCGAGGTCTTCGGCGAGCGCGAGGTCGATGAGAATGGCGGAATGGTCGTTCATCACAGCGGCATTAAATGACAGCGCGGCCGGATCATGGCAACAAGGCTTTCAGCCCGATCCACGCGCTCCCCCAAGTGATAATCCACGGCAGCGTGAGAAGGCTGAGCACAGTCGTTGCGATCACGATTTGCACCGCCACCGCAGGCCGCCCGCCATACATCCGGGCGAGGAGAATCGACGACATCCCTGCCGGCATCGCCGCTTGGACCACCAGCACCTGCCGCAGCTCCATCGGCAGCGGGAGAAATTTCGCGGCTGCTAGAATCGCCATCGGTGCCAAAATCAGCCGCACCAGCGCGCCACCCACGAGCACCCGCCAATTCGGCTTTTCCGTGCCGGCTAGATCCATCATCGAGCACCCCGTGATCAGAATTGCGAGCGGAAACGCCCCCACACCGATCATCGAAATGACTTTCCTTCCCGGCCCCGTCACCTGGTCGTCCAGCCCGAGCGCGACCAAAGTCAAGCCGATCACCACCGCAATGATCGGGCCGTTCATCAGCCGCCGCCACGGGATTCCGCGCTCGCCGCTCATCAGCATAATACCCACCGACCAAATCGCGATTTCCACGCCGATGTTGTGCACAAAAAGCAAAGCCAACGCGCCCGTGCCCCATAAAATTTCAAGCACCGGAGCCGCCGTGAATCCGAAATTCTGGCACCCCGCACTCAAGGCGAAGGTCCGCATTCCTGTCCCGCGCTCCAATCCGATCAAGCGCCCCACCGCGAGGCCAATCCCGATTCCCACCATGATCAGCCCGAACCCCAGCGTGATCGCCCACAGCACGACTGAGCCGCTCTGCAGCACCGCGCTTCCCAAGATTTTATCCAAGATGAAACATGGCAGCATCACCGTGTAAACCAAGTGCATCACCCCGGCATCATGCTCCGTGCGGAGCACACCCGTCCGGCGCAAAACCGCTCCTGCGACGATCAATAAATACACCGGCAGGACCGATGCGATAACGGCACCGGGCGAAATCACACTGCTAAACTCTTGCCCCCGCCTCACCCGTGCAAGCCCATAATTTCGCGCTTTTTGGATTCGGACTTGCACCCGGAAAAGTGCTTCTATTGACTCCGCCATGGCAGAGATTTCTCTCGGACTTTCATTTGACGACGTGCTTCTGGTGCCCGCTCTGAGCGGAGTTTTGCCCGGTGAGGCAGACCTTTCCACCCACGTCACGGCAGGGATTCCTTTATTTCTTCCGGTCGTCTCGGCTGCGATGGACACGGTTTCAGAACACGATTTGGCGATCGCCTTGGCCCGAGAGGGCGGCATGGGCGTCATTCACCGCGCCTGCCCGATCGACGAGCAAGCGGCGATGGTTTACCGGGTGAAGCGTTCAGAAAACGCTGTCATCCAAAAGCCCCACACCGTCCGCAAGGAGGACACCGTGGACCACGTCCGCGCCATCATGGCGAAAAATGGCTTCTCCGGATTTCCCGTGATCGATGCCGACGGTCACCTCGAAGGCATGGTCACCGGCCGCGATGTCCGCTACCTTGACCGCCTCGACGCGGTCGTCGCCGATGTGATGACTCCGCGGGAGAAACTCATCACCGCGCCCGGCAACACGAGCCTCGAAGAAGCCCGCCGTATTCTCTATCAAAACCGGATTGAAAAACTCCCGCTCATTGATGTCAATGGCCGTCTAGTGGGACTCATCACTGGCTCCGACATCGAAAAACGGATCACCTTCACCAACGCCGCCAAGGACGCTAACGGCCAGCTCCGCTGCGGTGCTGCCGTGGGCGTCGGGCCGGATTGCATCGATCGCGGCCGAGTGTTGATCGACGCCGGCGCAGACGCGCTTTTCATCGATGCCGCCACTGGCCACACCCGCCACGTCATGGAAGTGATCGGAAAACTCCGTGCGCTATCGAACATACCAGTCGTCGCCGGTAACGTCGTCACCGAGCAAGGCGCGCGCGATCTCGTGGCCGCCGGAGCCAGCGCCGTGAAAGTCGGCGTCGGACCGGGGTCCATCTGCACCACTCGCGTCATTTCTGGAGTCGGCATGCCACAGTTCACCGCCATTCAAAATGTCGCCGGCGTCTGCCGCGAACATGGCGTGAAGGTCATCGCCGACGGCGGGATCCGCTACTCAGGTGACATCGTCAAAGCCCTCGCCGCCGGTGCGGATCTCGTCATGCTCGGCTCGCTTCTGGCAGGCACCCGCGAAAGCCCCGGCCAGACGGTGCAATCCCAAGGCCGCCGCTTCAAAACCTACCGCGGCATGGGTTCCATCGGCGCCATGCAAAAAGGCGCAGGCGACCGCTACGGCCAGAATAGCTCCGGCAAACTCGTCGCCGAGGGCGTCGAAGGCAGGGTCCCTTACAAAGGCCCGCTCTCCGACGTGATTTTCCAGCTCATGGGCGGCCTCAAATCCGGTATGGGTTACATCGGAGCCTCCACAATCACAGAGCTTCGCGAGCGTGCCAACTTCGTCAGAGTCACCGCCGGTGGCCTCCGCGAAAGCCACGTCCATGACATCGTCATGACCGAGGAACCGACGAACTATCAGCCGCTCTCATGATCTTGCAGGATCTACTCAAGCAGGCAGCCTACCGCTGCGGCTTCAGCCTCCGTCGCATGCGCGGCGTGAAGGCGCGGAGCGGCGCGGTCGGTAGCTTTAACTTGGGTGGTGATGGCGCGGCTCTGCGAAAAGCCATCCATGCGGTGGATCCCTATGCGAGTTTTGATTTTCCGGCGATTCCGCTCGATGACCAGGGCTGGGGCAGCAAGTCACCGGCATTCGGGAAACTGGTCGAACGGGTCCGCCCGAAGTTGATCATCGAAGTCGGCACCTGGAAGGGCGGCTCCGCGATTGAAATGGCCGGCCATCTTGAGCGTCTCGCTTTGGCGAATGCCTACATCCTCTGCGTCGATACCTGGCTGGGAGCCTTGGAAATGTGGGGCGATCAGGAGGACGCGGATCGTTTCGGTTCACTGAATCTCAAACACGGCTATCCGCAACTTTACTATCAATTTCTAGCAAACGTCTGCCATCACGGCGTGCAGTCGAGGATCATCCCGTTCCCGTTGCCCTCCGTCACCGCCGCCCAGTGGCTTTCGCTGCGCGGTGTCCGTGCGGATCTAATCTATGTGGACGGCAGCCACGAGGAGGAGGACGTCTATGCGGACCTTGCCGATTACTGGGACCTGCTGGCATCCGGCGGAGTGATTTTCGGCGATGACTATTGCTGGACAGGTGTCAAAATGGCGGTCGACCGCTTCACTTCCGAAAACCGGTTAAACCTCGAACATCTGGACGACAAATGGCTACTCGCCAAGCTGGCCTGATCACAGAAACCATTCACGAATTTTCAACACCGTTTCAATCCATGCACGATTCCAACCACGTCGCCGTCCTCGATTTCGGCTCGCAATACACTCAGCTCATCGTCCGCCGTGTGCGCGAGCTCGGCTATTTCGCCAAGCTCTACGCCATCGAAGATTTTCCTGAAATCGGCAAACCCGGCGCGATCATTCTCTCTGGTGGTCCGAAAAGCACCAGCGAGGCAGATGCGCCTGATTTGGATTTTGAGGCGCTTAAAGCATTCAACGTCCCCGTGCTCGGCGTCTGCTACGGCATGCAGCTTCTCAATATCAAATTCGGTGGCAGCGTGGAGGCCAGCGACCGTCGCGAATACGGCCCGGCGAATTTGTTCCCTGCAGAAAGCGCCGGACTCTACGAAGGGATTTCCGCTTGCTCGCAAGTCTGGATGAGCCACTCAGACACGGTGAAAATCCTGCCGGAAGGCGCCAAGGTCATTGCTTCCAATCAGCACGGCACGCCGGTTTCGCTTCAGTGGGACGAGCTTTTTTTCGGCATTCAATACCACCCGGAAGTCACGCACAGCCACGAAGGCTTGCAGATCCTGAAAAATTTCCTCGATCACGCCAGCGACCTGCTGCCTTTCCACATCGACGATTTCAAACGCGAAATGATCGACAACATCCGCGAGACCGTAGGCGCCCGGCAAGTCGTCTGCGGAGTTTCTGGCGGCGTGGACAGCACGGTTCTAGCGGTTTTACTCCAGCACGCTGGAGTGAAGGTGCGGGCGATTTTTGTCGATAACGGCCTCCTCCGTAAAGACGAGGCGGCAGTGGTGCAGGCGAACTTCAAGCGCATCGGCGTGGCCATCGAAACCGTAGATGCTTCTGAGAAATTTCTCACCGCCCTTGCTGGCGAGGGCGATCCTGAAAAAAAGCGCAAAATCATCGGCAACATGTTCATCGAAGTCTTCTGGGACACCGTGGGCGATGCCGAAATGCTCGCGCAAGGCACTCTCTATCCGGACGTGATCGAAAGCGCGTCAAACGCGAAATCCAAAGCTTCCGTTATCAAAACCCATCACAATCGGGTTCCAAAAATCCTCGAACTCCAAGCTCAAGGGAAAGTGCTCGAACCACTCGCCGAGCTCTTCAAGGACGAAGTCCGCGAGCTCGGAACTGCCCTCGGGATTCCCGAAGACATTCTCCAACGCCACCCGTTTCCCGGCCCCGGCCTCTCAGTCCGCTGCCCCGGAATCGTGGACAAAGAGCGGCTCGACATCATCCGCGAGTGCGATGCGATTTTCATCGGCAAGCTCAAGGAACACGGCTGGTATGACAAAGTCTGGCAGGCCTATGCAGGCCTCATTCCGGTGAAAACCGTGGGAGTCAAAGGCGACGAACGCAGCTACGAATGGGCCACAAACCTTCGTGCCGTCGTCTCCGAAGATGCCATGACCGCAGATTGGGTGGAGTTGCCATCCATTATTCTCCGTGAGACAAGCCACAAGATTCTCAACGAAGTCAAAGGCATCAACCGCGTGCTCTACGATATTTCCACCAAGCCGCCAGCCAGCATCGAGTGGGAATAAGG
>JANMYL010000106.1:0-6184 GCA_031382045.1 Akkermansiaceae bacterium | reverse complement strand
ATGAATACATGTCATTCCTGCCTCGGACATGAAAACAGTGCGTGTGGTGGTAGTCGGTGGCGGTGTGATTGGGCTTTGTTCTGCTTATTACGCGCTGAAGCGGGGGTTCTCTGTGACCGTTGTTGAGCGCGAGCCAGAAGGCGGTGACAATTGCTCGACGGGTAATGCGGGCATGATTGTTCCGAGTCATTTCACCCCATTGGCGGCACCCGGGATGATGGCCAAGGGCCTCCGCTGGATGTTAAATCCGCGAAGCCCTTTTTTTGTAAGGCCACGTCTTGACCCCGCACTGGCCCGTTGGGGCTGGCTTTTCTATCGACATTCTACCCCGCAGCATGTCGCCGCTTCGCGCGAGTTGCTGCGCGACCTGAATCTAGAAAGCCGTCGACTTTTTCTTGAACTCGCGAATGACGAGGACTTCGGCTTGGTTGAGCGTGGCCTGCTCATGCTTTGTAATACCGCGAAGGGTCTCGCAGAGGAGATCGAAGTCGCGGAAAGTGCGCATGAAATCGGTCTGCGTGCAGATATTCTCGACGCGACCGCTGCCGCCAAAATTGATCCTGATGTGACAATGAATATCGCCGGTGGCATTCATTTCACTCAAGATTGCCATCTCGATCCCGCGCGATTTCTGAAATCAATGCGCCGCCGTGTGCTTGAACTCGGTGCATCCATTGAAAGCGGAGTTACCATTGATCGCATCGAAACTTCAAACGGTCGCGTAAGCGCCGTTTCAGGTGGTGGCCAGCGATTTGAAGGCGACAAATTTGTAATTGCCAGCGGCTCATGGAGTGGTGAGCTGCTCAAGTCGGTGGGCTTGAAGCTTCCATTACAAGCCGGCAAGGGCTACTCTCTCACACTGAGTGCGCCGCCGGAATTGCCACGGATTTGCTCGATCTTCGCCGAGGCTAAACTGGCGATTACGCCGTTAGGTTCGAGCCTACGCTTCGCGGGGACCATGGAAGTCGGCGGACTCAATCTGGATGTCAGTGCCATGCGCGTGCAGGGCATCACTCGCTCGGTGCATGCGTATTTTCCAAAATTCACGGAAAGCGACTTCGCCGAAGTAAAGCCGTGGGTAGGTTTGCGGCCAGTTTCTCCAGATGGCATTCCCTATACCGGGGTGGTGAAGGGCTTGGAAAATCTTGTCGTAAACTGCGGTCACGCGATGATGGGTTTGAGCCTTGCGCCTGTGAGCGGCCGCCTCGCGGCGGATCTTCTTGTGGGTGATGTGCCCTTCCGCCCAATTGAAGCGCTGGCACCCGACCGGTTCTGAAAACCCTGAATTCCGCTCCCTAAATCTCACTCAAATATGACTCAAGAACCCATTCACATCATTGAATCTCACACTGGAGGCGAGCCCACCCGGGTCGTTGTATCCGGCGCACCGGATCTTGGAAATGGCTCGCTCGCAGAGCGGGCGAAAATCCTTCGCCTCCAGCACGATTGGCTTCGCCGTGCCATTTGCAACGAGCCACGCGGCCATGATGCGATGGTCGGCGCGCTGCTTTGCGAAGCTTATGAACCGGATTGCGTTTGTGGCGTGATCTTCTTTAACAACGTTTCTACCCTCGGCATGTGCATCCACGGCACTATCGGACTCACCGTGACGCTGGCACATCTCGGCAAAATCGGCCCTGGAGCTCACCGCATCGACACTCCAGTCGGCGTGGTCACGGCCACCCTGCGCGAAGACGGTTCCGTGGAAGTTGCGAACGTGTCGTGTCACCGCTTGGCTGCAAACGTGTCCGTGGATGTCCCGGGCTGGGGCTGCGTCACCGGTGATATCGCTTGGGGCGGCAACTGGTTTTTTCTTATCGACCGACAAGGGCCTACCGTAGAATTCCGTAATATCGAGGTTCTCACTGCTTTCGCTTGCGCAGTTAGGGACGCGCTTGAAACCCAAAACATCACCGGCACAGACGGTATGGAAATCGACCACATCGAGGTTTTCGGTCCGCCGGGAGATCCCGCCCTTGCAGACAGTCGTAATTTCGTGCTTTGTCCAGGAAAGTCTTATGACCGCTCGCCGTGCGGTACGGGCACCAGCGCTAAACTCGCCTGCCTTCATGCTGCGGGAAAACTCAAGCCCGGCCAAATCTGGCGGCAAGCGGGCATTCTCGACACCGTCTTTTACGGCCATGTGGAGGAGCTTCTTGACGGGCGCCTGATTCCTAGGGTTTCCGGCCGCGCGTGGGTCAATGGCGAAGCCACTTATCTCTTCAATCCGGACGACCCTTTCCGGAGCAGTATTTCAACCGTAAGCCAATCGGAAATGTGAGCTAGATTGGCAACCGTCGTGTTTTGTGAAAAACGCTCTCTTGGTATCGCACGAGATCGAGTAATACATGAGCAGCCCCCGTGCCAGCAGGCTGGCTAAGGAAATCATCGCCAGAGCCGCTGGAGGAATCGGTAGTGCTGAGAAATGAACCAAAACTGAACCAAATTTACATCATCCGGTGTGCCATCAAAAATCTAACTCAATGGTGTTTATCGGATGCGCCTATTTTCTTTTTTAGGGTGGCAAGCGAGAACACAGGGGATTGCAAATTTGTGAAATTTTCTATCAATTCGCCGAGCCGATCCCTGTCGGAGAGGATTGGATTCGGTAGCGGCCATGCGATCGCGAGAGTGGGATCATTGTAGGCGATGACGTGCTCGTCTTCAGGACTCCATGGCTGAGATACCAGATAAGTAATGGTAGCTGACTCGTGTGGCGTCGCAAGACCGTGGGCCAGACCCTCGGGAATGTAGATTTGTGAAGGATGCGATGGATCGTCAGCCGAAAGGGTAACGGTGATGTGTTTGAGAAATGATGGCCCCGGCCGTAGATCCACCACGACATCAAAAATGGTGCCGGAAATGACAGTGATCAACTTGGCTTGGCCGCGTGGGTGTTGGAAATGGAGTCCACGAATAACGCCACGTGCGGTCACTGACATGTTCATTTCCGCCCATGAGTGAGATGCTAACTCATGGAGCCGGGTGGCAAAGATAGGCCGAAAAGTCCCGCGTGCGTCATCGAAGCGGGGTGGATAGAGCAGCATCACGCCGGGTAGGGTGGTTTCGATCGGTTTCATGACTTGATCAGTTCATCGGCGGCGGTGGCGCCCATGCGCATGGCAGTGTGCATGTTAGGAAAGGTGAAAGCGCCTTGGCGTCCGGTCGAGCGGAGATTGGAGAAGCGTGCAAGGTAAGCGGTGACGATGTGTAGGTGTTTCTCAAATCCGAGGCTGAAGATCGGGTAGGCGTGATGTGAGTGGATGAGGTGGTGAGAAATGACTTCCGAGGGTTCGCAAAGACCTTCTGCAGCGAGGTCGTGGAGGATCTGTGGTAGGGCTTGGCCAGTCCATTTTTCATCGCCCACTTCGCAGGTGGTTTCCACGATCAAGGTGGTGTGATCTGTGGGTGTGACGGCAAGGCCCGCATTTTTGGGTTCGCCAACTCGGTGGAATGAACGATCTCGGTAGTAGGTGTAGAGGGCATCCATGCAGCGAGGTTTGCGGACGAGGAGCGCGAAAACGGTCATCGGCTTGAAGCGAAGATGCCGGGCGGCTTCGCGGACTTCTGGCGGAGGCTGGGGGTGGAGAAGGTCGATGAACTGGGGCAGTGGTAGAGTGGAAATGAAGTGGTCTGAGCTGTAGCTGGTTGAGCCGGTTTCGACGGCGGTGATGCGGTGATCTTGATGAAGGACGCGTGTGACGGGCGAGTCGGTGAGTATCCGCGCTCCGCGACCGGTGAGTGACTTGGTGAGACACCTGGGCAGGGCTTCTGCACCATTTTGGGAATAGTGAAGTGTCTCGAAGCGAAGTGCTCCTTCTACGGCATTGCGGGGTTTGGCGAGGTGGAGTTTTTCGAGAAGGTTTTTGAAGACGTCCATGGCGGAGAGCCGAGGCATTTTCCGCCGGACGAATTCAGCTGAGAGTTCTTTCGGGTGGATGCCCCAGTAGCGATGGGTGAAGTCCTCGAAGAAAAATTGGTAAAGCGGTGCACCGTAAAGTTCGATCAATGCCGACTCGGCATCGGTGCCGAGCGGTCGCGAGCGGCAGCGAGATTCTATTTCTGCGAGAAATAGTCCGGCGAGGCAGTGGGCTAGGGTATGAAGTGGGATGCCCGCGAGGATGTCGCGCCCGCGGAGTGGGTAGTGGTAGAGACGGCCGCCCCATTTTATCTTGGAATGGAGTGGGACTTCGATGCGTTCGGGTCCCATCGCCTCGCGACAGGTGGCATAGACTTCTGTATCGAAGGCGTGAAGCATGTGGACTCCGAGGTCGAACCAGTTTCCTCCGAGGTGATGGCCTGCGGCGAGGCCGCCCATGGATGATTCCTTCTCGAGCACGGTGACGTGAGTGCCGTGTGTTAGGGCGGTGTGTGCGGCATAGAGGCCGCATACGCCACCGCCGAGTATGGTGAGGCTGGGGACGGTCACTGAATTTCAGAAAGGAGAGAAACTTGCTTTTGCCAAAGCTGTGTCAGGAGGCATTCTGGAAGGTCGAGATGCTTACGGGTGAGGGGCTGATCCTTGGTGATGGGTTGTTTGAGAAAGGTTTCGTTTTCTAAAAGGACGATGGGAATGCGCTCGGATTGGAGCGGCTCGACCATTCCGTAAAGGTCGGCTGAGCCGATCGCGTGGCGCAGCGGTGTGCCTGCCGGCAGATCGCGCTTGGCGAAGGCGTGGACATCACAAGTGCGGGAGTGGGTGGTAAGGATGGGGGTGCCGGCCGTAGCGGCGAGGATGGCCTTGGGCGTCTCCAGATGACAAAGGTGATAGGGACGGTAAAGCAGGTATTCTGGACCGGGACCGAGCTTATAGTAGTCTAAGTAAAATGCTTGTTCTGGCGGTAAGCTGCGGAGTGGCCGCACGACCAGATAGACTCCGCCGCCTGGCTCGGCACCGAGGACGTAGTCGATGCGTGGTGTATCGCCGTATTGGGAGAAATCGAAAAGCTGGAGAGCTTCTTGCACGGAGGCAGCGCGCGGGCCGGTCATGCCGCCCGGCGGTGGGAGGTAGCCGAGAGCATTGGCGAGCACGGCCATTTCGATGTGGAGCTTGGTGCCGTCGGTGTAGGCGCAGCATTGGGAGGGAGAAAGTCGCCGTTTCTCAGCCTCTAGGGCGAGCGAGCCTGGTGTGGCGTAGCGGTCTAGGAAACCTTTGATATTTCCTGCTTGGATGATCTCGAATCCCATCTGCCCTGCTTCGGTGATCATGCTGGCAAGCACGCCGTGCTGGTCGCCAGCGTCCGAGGTGACAACGAGGTTTTTCTTGCGGGCTTCGTGGGCGAGTAGCGGGCCGAGCGCGAGATCCACCTCAGCATTCATCAGCACGATATGGCATCCTGCGTCGATCGCGCTCAGGCAGTAGCTGGCTGCCGGGCCGATCGAGTTAGTCGCTTCCACGAAGACATCGAGTGGGTATTCTTCGAGGAGGTCGGCGACGCTGGAACCGGTGCGTAGGCCTGGTAGGATGGCAGTGGTTGCTAGAAGTGCAGCTTCATCCTGATCCGCCACCCACGCGATCTCCATCCCCGGCGTGGCTGAGATTTGGTAGGCGATGGCACGTCCCATCGCTCCAGCACCGACGAGGCCGCAACGGATAATTTTTTGAGGCTTGAGATGCATTATGTAAAAGTAGGTGGCGGGAAGAAAATCATTTGTGCCTGCGAAATCGACCAAGAAATGACCGCGACTTCACTCAGCTCCGTGCGCGAAGCCATCCAGCCACATCTGCAAAATCACCAGCGCTGCCAATTGTTTTAATGGTAAAAAAGTGCGTGCAGAAAATAGCGGCTCGACGGCCGGATAGTGGAGCCAGCCATGGCGCGCGATACTCTGGGTGGTCAGCGTTTCCCGCGCGATGGCGATGAGTGGCTCACGCCAAGAGGGATGCTCAAGTGGAAGGTAAAACGGCTGTTTCGGCCGCTGGGTAATGGTGGCTGGTAAGTGGCGTGCGGCGAGGCTGCGCCAGATGCGCTTGTTTCCGCGCCGGATTTGTGCTGCTTCAGGGTGGCCCAGTGCGAAGTCGATTAGACGATGGTCGAGGAAGGGGGCGCGGTATTCCAGCGAGTGCGCCATGGAGTTTTTATCCTGACGGATCAGCGACCAGTCGGGCAGCCAATGTCGATACTGAAGGGCGAGTAAGTCTGGAAAGGAGAGATCATTCTCTATCGAGCGGATGATTGGGTGC
>JANMYL010000011.1:0-12434 GCA_031382045.1 Akkermansiaceae bacterium | reverse complement strand
CCCCTGCGCGCCTTTTTCACCGGCGAGCAGCGCTTGGAATTGCTCAATGACTTCGTGCACTGACTGCTTGATGGTGGGTGCTTTGTTCGTTTCCGAGCCTTCGCGGATGGCGAGCATCTTGGCCTCCACTGTGTCCAGCAGCGCCTCGACTTCGTCAGGCGCGTCGTAAGCTTGGGCGATGGCTTCGTTGGAATTTTGAATGATCGAGCGAAGGACGAACTTGTCCTTCACGTGTTGAAGGTGGTGGCGGAAATGCCCCGGACTTGGCGCGTAGGTGTACAGGTCCGTCAACGAGGAAGGACCGCCAATGCGGTCGAGCAAACCGCGGTCGAGTAGCCGCTGGACCAGCGAGACGAGTTCAACCTCATTTCCAGCCTCGAAGAGTTCGATGAGAAATGCGAACAAAGTCGAGTGCGACGGCAGATAAAAATGCTCCGGAGTGAGTTTTTCCTCGATAGCCACGCCGATGTATTCCTGCGGGTCTTGGAGCATTGAGGACAACAAGCTCTTTTCAGGTCCGAGCGCGTGCGGTAAGGCGCGGGTGACGTCCTCCACTGCCGTCGCTCCTTGCTGGAGTTCTGCGGTTTTGCGGAAAGTGGGTGCGGGTTTAGTTTCAACTGCCATGAGCGGGCGGAGACGATGAAACGCCCCGGCGCAGATGGCAATCTTCCAACGTCCTTGTGGAGCGATTGTCAGTAACCTTGGCGATTTCCTAAATACCGCGTGGTTTGTGAGAGGTGATGCTTGGCAATGACGAGCGAGCGACCTGAGACTCTTAGGAAGTGGCAAGCTGCGAACATTGTGGAACGGAATTCTTGGCGAAGAACGCTGCGGTGCGCTTCTGCTGCAAGGGCTGTGAGTTCGTGGCAGACTTGATTTCAGAAAATGGCTTCGAACAGTTTTATGATTTGAAGCAGGGATTGGCAGTGGCTCCAGTGCGGAGCCGGCCATTCGAAGAGCACGATTTTTCCTGGCTGGAGGCCAAGGTGCTGGAGGCGGAAAAAAAGGCGATGGCCGCGGGCGACGGCGCGCAGTTGGATCTGGCGCTGGAGGGCATTTCGTGTGTCGGCTGCGTCTGGCTGGTGGAGAAGCTCTTCGCACGGCACGCGGGCAGCATCCGGGCGGCGGCGAGTCCGGCAAGTGGGCAACTGTATCTGGAATGGATGCCGGGCAGATGTGAGCTGGAGCCGTTTTTGCGCGAGCTGTGCCAATTCGGATACGTGGCGGCTCCTGCGGGCGCGCTGAGAGGAGATCATGAGCGGCGGCGGCTGGCGGCGCGGATGGGGCTTTGCGGAGCTTTCGCCCTGAATACGATGGGCTTCTCGGTGCCGGTCTATCTGGGGATGCCGGCTGATTTCGAGTTTGCAAACTTGTTCCAGTTGATCGCATTTTTGTCAGCCACTTTGTCAATGTTGGTGGGTGGCGGGTATTTTATGGATCGAGCGTGGCGGGCGCTGCGCGTGGGTGCTTTGCACATTGATTTGCCGATCGCGCTCGGTCTGATAGCGGCTTATATAGGGTCGATCGCGGGCTGGGCGCTGGGGAAAGAGCAGTTGTTGTATTTTGATTTTGTTTCAATTTTTGTATTTTTGATGCTGGCTGGGCGGTATTTGCAAACGGCGGCGGTGGAGCGTAACAGGCGGCGGCTGGTGCGTCAGCAACCCGTGCCCGCAGCGGTGCCGCGGGCTGAAGACGTGGATGCGCTGGTGGCGCGGGCGGACATTATACCGGGACTGAGGTTCCTGCTAGGACCGGGTCAGGCGCTGCCGGTGAGCGGGGTATTGGCGGCGGAAGAGGCAGATTTCTCGCTGGAATGGATCCATGGTGAGGCTGATCCAGTGCGCTATTCGGCAGGGGCAAGATTGCCTTCGGGTGCAATTTTATTGAGTCGGACTCAGGTGGCAGTGGTGGCAAGTGAGCGCTGGGAGGACTCGCTGATTGCTAAACTCACGGCTCCGACCATAGGCGAACGCGGCACGCCCGGGCTGGACAGGCTGCTACGATTCTATCTGAGCATCGTGCTCATGGCGGGTGTGGCGGCCCTTGTTTTCTGGGGCTTGCGTGGCGACTGGCTGATGGGCGTGCAAGCGATGATTTCGGTGTTTGTGGTTTCCTGTCCATGCGCGCTGGGAGTTTCGATCCCGTTGGCGGATGATCTGGCAGCAGCGGCCATGGAGCGGCTCGGGGTTTTCACGCGGACGGCGACTTTGTGGTCTCGCTTGAGACGAGTGCGGCGGGTGGTGTTCGATAAAACGGGAACTCTGACCTTAGAGCGGCCCGTGTTGGAAAATCCGGAAACATTGGCGGTGCTTGATGACGAGTCGGCGCAGGCCTTGGCCCGGATGACGCACGGCTCGCTACACCCTATCGCGCGCTCGCTGCTGGAAGCGCTGGGCACCCGCGGCCAAAAATTGCTAGCGGCAGATGAAATGCCAGCAACCCTGGAATTTCCAGGACTCGGAGTCGCGATGGATGGCTGGTCATTGGGTAAAGCCGGTTGGGCGGGCGATGGGCCAGTGGCAGGAGCCGCGGAAACGGCGGGCAGTGAATTGCGGCGCAACGGCGGACTCGTGGCCTCGTTTCATTTCAGCGAATCCCTGCGGCCCGGCGCTATCGTCATGCTCCGGCAACTGGAGCGGCTCGGGCTGTCGCTTCACCTGCTTTCCGGCGACCATTCGCACAAAGTAGCGAACATGGCGATCGAGCTCGGACTGCCGAAAAACCAGTCATACGGCGGGCTTTCGCCGATGGAAAAAGCAGCTGCCGTGATAGAAATGGACCGCCAAGATACACTTTATTTGGGCGACGGCGCGAACGATTCGCTAGCCTTTGATGCAGCTTTCGTGACGGGCACGCCGGTGGTGGATCGTAGCTTGCTGGAGTCGAAAGCAGACTTCTATACGCTTGGCGCGGGGCTGGAATTCCTTCCCCACTTGTTCGAAACTGCTGCAGCACGGGCGCATGCGGTGCGAACGGCCTTCGGCTTCGCGATCCTTTATAATCTCACCACCGTGGCGTTTTCCAGTGCTGGAAAAATGAGTCCACTGCTTGCCGCAGTGCTGATGCCGATGAGCTCGATTGTCTCAATTTTGATCGTTGCAACAATTTCTCGGTGTCTTAACGGTAACAAAGGTTGATTTGGTCGGCATAACTTCCTAGCCTCAGATAGATTCCCCCCAAAAGAATTCATGCCAGCCAATTATTCAGCCCACCAAGAGTTCGAAACTACGCTACTTAGACGGATCGCAAATTCCGAGCGATTCAAGATTTACCGAGACGCGTTTCGCACGGCTACTGGGCTGCCCTTGCGAATCGTGTCCGCAGATCCAGAAAAATGGTGCCTAGATGACCAATCGGTTAACAGGAGCCCGTTTTGCGAGGCATTGAACCTTTGTAACAGCGCCTGCGGTGCCTGTCTAGAAACCAACCGCCGTCTAATGCAAGAAGCGGAAGTTAATGGGCCGACCACCTGCCATTGTTTCGCAGGTCTCTGCGCGACGGCAGTGCCCATCAAGATGGGTGCTTCAGTGATCGGCTTTTTGAAAACTGGCCAAGTCTTCAGTCAGACTCCCACCGAAGAACAATTCGACGTCCTGCTGGGCGCAATAGGTCGCAAAACGCTCAATCTAAAATCGCGCAATATATTAAGAATTGCCTACATGGAGACCCGCTTCGTCGAGCCAAAGCGCTACCAAAGCATGGTCACGTTGCTTGAAAGCTTCGGCGAACAACTCAGTGAACATGCAGATTCACTGACCATCATTGAGGAAGGCAGCGAACCCGCTGCCATCGCAAAGGCCCGCAAATACATTCACGAAAACCTTGATCAACCACTGCCGCTCGGCCAAGTCGCCCGCCAAGCGGGACTTAGCGAATCGCATTTTTGCCGGCTATTCAAAGACTCCGCCGGCCTGACGCTCACGGACTACGTCAACCGCTGCCGCATAGACTGGGCGAAACGCGAACTGCTCAAACCCGAAGCACGGATCTCTGAAATTGCATTCCTCGTGGGTTATCAGTCGCTTTCACAATTCAATCGCAGCTTTGTTCGCATCGTTGGCTTGTCGCCTACCCTCTACCGCAGAGAGCGTCTAGAACGCGCTGTATCTTAATGGTGGATTTTGGTGGTTGCAGTTAGAAAAATATTTTTTCACTTTGAAACAGAAATAAATCATGGAAGATCGTTACGAAATTCGCGGGAAAATAGGCCAAGGAGGACTGGGTGCAGTCTATCGTGGCTTTGATACCCGTATGAATCGCGAAGTCGCGATTAAGCGCATTTCAGTGCCCGCAGGAGATCCCGAATTACTGGAGGAATCAACTCGCCAACTGATCAAGGAGGCCGGCGCACTCGCCTCGCTCCAGCATCCGAACATCGTCACCATCTATGACGTCGGCGCGGACGAAGATGGCCCTTACGTGGTGATGGAATTGATCAGTGGAAAAACCCTCGACGAAGTCATCGAGCTGGCACCCCTGACTTGGCCAGACTTCCGCGAACTTGCTCTCCAGACGCTGGAAGCTCTCATCGCCGCACAAGAACTTGATTTGATCCACAGCGACATCAAGCCCTCGAACTTAATGCTCACTTGGCTTCCTTCTGGGAAATTCCAGATGAAAATTGTAGATTTCGGCCTAGCAAGCTTGAATCACTCTCAATCATTGGAGGACCTACAGGGAATCGAAGCGGTTTTCGGCTCAATTTTTTTCATGCCTCCCGAACAATTCGAGAGGCTCCCGCTAGACGCCCGTTCGGACATCTATTCCATGGGTTGCGTTTACTATCAGGCACTGACCGGGAAATACCCATTCAATGGCAAAACCTCCCATGATGTCATGACTGCCCACCTTGAGCACAAGGTCATTCCGATTCATCAAGTACGCTCGGAAATCCCAATGTGGGTTTGTGACTGGATCATGTGGCTCATCAACCGGCTGCCTATCGATCGCCCGGAATCAGCGAGAGATGCGTTGCTTGTATTTTTAAATAACGACAAGAATCACAATCCCGCAATGAGTCTTGGGACCGCTAAACCCCCGCTTCCAGCCAGTCCCCGCCCTCGCCTGGCGCCTTCTGCCGCCGTGGCCAAGCCCGCCGCTGTCGCTGTCCCCGCGCAAGCCCGAGTCATCACCGCGCCTCAGCCACTACTTCCGCCCAAGGGTTCGAAACCGAGCATTTACACCTCCTCGCACGAAATTACCGACGTCCCTCCACCCAAGCCCACATCTACCCCAAGTGACCAGCCTCCTACCAGATCATACGTCGCCACCCAAACTCCTAAAAATTCCGGCCAAAGCCGGAAAATTGCCATCACAGTAGCTTCGATCGTCGTTATTTCTATTGTAGGTTTTTTCCTTTACGACCGAATTAAGCAAAGCAGAGCCAGCCAACGCCACCAAATCATGCTCGCCGAAGCAACGATCGCCGGGACCACCGAAATCCCGATGACCGGTGCGGAATTCAACCATTTTCTCGAATTGGTCACCAATGCCGATACAGAGCAAAAGCAGAAAAAAATCTTCAAAGCACTGACTCTTGCAAAATCCAGCGATGGCAGTGACATCAACGCCAGCCTCACTGAGTTTGCCACCACCAGCACACAGATTTTCCCCGAAGTCCGTGAGGCCATGATTCTTGAGGTGCTCGCAAAACGCGTCAACAGCGCGATGGCACCTGCCTTGTTAGAATTCGCACGCACTTCGCCGGACGTTCGCTCCGCCCTCGCCGCGATACAAATTCTTGGCACCGTCGCAGACGATGCGCAGTTCGAGCCCTTACTTTCCGTCGTCCAGTTTAGCCCCCATGGCTCGCTCAGAAGCGCCGCAGAGGAGGCCGCCAACGCCATCCTCAAAAAAAGCAATCAGCGTAGCGATTTGGCCAAGATCATTGATAACTTACTAAAGTCGGCCACCGACAGCAAAACTCGCGATCCGCTGCTTCGCCTGAAAGCCGCCGGCGGCTAATATTGGATTTTATTGAGGCGAATACACCACCACCGGACCAACTCCGGCGCCCTGCACCCTCCGCAGTTTTTCTACTGCTTTCTTCAATGCCTCAGCTGCAGCCACCGTTTCTTCCATCGTGTTGAGCCTAGAGAAACTGAACCGCAAGCTGCTTTTAGCCCGTGCTTCAGGGATGCCCATCGCCAATTGCACATGAGACGGCCGCTGCTTGCCTGTCATACAGGCAGACCCGGCGGCACAAGCGACTCCCGCTTCATCCAGAAGAATCAACAAGCCTGCTGCGTCGCAGTAATCAAATGAAAGATGGCTGGTATTTGCAAGCCGGTAGGCGAAGTCGCCATTGCGCGTGACTCCAGAAATTTCCGCCAACACCTTCGCTTCGAAAGCATCGCGCATTGCTCCGACAGATTCTGTCCGTATCAGCATCCATGCCGCCGCAGCGCCCATACCCACGATTCCAGCGGTGTTTTCTGTGCCACTGCGCCGCCCTGTTTCCTGCCCGCCACCGTTGAGGAGCGATATAAAACGTAAGCCCTCGCGCACATAAAGCGCGCCCACACCTTTTGGTCCGTGAAATTTATGCGCGGAGATTGAGAGCAGGTCCACACCCAGATCTCGTACATTAAGTGGAATTTTCCCAGCGGCTTGGACTGCGTCCGAATGCACCGGCACCCCCCGCTCCCGAGCCATCGCAGCGGCCTCGCGCAATGGCTGGATCACGCCAGTTTCGTTATTAGCGGTCATCAGCGAGACGAAAGCGGCATCATTCAAGGCTTGTAAGAACGGTGCCATTTCCAAACAGCCGCCTGAATCTACCGGAACTAGCACGTGCGGACGCAATAAATTTTCCACACAGCGTAGGACCGCACTGTGCTTGATGGCGGAAACCACCGCAGTCCCCTGCCCCGCCAGTCGATCCAACGAATGAAGCGCGGTATTAACGCTCTCCGTGCCGCCACCCGTAAAGACGATTTCTCTGGGCTTCGCACCTATCAATTCAGCCACTTGATCCCGCGCTTGATCGATGGCCTGCCGCGCCAGCTTTGCGGCACCATAGCTGCCCGAAGGATTCGCAAACCCTTCGCGCAACCACGGCAACATCGCCTCCAGCACTTCGGGTAGAAGCGGGGTAGTCGCGTTGGCATCCAGATAGATCATGGTCATAGCATCCTTCCGCGTGTTCACGAGATCAACCCGGAAAACCGTCAGCTTCAGAATCGCCCCGCTGCGCGGAAATCAACAATCACCTCATTTGCCCGGCGCAGCAGGAAGTCCCCCCAAGTTGCCGCGTGACGCAGCCATTCCATCGCAAATTCCCGCGTACTTTGCCACGGCGAATCTCCCGCCACACACAACAACCCCGCCAGCACCAGCAGGTTCGCTAAATAAATCACAACCAATGAAAGGAAAGTGCCGTTTTCTTTCAAATCCGGCTGATCACGCGGAATCATCCACAAAGTCCAGACCATGTGAAATGTCCATGTAATACCCATCACAGCATACAGCAGGCGGTCCCATTCTGGCGATAGCCCGGCGAAATGTTGCATTAGCCCATAAATTAGCGCACACACCACTGACCAGAACGGCACAAAATAAGGCGACAGCGCGATGATCAGATTCGTCTTGTTCGTCGTGATGTAGCCACCGTTCGTACTGACGTGGAAATCAGTCACTTTTCCTAAGTGGAGCAATACAAATACTGCGTGTGTCAGCTCATGACCTAACACATAAAGGTATAGAAAAAACGACCTCAACAAGCCAGACCAGAACCACCCGATCATGACGAGCGCCCCGGTCGCAAAATACCAAAACTCCGCCGTTTTCCAGAAATTTTGATTCACCGCGGCCTGTGAGAATCTTGATAATAAAGTCCAACTCGTGACGAAGCATAACGGCAAAAGCATCAAGCCCAGACTCCACCGCATTAGGCGCTTGAGCCATTCTGTGGAATCTATCTCATCCTCGAACTCGGCTTCGGCGACTGCCGCCCACACGAATTTTTCACCCCGCTTCCCACTCCTACGGTTCGCCTGCTCGTGAGCTCGGCGGTTAGCCGTGCTGAGCACGTCCGCTAAGGAAATCCGCGTTCGCCGCTGATTTTTCGACGGGCGCTTGGTAGATAATTGAAGTCTTCGCTTTTTCACAGGGCAGAATGAAGACTCAGAAATTATTTAGTAAGTCTTAACAAATCAAGCCAGATCTACCGCGTTCTGCTCGCCTGCCAGCGCTAGACCAGATTGCTGAAACAGGCCTGCAGTCCCGCATGCCACTTTTCAAGAAATACCAAGTTTCTTGCAGTTTTCGAAGCGATTTCTAAACTAAAATGTGCCAATTTCTCCAACTCGGGAAAAACCGCGCACTCGCGGGCTATCGCCATTTCCACCCGACAAATCTCGCGTTCTACAGCTTCACGGCAGACTTGAGTCTCTCCCTCCAGTAGCGCCCGGACGAGCGCGGACTTCGCCTCGTCTCGCTTGTGGATCACCGACTCCGCCATCTGTGTAACAGCTCCGACATCAGCAAACAAATCCATCAACGAGCTATCGATGCTACCGCGGATCTCGCCTGGCGTGCCACGCAGCTCCAGCCAATGCCTGAGCCGACGTGAAGGACTGGAAACTACCGCAAAAGCCTCGCGCAGCGCAGCGAACTCGCCTTCTGCACCGCCAGCATCTGGATGCACTCGCTTTCCCGCCTCACGGAAAGCTCCGCGCAGCACGGCGTCGGACAAAACCAACTTTGGCTCCATTCCCAAAATTTTAAAAACATCGGTCACAAGCAAGAAAATACCCATGTTTTTCATCTGTCGTAAAGTACCGCAACGCTTGAACCGTGCGGCGATCCCGCCTAGCATAATATTGTCATGCCCGAGCAGAGAAAAATCGCCCTCTTCGGCGGCACCTTCGATCCCGTCCATCGAGGCCACATCCATCTCGCGACACTGGCGCAAGACGCGCTTCAGCTTGACCAAGTCCGCTTCTTGCCGTGTCGGATTTCCCCTCACAAGACCGGTAGCAGGCCTGCCAGCGGCGACGACCGCTGCGAAATGTTGCGCCTCACCACTGCTGATCTACCGTGGGCAGTTGTCGATGATTTTGAACTCCGCCAAGACAGTCCATCCTATTCCTATCAGACCGCCGAGGCTATGGCTAAAATCTTCCCTGAAGCCCGCCTCTTCTGGATCATGGGCTCTGACCAATGGAACGCGCTGCCCCGTTGGAAATGCTCGGAACGGCTCGCTGCTACTGTCGAGTTCATCGTCCTTGCCCGCGGCGAAACGCCGCAACCGCGCGAAGGTAGCCGGCTGCACATCATCGTTGGCGGCCATCCTGCATCCGCAACCTTCATCCGCGACACGCTCGCCAGCGGAGACATTCGCCACCCATGGCTTGATCCCAAAGTCGCAGATTGGCTCGATGCACATACTCTCTACCGCCCGTGAAATCCGCAATCAGCGGGATGTAACTGCTCGGTGTTCCCGCTGCTGCCCCCCCAAATCAGGTGTATTTCATGAAGGCGGTGTAAACCTCGGAGGGAATGTCCAACAATGCGTAATCCTTGGATGAGACGAATAACAGGCTTTGTTTACCCTTGCCTAGCAACTCGTTATTAGTGCCGAAAATCTGGTGCTCCAACGTGCAAAATTTGCGATTGAAATCTGCAACCTTTATTTTCACAGTAATGGTGTCAAATTCGCGAGACTCGCGTACGAACTTGTGCTCGAACGAACGCGTAAGAATGTAGAACTTGCTGGTCTTCAAATCAAAGTCCGGCATCGCCCTGTTGAAAAAAAGTTCGCGAGTTTTCCCGACGAACAAACCATACATTCCAAAGTAAACGTTGCCGACCGAGTTGGTATCTTGATAGGTAGCGATCATCGAATACACAAACCACTTGCCCTCGAAATGGCCGCCCAACGCATGATGATCGTGAGGGGCGATTACGTCGGACGCCGTTGCCACGTTGACAGTCTTCGCAATCGCTTTGAGTGCTGGAATTTCTGCCGCGGCTTCTATCACCTCGCCTGCTCGCTCGGTCACGACGCGTAACAAATCGGCATTAAAAACCAGCCACATCACATAAGCTAACGGCAGTATCGAGCCGAGGATCAATAGCGCCGTGTCGCTCTTCAAATAACCAAATGCGAAGATCGCCAGCGACATGCTCGCCATCGAGAACATCCTAATTTGAGGCAGAGGATGTTGCGAGTTCGGCACGAAGCAACGGGCAATGGCCAGCACGGCGTAACCGACGAAAAACGAAGCGAAAAATACCATGAAATACTCTAGCTCGAGCCCCGCGAGAAGACTTCCGAGAGTGATCAGCCCGATCAGCAGGAAGGTTGGAATCGGAGAACCGAGAATTTGCTTAGGAATAAGCGAGACCAGCATGTTCTCGCTTTTCTCTACGTTTTTCTCAAGGAACCACTTAAGCGCGATGTAGCCGCTGTCGAGCGTGGTCAACGCGCAGATCGCGAGGAATGAGAAATAGGCCAGCGGCATCACGCCGCCCAGAGTTTTGTAGTTCTTGTGAAAATACTGAGTCACCAAATCATGGGCGTATTTGAAACCGTCGAGTTTTGATACGCCGAACTCTCCGCCGTGCTCGGTCATCACCCACAGCGCCAAACAACCGTGAAAGAGTAACATCAGGAAAAAAATTAAACCGCCAACAAAGTAACTCGCCCGGATCGAGCTTTTTTCACGGTGAATCTGGATTGCCCGCTGCCAATGCTGCAGATCCAGCCACGGCCCGACTAACAAGCCTATCACCAGCGGAATCGCATAGCCGAAAAACCTCGCCCCACGCCATTCATCCTGAAACGGGGAAGTCCAAGCGAAGGGCACCGGCACCAGCGGATCTAGGCCGATCAAAATCACTCCTACACAGCACACAAGCAAGCCGCCTAGCATCGCGTGACTCAGTTTAATTTTTTGAATCCCAAACTCCTCCCCGAACAAACATCCCGCGGCCAGAATCACGAAAACGATCAAGCATAAATAGAGCGCCAGCAGCGGCCCGGTCGCCAGCTTGAGTGGAATAAACAAGTAGTTCACCAACGCGAAAACCGTTAGCGTCAGGGCCACTATTTGATAGATATAGAGAATTAGCCGGAACGGTTTGGAAAACTTATCGAAGAAAATAGCCAGTGCTTCCTGCCCGCCGCTATGACTCTCCGCCACGCGATGCGTTAGGAAACCGAATAACATCAGGCCGAGCGCATTTGGAATCGCGAACATCAGCAATCCTTGCAAACCGAACATGAAAGTCATCTGCACGCTGAAAAACAGCCCCAGCCCCCACATCCACGAGAGTGCCACCGAATTCCCCCAAAGCAGCGCATTCAACCAGCGAAAGTTCATAATGAGTGCGAAGGAACCTCGGTTTTCACGATCGGGCAAGCCGGATTCTCTGCCGATCTTCACAAGACCTTGTCGAAATGAGTCGAAAATTCGCCTTGAGGCCGCGGACTTGATGGAGAGACTCACCGCCCGGCAGCGAATTACCATTGATGCCGCCTGAATCACCCTCTTTACTCCACGTGCCTTCAATAACGGCAAGCCCTACCATTTCATGATTGAGAATATCCGCAAATACACCGGCCTGATGATCGTGGTCTTCGTGATCCTGTTTATCAGCTTCTTCTTCCTCGATTCAAGTTCCGTTCGGAACATGGGTGGCGGCCAAGCTATCCTCAAAGTTGCCGGTCGTACCTACAACGACAAAGAATTCCGTAGCCTTGGCAGCAGTTCCTTCGAACTCACTTCTAACCTCGCCCGCTCTGGTGACTTCGGGCTCTATCAATTCCTCATGGGGCTCTCCACAGGCGCGACCAGTCAGGACGACGCTGCAGAGAAGTTCTTTGTCGGCCGCATGATCATTCGCCAAGCTAAAGAGGAATTCGGCATCTATCCTGGTAACGATGAAATTTCAGCTTATCTCAAAACTCTCCGTGTATTTGCCGGACCGGATCAAAAATTCAATCCAGAGACCTATCGGAATTTCATCGAAAAGGGCATGGGGCGCCTCGGTATGACTGAAAAAGACCTGCGCGAACTCGCATCCGACGTTCTAGCCTCCAAAAAGATCACCGCCATTATTGGCTCCGGACTCAGCCCTGAGCGCGATGCGGTCGCTAAAAACCTCGCCTTAGAAAATCAACAAATCACAGGCGATGTAGCCAAAATCGAACTCTCTCCACTGGAAGAGAAAATTCAACCCACGGAAGAAGAGATTAAAAAATACTGGGAGACTCTCTCCGACTCGTTCACCACCGAGCCGCGTCGCAAGTTCACCTACATTATCGCCACGCCGACTGTAACAGAACAGCCGAAAATCGATGATACACCCGAATCTATCGCTGACACCACCGCCAGCGACGAGGTGAAGAAGGCATCCAGCAAGAAAAAATACGAATAAAAAGCAAAACTCGCCACCTAGATTGCCTAGTCACGTCGCAAACAAAAGCT